>JBIIUP010000287.1:0-3432 GCA_044339885.1 Pirellulales bacterium | reverse complement strand
CTCGGCCTTCCAGGTGGGCCTGGAGTCCGGCCTGCCGCCGCTGGGGCTGCTCCTGGAGCTCTATCTCTCCGGCGAGATGTCCGAGACCTTCGGCCAGATGGCCCGCGACGGCTTCCTCGCCTCGACGCTCGCCCACGGCTACGCCGCCGCCTTCGGCGGCATGACGCAGAGCATGTCGATCGACCGCGAGCAGCTCGCCGAGCAGATGCGCGGCGTCATGCAGGAGATCCAGAACGGCGGGTTCGCCCGGGCGCTCCAGGACGAGCACGCGGCCGGATATCCCTGCCGCCCGTTCCTGGAACAGATGCTCGCCGAGGACGACGTCCTCAACCGCACCGAACGAGCCTACCGGGAGTTGTAAGCACCTCGCCGGAGCGCTGCCCCACCGACTTCACTTCACCGGCGGCTCGGGCTTGCGGGCCACCTCGGGCCCCGTGCCGCCGCCGGAACGCGGCAGCGCCAGGCCCGTGATCTGCCAGCCGTCGGGCCGCGACTGCATCGCCATGCCCGAGGTCCCGAAGTACCGGCGGACCAGCTCGAAGTCGGGCAGCGTGCTGCCGTCGATCCGCTGCTCGCGGACGGATCCCGGCTTCCCGTCGCCGAGAATCCCGTTGAGCAGCTGCCCGAACAGGCTCTGCGACTTGGGCATCGAGCCGGAGCGGAGCAGCTCGTAGGCCGGACGGATCGCATCGTCCTCGCGGCCGAACGAGCGGAGCGACTTGCCGGCCGGCAGGAGCCGGTCGATCTCGCCGGCGACCGCCGAGTAGTCGGCTGCGGCGGCGAGCGACTCGGCGCCGCCCGGCGCGGCCAGGACCTTCTCCAGCGCGTCGCGGTGCGAGGCGATCAGCAGGTGGCCGAGCGCCACGGCGACCGACGAGTGCGGGAGCAGCTTCTCCTCCTTCTCCCGCAACCGTGCCCGCCGCCGATGGGCCTCGTCATCGGGATTGTGCTGCGCCGCCGCGATGGGGGGCGGGCCGCCCCCGCCGAAGTCGACGTCGAGCTTCGGCACTTCGGCCGAGTGATCGATCAGCTCCCAGGCCTTGTGGCCGTGGACCTCGATCGGCCGCATGTCGCTGTCCGCCCCCATGACCCTGGCGATCGTCTCGGCCACGCGGGCCTCGTCGACGGCCTCGATCGCGATCACGAGCCGCTCGCTGTCGGTGCCGAGGGGCTCGATGAAGTCGGAGATGACCGTGATCCGCTTGCCCAGCCGGGAGACGAGATCCTGCTCCACGTCGATCTGGGGACCGTCCGGATCCTCCTTGAGCGAGGCGATCACGTCGTCGAACACGCCCTTGTCCCCCACGACGTCGTCGACGAGCGACTCCGCCGAGGCGAACGCGGCCTGCATGTCCCACTGGAGCGTGGTCCACCCGGAGACGTCCCGCGGCACCCACGACGGCGGCGCGAGGGAGTCGGCGTTCGGGAACCGCAACATCCGGGCGGCGAGATCGTAGCACTCGGCCGACTGCGGCTCCCGGCCCGGCAGCGGGGGAGCGTGAATGAACGTGTGGTGCCGCACCGAGTGCCCGGCCTCGCCGAAGGCCACGACGCCCCCCACCGACTTCACCGCGTCGAAGCCCTGCCGACCGAGGATCGCGACGTAGTCGGGGCCCTTCCGCTTCTCCCGCGGTGGACTGGTCGTCTGGTACGCCTTGGCGAAGGCCAGCGGGTCGACGAACCACCGCAGGGGGGCGACGGCCTGCGGAAGGGCCTCGCGGCAGGGGGACTGGACGGCGCCGAACGCCGCCACGGAGGCGAGTGAGTCCTTGCGGCCCGTCGCCAGCACGCCGAAGGCCTGCCCGACCTGCACGGGGTCGTCGCCGACGACGAGCGCGTGCGGCGCCACGGCGAAGGCCACCCGGCGATTCTTCGGCACGCGGTCGTCCTGGGTGTCGTCCGGCAGCAGGTAGGCGGTGAGCTGCGGCGGCGCGCCGCTGATCGTGATCGCCGATGCCTTCCGCTCCACCAGCCGGGCGGTGATCCGCTCGACGAGCTTCTCGGCCTCGGACTCGTGCCCCGTCGTGTCGACGACCAGCACGGTGGCCAGCCGGCCCGGCTCCGCCTCGATGGCCGCCACGGCCAGTTCGCCGCCGGGAATGTCCTCGAGATCCTCGAGCGTGAGGCCCAGCTTCTGCAGCCGCTGCCGGCCGTTCTTCGAGACCTGCGCCCGCAGCGAGTCGACGAAGGTCTTCATCTCGGGATCGGCGACGAGCTGCCCGTAGGGCGACCGGTCGAACCGCTCCCGGAGGCCGTCGGGGTCGGGGATGCTCAGCCAGGCACGGGTGGTCGCCGGAAAGACCGTTTCGCTCGGGGCCAGCCCGGCGGCGACGGCGGCCGCGGAGGTCAGCAGGGCCGCAAGCCACGCCACGACGCCGGCAGCTCGCGGGGCACGCGGACGAAGGGGGAGTCTTCCTGACACGAGACAGCTCCTCGGGGAAAGGGCGACCGCCGGCTGTCGACCGGCGGAACGGTGGGAGTCTTGCAGGATTGGGCGGAATGCTCAACATCAGTCCCGGCTCCGGGAACCGGGCGATTTCCCGCGCCACGGCGGCCCTCGAGGCCGCAGCAAGCCGCCACCAGGGCGGCCACCAGGGCGGCCGCGTGCGCGGCCTCCCGGCTTCCGCCGAAGGCCAGCACGACCGCGGCGATCCCGGCGAGGGCCACCCCCCACGCGGTGATCGCGGCGGCCATCACGAGCCGCTCGGCGGCGGAGGGGGTCGCGCCCGCGAGCACCGCGGCGACGAGCGTCGGCCAGACGAAGACGGCCACGGTGGCGGGCACCGCCGACCACGTGGACCGCCACGCCAGCGACCGGGCGCGACGTGCGCCGCAGGGGGCGGTCGTGCAGAGCCGCCGCCGCGCAGCCTGTCCCGCGCACCCCGGGCCGAGCGTCGCCGCCGGCACCGCGACGCACGCGATCCACGCCGCGGCGACCGCTGCGTACCACCACGCCGACTCGGGGGCGAGGAACAGCCACATCGTCATGCCGCCCAGCGCGACCGGCATCGCCGCCCGAGCGGCGCCGCGGCCGAGCGGCCCGTACGGGGCCGAGGCGATCAGCGGACCGCTCGCGCCCCACGCCGCGGCCGCCGGCCGCGGCCCGCGCAGCCATGCCACCGCCAGTGCGATCCAGCAGGCCGCCGCCGCGGCCAGCGACGCTCCCGCCGACGCCGGGCCGACGCGGGCGGCGATCAGGGCGGCGGTAACGGCGGCAGCCGCGATCGCACCCGCCGCCGTCATGGCGTCGGCCGCACCGCTGCCGCGGCGGGTGGCCGCCAGAACGACCGCGGTGGTGCCGCCGACCGCCGCGAGCATGACCGCGGAGACAGCGCACACCGGACCAGCGGGCAGCCCCGCGACCAGCCCGCCGACCATGGCGCCGGCGATGCCCACCGCGGGCCAACCGGCTCGCACGCCCGCCCAGGCCCG
>JBIIUP010000076.1:0-12761 GCA_044339885.1 Pirellulales bacterium | reverse complement strand
ACTGCGTCGCTTCTTCATCAGAGAACCCTTTCCAGCCCCACCAGGGGCACGAGGATTCTCTCACAAGACCTGGGTCAGGATTTGGGGAGGGGGTCACGCACTGTGACGGCTGCCTGACTGCGCTCGCCGTCCTGCTCGTTCAGGCCGCGCAGAACGTCGTGCCCGTCGCTGTCACTGCGGGCGACAAGATCGAGAGCCTGCGGCGGCTGGGGATTCAAAATCGCCAACCGAGGCCGGAGTCGACGAAGTACGACGCCGCGTCCCGCGTGAGGCCCCAGCCCATGCGGCAGCCGATCTCGAGATTGGGCGTGATCATGAAGTGCGTGCCGGGTCCCACGAACGGACGAACGCTCTCGTCTTCGAGACCATCACTCCAGCTGCCGAACCATTCGGCGTGAACCTCCCACCGATCCGTGACCGGCATCCTGAGCACGGTCGAGGGCATCCACTTGTTGAACCGGCCTTCCATGCTGTCGGCAAGCACGTAGCGGATGGCCGTGTCGAATCGCCATTCGTTGGGAAGCTCCCAGCCAAACACATAGGTGATCGCGGGCTCCGTACCCCACACATCGCCCGAGAGCGGCGTGAACGCCTCGACGATGGCACTGCTGCGCGGCAGCCAGCCGCCTTGCTCCGTCACGAGCGCCTTGAAGCCGTAGAGCACGTTCGACTCCGACGCGAGCTCGTCCCCTTCGATGCCCTCACCTACCTCGACGGCCGTGACCACGCTGCCGCCGGAGCCCGCTTCGTAGTTGAAGCCGAATCGCCACTCAAACCGCTCCGTGGCCCCCAACCGAACCAGCAGTTCCGGAAAGCTGTTCGTCGCGGGGGTCCCGCGGTTGTCGATGAACGTGTACGAGGCCTCCGTGAGCACGTGGCCGGCTGCCACCGGTCGCGTGGCAGGCGTGAACGCATCCCGGTCCGTGTCGAGCTCGCGAAATTCCTGCGCCCGCGCCAGCGGACCGACGGTCAGGGCCGCAATCGTCAGCGCGTGAAACAGGCTCCGGTCCAACGGCATGGGCTTCCGATCAATACACGCCGATCGCGGTCCAGCCGTCGGCGAGGCGGTTGATGTTGAACGTCATGGCGGATTGAGCGATGGGGATGCCGGGCAGCACGTCCGAAAGCGGGTTGCCGCCGCGACTGACGGTCTGGCCGCATACCCATACTTCCACGCCGTCAGCCACCAGTTTGTCGACCATTTCCCGGTTCGGATTGGAGCCGCCGGCGGGCGACTTCGCATGGACCTCGTCCTTCAGCGCCGCCCCGGTCGCGTTGAAATGGATAAGCGAGGCTATCTGGGGGCGCACCCACGACGTGGCGGCAGCCCGGCGGCGGCGAATATCTTCGCCAGCGGCGGGCCGGTGAACTGGCGGCCGATGAACGAGCCGGCGAGCAGGCCGGGAATGCTGCCGGCCACGAAGCCGCCGACGATGTCGAGCGGGATGGAGCGTGCCGCGGCCGTCTGGCTGGCCACGCCGGCTGCGCCCACGAGCGCCATGACCAGGAGCGACGTGCCGACCGCGCGGGGCACGCCCATAAAGGCGGCGAAGAGGAGGCCGGTGGGCAGCTCGACCTGGCCAGACCGCCACCGCTCGACCATGCCGACGAGCGCCGTCGCCCCCACCGTGACGAGCGAGATGCTCAAGGGCCGTCCGCGGGTCGACGCCGATCCAGTAGATCAGCAGCGGCACCGCGAAGATCGCGCCGCCGCCGGTCAGCCCCAGTGACAGGCCGACGAGACCGCCCGCAGCCACCGACGCCGCGGCGGCCCACGCGGGGGATGGCGCGGACGCGACGGCGTCGATGGCGGCCAGCAGGGGGGCGATCATGCGGGGGGCTTCGCGGCGAGCCAGGCCTTGTAGCCGCCCACCAGGTCGTGCACGTCTCTGCGACCGAGCTTCTGCAGCAGGCTCGCGGCGATCGCGGAGCGGTAGCCTCCTTCACAGTGCAAGGCCACGGGCCGGCCGGCCGGAATCTCGCCGATCCGCTCGTCGAGATGCGTCAGCGGAATGTTGAGACTCCCCGCGATATGCCCGCCGGCATGCTCCGCCTCGCTCCGCACGTCGACCACGATCGGCGCGGCACCGGCGTCGGGCCGCTTCCCCGCCAGCCATTCCGCGAGGGCCGGCGCGGTGATCCGCTCCGTGCGCTCCACGAGATCGTCTCGCTTTGCCAGGGCGTTCATGCCGCCGGTGAGGTAGCCGCCTACGTTGTCGAAGCCGATGCGGCCCAGCCGCATCACGGCCTCTTCCTCACCGCCTTCCTCGGCGATCACCACGATCGGCTTGTCGTGGGAGAGCATCGAACCGGCCCACGTCGCGTACTTGCCGCTCAAGGCGATGTTGAGGGCTTTCCTCAGGTGGCCCCCCTCGAAGTCGATGCCGTCGCGGACGTCGAGCAGCTGGGCTCCCGATTTCTCGAGGGCGAGCATCTCGTCGAGCGACAGCGGCTTGAGCGTCATCTCCATCGCAGCGCCGAGCGACGCCCGCTCCTTGCGGTTCAGGATCGCGTCGTGGACGAAGTAGTCCGGCGCCTCCGGCTGATCGGCCGTCACGATCGCCTTGAATGCCTCCCGGCTCATCGGCTGAAGGGCGTAGTTGAACTTCTTCTGCTCGCCGATCGTGGACACGGTCTCTTTCGACAGGCTCTTGCCGCACATGCTGCCCGCCCCGTGAGCCGGATAGACGAGCGTGGCGTCGGGCAGCTTCACGAGCTTGTTCGTGATGCTGTCGTAGAGCATGTCGGCCAGCTCGTCGGCCGTCACGCCGATGCTCGCCAGGAGGTCGGGCCGGCCGACGTCGCCAATGAAGAGCGTGTCGCCGGTGAGCACGGCCAGTGGCTCGGTGCGGCTCTTCGCCAGGTCATAGACGAGAATCGAGATGCCCTCCGGCGTGTGGCCCGGTGTCTCCATGATCTCCAGCTTCACGTCGCCGAACTCGACGGTGTCGCCGTCCTGCATGTGGACGCACTCGAACTCGGCCTCGGCTCGGCGGCCGAGATGGATCGTCGCCCCGGCCTTGTCGCGCAGCTCGATGTGGCCGGCGATGAAGTCGGCATGGAAGTGCGTCAGGAACACGTGCTTGATCGTGTATCCGCCCGCCTTGGCGTCGGCGAGGTATTGATCGACATCCCGCTGCGGATCGACCACCGCGGCCGTCTTCGTCTTCTCGTCGGTGATCATGTACGACGCATGCGACAGGCACGCGAGGTAGTACTGCTGGATCTTCATGGCGATGTCTCCGCTGATCGTGTGGGGATGGGGGAACCGGCTCGTCACTTGCCGACGACGGCGGTGAAGCCGGCCTTCACGAGCTGCGGATAGCCGGGCTCGATCGCCCGCACGTCGTACCCGAGCGGCCTGAGCATCGAGGCGGCCTCCTCACACCGACCGCCGGCGAGGCAGTAGCAATAGATGATCTTGTCCTTGGGCAGGATCTTGGCGAGTTCCTGCGGGGGCATGCCACGCTCCAGCACGCTCAAGGGAAGCAGGCCGGCGCCGGCCAGATGCCCCTGCTGCCACTCGTCTGGCTCGCGCACGTCGATGATCACGGCCTTCTGCTCGCGCACGGCCTGCTTTACGGCGTCGAGCGAGTCCTTCGTGTGCTCGGCGACCGCGGTGCCGGAAGCCGCCCCGAGCACCAGCCCGAGGAGAATGGCTCGCGCGCAGGTGGTGGCCGTGCGACAGACCTGGTTCCACGGCATCCGGGCGATCAGCATGGCCATGCCGCAGGTGTCGGTGATCCCGGCGAACACGAGGCCGCAGCCCACGAAGCCAGCCAGTCCCGCGCCGATCGCCTGCCAATTCACAGGCGCTTCGGGCCCGAACCCGGCCAGGGCCGCCCCGACGGCGACAAGCGCCCCGGCGGCGATCCGCACCTGCCGTTCGAGCGACATCACCTTGCGGCCGCGGACGACCGGCACGCCAGCGGCTTCGCAGGCGACCGTGCCCCCCTCGACACTGACCACGTCCTTGATGCCCGCGGCGATAAGTTTCTCGCAAGCCTTCTGGCTGCGGGTGCCCGACTTGCAGACGAAATACACCGGCCCGTCGCCGGCCACCGCCTGCACGGCCTGGAGGTCGAGCCGGTCGAGCGGGATGTTGTGGGCGAAATCGACGTGCACCTCGCCGAATTCGGCGGGCGTGCGGACGTCGATGAGGGTCACCTGGCCGCCCTTGCGGCGCAGGTCGGCGAGCGTGGTGGGAGAAATCGTGGCAACCATGGGACTGTCCTCCGGGGTTCAGGAACGGAAACTATGAGTCGAGGTATCGCGAGTGGTCGATATGTTATGGGTACACACGGGGCGGAATCGTAGGCAGAAAAATCCTAGGCGGAAACACCGGTTCGCGATGGCTTCGGGCCGCCGAAGCGGGCCTCGATGCAGGACATGATGCTGGCGAGGTGGGGCTCGGCGATCGTGTAGTAGACACACCGTCCCTCCTTCTCCACGTCGAGGAAGCCGCACCGCTGCATGAGCCGCAGGTGCTCGGAGGCCATGTGGCTCGGGATCTCGCAGGCCTCGGCCAACTCGCCCACCGTGTAGCGGCCGCCGAGCAGCATCTGCACGATCCGCAGCCGGTGGGGGTGGGCGAGGGTCTTCAGGCATTCGGCCGCCTGCCCCAGGCTTTCGAGGCTCGTGAGCTTCGGCGGGCGGGCGGTTTTTCGGTTCGTGTCGACCATGACAGCGTGGCTCGGATCCGGGGGCCGCGACGGCGTCTCCGTCGCACACCCATCATATCGTAATATTCCGATACGTCAATAAGTTTTTCCGGTGAACCGGGAATTTGATAGAAATATCGCGAGACGGCGATATATACTGCTCCCATCCCCTCGCGCACGGCGCGATCTCAGCCACAGTAGCCATGAGCCCTCCGCTCCCGGTCTCCCGTCGCCCTGGTGCCGCTGCCGCCGTGGCCGTGGTGTGCCTCGGCACCGTGGCGACCGCCGCAGCCGCACCGCCGGGGGCAGCTGCCGCCGATCCCGCCGCGGCCGCCCGCCTGTTCGCCGCCGGCACCTGGCTCGACCTGACGCACCCCTTCGATGCGGCGACGATCTCCTGGCCGACGGAGCCGGGCTTCCGGTTCGAGCCGGGCGTGAGCGGCACGACTGCCAAGGGGTACTACTACGCGGCCAACCGGTTCGCAACCGCCGAGCACTGCGGCACGCACCTCGACGCTCCCCGGCACTTCGCCGAGGGCCGGCACACCGTCGACCTCATCGAGCCCGGGCGTCTCGTGGGCGAAGCGGCCGTGATCGACGTCACGACGGTGTGCGCCGGCGACGACGCCTACGAGGTCACGGTCGACGACCTCGTGGGCTGGGAGACCCGGCACCGCCGGCAACTCGTCGACGTGATCGTGCTTCTGCGGACCGGCTGGGCCGCGCGGTGGCGCGACCGGGCCCGGTATCTCGGCACCTCCGCCCGCGGCGCCGAGGCCGTGCGGCAGCTGCGGTTCCCGGGCCTCGCCCCCCAGGCGGCGAAGTGGCTCGTGGAGAACCGCCGCGTGAAGGCGGTGGGGATCGACACGGCGAGCATCGACCACGGCCCGTCGACGCACTTCGGCTCGCACGTCGCGCTCTGTGCGGCCGACGTGCCGATCTTCGAGAACCTGGCCCCGCTCGACCGGCTGCCGGAGGAGGGGGCGCTCGTCGTCGCCCTGCCGATGAACGTCGCCGGCGGCAGCGGGGCTCCGCTGCGGGTGTTCGTCAGGCTGCCCTGACGAGGTGCGGTCGCCGTCGCGTGGCGGCTCGCGCCAGGCCGGCCAAGGCCTGCCCGCGCCGGTCAGTCTGCAGCCGCGGAGCCGTTCCGCGGCAGGTAGCCCATCGACGCCATCCACTCGACGACCCGTTGCGGCCACGCATGGACGGGCAGGACACCGGGCTTCATGCCGAAGCCGTGCCCCCCCTTGGCGTAGACGTGCAGCTCGCAGGGCAGGGCCCGCTTCCGGTACTCCAGGTACACCAGCCCGCTGCCGCTCGCCGTGATGCGGTCGTCGGTGGCGTGGACGAGGCACATGGGGGGCGACGTGCCGGTGACCGCGATCTCTGGGAGCAACGGGCCCTCGCTGCCCTGGGCGGTGAGATACGCCGGGTAGACCGGGATCACGAAGTCGGGCGTCGCGGCGGCGGCCTCGAGCGCCTCGTCGAGGGCGTAGGTGCGGTCGCCAGCATGCAGCGCCGCCATGATCGCGAGGTGGCCGCCGGCCGAGAAACCGAGGATGCCGATGCGGTCGGCCGCGATCCCCCACTCGGCCGCACGGCGGCGGACGATCCCCAGCGCCCGCTGCGCATCCTGGAGCGGCAGCCGCGGTTCCGCCGGGACGCGGTACTTCAGGAGCACGGCCGTCACCCCGTGGCCGGCGAGAAACTCGCAGACCTGGGTCCCCTCGTGCTCGAAGGCGAGGAACTTGTAGCCGCCCCCGGGGCAGACGACCACGGCGGTCCCGTTGGGCCGCTCGGGACGGTAGACCGCGATCGTGGGCCGCGTCACGTCGGTGAGCCGCACGAGCCCGTCGGGCGGATCCTTGACGATCCGCCGCTCCGGGCCGGCGTCGGCGGCCGGCGGATCGGGCGTCCCCGCGGGCCAGAGATCGACGACGAGCGGCTCGGCCGCCGCGGCGAGGCCGCACGCCAGGGCGACGGCGGCCGCGGAAACCATCTGTCCGACGCGGTGGCTCAAGCGGTGTCTGGTGCGCATGGCGACTTCTCCGGCGTGGCGACCCGGCAGCGGACGAGGATACAGCCCGGCCCGGGGGGCGTCCCGCCGGGACCGAGGTTTTCCGGGGGATTTTCCCGCTGGCCCCGACGGAGGTCGATCGCAACAATTCCCGCCCCGCGGGCCCCACCCCCGGGGCTCCGGTCCGGCCGCGCGCCCTGGGGCACGCCCGCCCCGACGAGAAGTCCCATGGATCAGCGGCACCATCCAGCGCTCGGCATCGCCGCCGTCGCGATCCATCAGCCTCCCTGGGAGCTGGAGAACGACTGGTTCGGCGACACGATGCCCCGCAAGTTCGCGCACCACACCGGCATCGAGGCCCGGGCGATCTCGCTGGACGACGAGGTGACGATGGGCCTGCGGGCGGTGCGCCGGCTGGTGCGGGAGACCGGGTGCGCCCTGGCCGCCTGCCGCGGGCTGGTCTTCGTGTCGCCCTCCTTCCTGCCGCCGTCCGTGGCCCGGCGGCACCTCGATCCGGAGGCCGTGGCGGGCGAACGGCCCAGCCATGCCGCCCGGCAACTGGCCCACGCCCTGGGCATCCCGTCGTGCCGCACCGTGGGCCTCAACTGGTTCTGCTGCGGCTACAGCCGCGCCCTGGCCCACGTCTGCCACCGCTGGGCGCCGCGACTGGCCCTCCAGCGGGACGAGTTCATCCTCGTCGTCGTCGCCAGCCGCATCAGCCGCATCACGGACTACGGCTGCGGCCAGACCGCCGGGCTGTTCGGCGACATGGCGTCGGCGACGATGCTCACGCCCGTGACGAGCCGGCGGCATCCGGTGCACTTCGACATCGTGCACGCCCACGCCGAGAAGCGGTCCGTCGAGCGGTCGGCGTTCGATTTCCACGTCCGCGCGGGAGTGCCCGTGCCCCTGCCGGGCGGGGAGCGGGCGCGTGACGACGAGCGGCTGGTCTACTCGCTCGACGGGATGGCGATCGCCGAGATCGCCCCGCGGGCCATGTCGGCCGCCGTCGTCGGAGCGCTGGAGGCGGCCGGGCTGTCGGGCGCCGACGTCGACTTCGTCGTGCCCCACCAGGCCGGCACGGGCATCGTGCGGTTCACCGGGATGAAACTCGACGAGCACGGCGTCGCGGGCGAACTGGTCAACGGCCTGACGCGCCGCACCGGCAACATCAGCGCCTGCTCGATCCCGCACGCCCTGAAGCAGACCTGGGGGCGGCTCGCCGGCCTCATTGCCTGCCCCACCGCCGCCGTCGGCAGCCCGGGCCGGCCGGAGGTGCTCCAGGGCTGCATTCTCCTGCGGGCTACGCCCTTTCACGAGCGGCAGTCGAACGCGGCGGCCTGACGCCTGCCGCGGCGCGCGGGGCCGTGCCACGCGAACTATGCTTGCGCCGGGTGGCCGGCCGGTCGGCCCACCCCCGCCCCGCCCCGCGCCAGCCCCCATGGCCCCGCCACCCCGCCGCCCGTCGTGGTTCCTCGTGTCCTGCGCCGCCGCCTGCGGCTGCGCGGTCGGTTGCGGCAAGCCGAACACCTACGTGCCGCCACCGCCCCCCGAGGTG
This sequence comes from Pirellulales bacterium, assembly GCA_044339885.1. Classification (GTDB taxonomy): domain Bacteria; phylum Planctomycetota; class Planctomycetia; order Pirellulales; family UBA1268; genus QWPN01. Next base: position 4,525 of record JBIIUP010000076.1, on the reverse strand, counting down.
ACGGTCACGACGCCCACCCGGCGGGCGGTCACCGAATACCTGGAGTTCAGCGGGCTGACCCAGCCGATGGAAACCGTCGAGATCCGGGCCCGCGTGAAGGGCTTCCTCCAGGAAAGGCACTTCGTCGAGGGGGCGGAGGTGACGGAGGGCCAGCTGCTCTTCGTGATCGACGAGGAGCCGTTCCGCATTCAGCTGGAGGCCGCGGAGACGCACCTCCACGAGGCCGAGGCGGCGCTTCAGCAGGCGACGGTCTCGAAGGCCCGCGAGGTCGCCCAGGCCCAGGTCCGCCTCAGCGAGTCGCAGCTGCTCCTCGCCCGCCGGGAGGAGCAGCGGATCAGCAGCCTCCACCAGCGGCAGGTGGCGACGCAGTCGGAGCTCGACCAGGCGCGGGCGACGCTCGAGACCCGCGCCGCCGAGGTCGAGTCGGCACAGGCGAATCTCGAGCAGGCCCGCGCGGTCTACGACACGACGCTCCTCACGGCCCGTGCCCACATCGAGTCGGCGCGGATCGTCGTGGCCGAGGCCCGGCTGAACCTGGGGTACTGCCGGATGCACGCCCCGATCGCCGGCCGCATCAGCCGCGTGAACTTCGACATCGGCAACCTGGTCGGCGACGGGCAGGCGTCGGTGCTGGCGACGATCATGAAGGCGGCGCCGATCTACGCCTACGCCACGCTCAGCGAGGCCGACGTGCTCCGCGTCCCCGCCCTCCGCGAGCTCGGCGGCCACGGCAACACGGCCGCCGGCGTGCCCGTCCAGCTCGGCTTCGCCGCGGAGGACGACTATCCCTGCGCCGGCGTGGTCGACTACATCGATCCGGGCCTCGATCCGGGCACCGGCACGCTGCGGATTCGCGGCGTGTTCGCGAACGAGGACGGCCGGCTGCTGCCGGGGATGTTCGTGCGGATGCGGACGGCCGTCGCGGAGGTGCCCGACGCCCTCGTCGTGCCCGAGCGGGCACTCGGCCTCGATCAGTCGGGCCACTACCTGCTCACGGTGGCCGCCGACGGGACCGTGCAGCACCGCTCCGTCCGCGCCGGGGTGGCCGTGGGCGACCTGCGGGTCGTCACCGGCCAGATCGCCCCGGAGGACTGGGTCATCGTGGAGGGCCTCCTCCGGGCCCGCCCCGGGGCGCGCGTGGTGCCCAAGACCACCGAGCCGGTGGCCACCGGCACGGCCACCGGCGGCTGAACGAGGAACCCGCCCGTGTTCTCCAGGTTCTTCATCGAGCGGCCGGTGCTCGCCAACGTGATCGCCATCGTCACGATGCTCGTCGGCGTCGTGGCGCTGCAGACCCTGCCGGTCGAGCAGTATCCGGAGATCACGCCCCCCACCGTGCAGGTGACGGCCGTCTATCCGGGGGCCAACGCGGCGGTGCTCTCCGACACCGTCGCCGGGCCGATCGAGCAGGAGATCAACGGCGTCGAGGACATGCTCTCCATGGCCTCGACCTGCTCGAGCGACGGGTCGTACACGCTCACGGTCACCTTCGAGGTCGGTACCGACCTCGACGAGGCGCAGGTGCTCGTGCAGAACCGCGTCGCCGTCGCCATGCCGCGGCTGCCCTACGAGGTGCAGCGGCAGGGCGTGACGACGAAGAAGCAGTCGACCAACATCACGCTCGTCGCCTCGCTGATCTCGCCCGCTGGCCGCTATGACGACCTCTACCTCAGCAACTTCGCCACGCTGCGGGTGAAGGACGCCCTCACGCGGGTCCGGGGCGTCGGGGACGTGCGGGTCGTCGGGGGGGGCGTCTACGGGATGCGGATCTGGGTCGACCCCGAGACGCTCAAGGCCCGGAACCTCACCGTCGAGGAGGTGCTCGCGGCGATCCGCGAGCAGAACGTGCAGGTGGCCGCGGGACAGATCGGGCAGCCGCCGGCCCCCCGCGATCAAGGCTTCCAGTTCAACGTCTCCGTGCAGGGCCGGCTGACCGACCCCGGCCAGTTCGGCGACATCATCGTCAAGACGGCCGACGACGCCCGCTCGGGCAGGCGGGTGACGCGGGTCCGCGATGTCGCCCGCGTGGAGCTCGGCGCCCAGACCTACGACCAGTGGTGCGAGATCAAGGGGCGGCCGGCCGCCAGCCTGCTGGTCTACCAGCTCCCCGGGGCCAACGCCCTGGAGGTCGCCGAGAACGTGAAGCAGACCCTCCACGCCCTCGAACAGGACTTCCCGGAGGGCATCGAGGCGGTCGTGCCGTTCGACACCACCCTGTTCGTCGAGGAGGCGATCCACGAGGTCTACAAGACGATCCTGGAGGCCGGCATCCTCGTCCTCGTGGTGATCCTCGTCTTCCTCCAGGACTGGCGGGCCACGCTCATCCCGGCCACCACCGTGCCGGTCACGCTCGTCGGCGCCTTCGCCGCGATGGCGGCCCTCGGGTTCTCGATCAACATGCTGACGCTCTTCGGTCTCGTGCTGGCCATCGGGATCGTCGTGGACGACGCCATCGTGATCGTGGAGAACGCCGTCCACCACATCGATCGCGGCGGGCTCGACCCGAAGTCCGCGACGATCAAGGCGATGGGCGAGGTGATCGGTCCGGTGATGGGGATCACGCTCGTCCTCCTGGCAGTCTTCCTCCCCTCTGCGTTCCTCGGGGGCATCACCGGGCAGCTCTACCGGCAGTTCGCCCTCACGATCGCGGCCACGGCCGTGATCAGCGCGGTCAACGCCGTGACGCTCAAGCCGGCGCAGTGCGCCGTCTGGCTGCGGCCGACGCCCGCGCGGAAAAACCTCTTCTACCGCGGCTTCAACCGCGTCTACGACTGGTGCGAAGGGGCGTACACGGCGGTCGTTCGCCGCGCCGTCCGGCAGACCGCCGTCGTCATGCTCCTGTTTCTGGGCCTGGTGGCGCTGGCGGGCTGGTGGTTCCTGCGGCTGCCGACCGGCTTCGTGCCGACGGAGGACCAGGGCTACGCCGTCGTGATCGTCCAGCTGCCCGACGCCGCGTCGCAGGAGCGGACCCGCGGCGTCACCCGGAGGATCAACGCGATCCTCGCGGAGACGGCGGGCGTGGAGTCGTGGTTCCTGCTCGGCGGCTCGTCGCTGCTCGACTCGGCGGTGGCGTCGAACGCGGCCACGATGTTCCTCACGTTCGAGCCCTTCGCCCGGCGGGCCGCGAACCCCGCCCTGTCGCAGCAGGCGATCCTCGGCGGCCTCATGGGCCGCTTCCAGTCGATCCACGAGGCGGTCGTGATCGCCTTCCCCCCGCCCGGCATCCGCGGGCTCGGCGTGGCGGGCGGCTTCGAGATGAAGATCGAGGACCGCACCGGCGCCGGGCTCGACGAGCTCCAGAAGGTCGTCTCCGGGATGGTGGCCGCGGCCGGAGGCCAGACGAGCCTCGCGCAGGTGCAGTCGACCTTCCGGGCGGGCGTGCCGCAGATCTACGTCGACGTCGACCGGGTGAAGGCCAAGAGCCTGGGCGTGCCGCTCGATACGATCTTCAACACGATGCAGGCGACGCTGGGTTCGGCCTACGTCAACGACTTCAACATGTTCGGCAAGACCTACCAGGTGCGGGTGCAGGCCGACGAGCGGTTCCGGCTCCGTCCCGACGACATCCGCCGGCTCGAGATCCGCAACCGCGAGGGGGGCATGATCCCGCTGGGCACGCTGGCCACCGTCCAGCAGACGCTCGGCCCGCTGATCGTGCCCCGCTACAACCTCTACCCCGCCGCGACGATCACCGGCGAGGCGGCGCCGGGGGTGAGCACGGGGCAGGCCCTCGAGCTCATGGAGCAGCTGGCGTCGAACCAGCTGCCCCCGTCGATGGGCTACGAGTGGGCCGGCATGTCGTTCCAGGAGAAGCGGGTCGGCGGCCAGGCGGCCTACGTCTTCGCGCTGGCGGTGGTGATGGTCTACCTCGTGCTCGCCGCGCAGTACGAGAGCTGGACGATGCCGGCGGCCGTGATCATGGTCGTGCCCCTGGCGCTGCTGGGCACGGTCGCCGCGGTCGCCGCGCGGGGCATGGACAACAACGTCTACACGCAGATCGGGATCGTGCTCATCATCGCCCTGGCCAGCAAGAACGCGATTTTGATCGTGGAGTTCGCCCGCGAGCTGCGGGCCCGCGGCCGCCCGATCGCGGAGGCGGCCGTCGAGGCGGCCCGGCTGCGGTTCCGGCCGATCCTCATGACATCCTTCGCGTTCATCCTCGGCATCCTGCCGCTGCTGTGGGCCACCGGTGCCGGCGCCGCCAGCCGCCAGGCGCTTGGCACCGCGGTGTTCGGCGGGATGGTCGCGGCCACCGTGCTGGCGGTCTTCTTCGTCCCGGTGTTCTACGTCCTCATGCAGCGGTTGGCGGAGTGGCGGCACGCCCCGTGACGCCCGGGTGCCCTCCCCCGCGCCAGGCCCCTGCCGGCGGGGCGGCGGCAGCGGTCGGCGGCAGCGGTCGGCGGTCAGCGGTCGGCGCCGTCGCCGGGCGCGTCCTCGCCGGGGGACGCCTTCCCGCGTCGGCTGGGCCGGGCCTCCCCGAGGCGGCGGAAGACCGCGACGACGTCCTCGATCGGCACCACGTAGA
>JBIIUP010000286.1:0-3440 GCA_044339885.1 Pirellulales bacterium | reverse complement strand
GGAGACGGTGGCGGGCATCCGGCGGATTCCCGGTTGCACGGCAACCGGGCTACGGGGGCGGATTCCCGGTTGCACGGCAACCGGGCTACTGACGGCGGTCGACGGTGTGCGGTGTGCGGTGTGCGGTGTGCGGTGTGCGGGTGCGGTGAGCGGGTGCGGTGAGCGGGTGCGGTGTGCGGGTGCGGGTGCGGTGTGCGGTGTGCGGTGTGCGGGTGCGGTGTGCGGGTGCGGGTGCGGGTGCGGGTGCGGGGATTTACGGCTACGGGCTACGGGTGGCGGGGAGTTTTCCCGGCGGCGGTCGTGGCGATCTTCCGCACGATGTCGAGGATCCGTGGGACCGCGTGGGGCTCCAGCGAACCGCGGCAGGCGGTCAGGGCCGCGGCGCGGATGGTCTCGGGCGTCGCACCGTCCGGCAACGGGTCGGCCAGGACGATCTCCGCCGCCACCAGTTCCCCCGTGATCGCGCTGGGCAGACCACGGACACGGGCCTCGACGATGCCCGGCACGCCGCGGAGTATCTCCTCGACCCGCGCCGGAAACACCTTCGCTCCGCCCACGATGATCACGTCGGTCCGCCGCCCCACGAACTCGTAGCGGTCGCCCCGCTTCTCCACGAGGTCGCCCGTCCCCACCTCGGCCGTGTCCCGCGAGAGCTGCACGAGCAGCTCGCCGTCGCGCCGGGTGGCGATCCGCGCTCCGCCCGGCAGGCCCTTGCCCAACCACGAGGCCGGAAACCCCGGCTTGCCGTCGGCCACGCGAAACACCTCGCCCAGCTCCGTCGTGGCGTAGACCTGCGTGATCTTCGCCTGGGGGTAGAAGCCGCGGGCATCGGCCAGCAGGGCCGCGTCGGCCGCCTCGCCGCCGAGCGTGATCCGGTCCACCGTGCCGCGGACGAGCAGGCTGCGGTCGGCGGAGGTGAGCAGGCGACGCAGGAGCGTGGGCGTGGCGGGGAGCACCTGCACCGACTCATCGACCAGCGCTCGGGCCACCGTGTCGGGATCGCGGGATGCCGGCACCACGAGGCGGCCGCCCGTGAGTAGGGCCTGCGCCCAGACCTGGATGCCCGCCCAGCGGGACGCGTCGTAGACGAGGAGCCAGCCGAGGCCCTGCCACTGCTCCGCCAGACGCGCGGCCGCGAGCACCGAATCCCACGAATGGTCGACGAGCTTTGGCGGGCCGCTGGTGCCCGACGTGGCCACGATCACCGGCGGCGGCACCGAGTCGAGATCGTGGTGCTTCGCGGCCGGCCCCGCCGCCGGCAGCGAAAGCCCGTCGTCGATCACCACCCAGTCGCGGAGGTCGGCGACCAGCGCCCGCGAGTCGGGCGTGATGAGCGCCAGAGGCACCCGCTGCCGACCGCAGGCGGCCGCGATCACGACGAGCGACTCCGGCCGCGCGGCCCGGGCGACGACCCCGATCGGGCGATTCGCCAGGAGCGCCTCCTCGAGCTTCGCGATCGCGGAGCCGAGCGTGGCGTAGTCGATCACGCGGCGGCCGTCGCCGCCGGCCTGGGCGACCATGGCGGTGCGGTCGGGGAACTCGCGGGCGATCTCCGAGATGGCGAAGGCCAGGCGTTCGGTGGCGGGGGCATCGGCGACGCGGGCGAGCAGGGTTTCGATGGTGGAGGTCATGACGGCGACGTGAGGGTGGCGGAATAGATGGCGATCAGGTCGGCGACGGTGCGGATGGCCGGCCGCGGCGCGGAGGTGGCCGCGGACCGGAAAGGATCGACTCCCAGGGCCCGTTCGAGCAAGACGACCGTCTGGGCGAGGTCGAGTGAATCCAGGCCGATGTCGGCCGCCAGCAGGCGGGCCGGCTCGATCGGCACGACCGGGCGGCCCGTGTCCGCCAGCACGGCCTCGATGGCGGTGCGGATGGCGCGGGGCACGTCGGCGGCGGATGGTGTCTCGTTCACGGTTGGAATTCGCGGGCCGTCACGGAGCCGGGGGCGGCGATGCCGCGGCCCGTGAGCGTCTGGAAGACCATTTGAAGGACGGTGACGCCGATGATCCAGAGATCGGCGAGCGGCCCGGCCGGCCCGCGGAGAATTTCCACGTAGCGGGCGTCGTATTCGAGCTTTTCGGGCCAGTCCAGCCGGTTCCGCCCGTGAATCTGGGCCCAGCCCGTCATGCCCGGCCGGACCAGGAGCCGGGTGGCCTGGCGGGGGCTGTAGCGGGAGACGTACCGCTCGGGCAGCGGCCGGGGGCCGACGAGGCTCATGTCGCCGACGAGCACGCTGAAGAGCTGCGGCAGTTCGTCGAGGCTCGTCTGGCGCAGGAGCCGGCCGAAGAGCCCGAGCCGGTCGGCGTCGGGCAGCGGCCGGCCGAGGTCGTCCGTCGCATCCCGCATCGACCGGAACTTCACCAGCCCGATCGGCCGGCCGTGCCTGCCGGCACGGACGTCGTGATGCAGGATCGGCGCGCCGAGGATGACGCGGACCAAGAAACCCACCACGACCATCAGCGGCAGGAGGACCACGATGAGCACCATGGCGGCCGCGACGTCGACGACCCGCTTGAGCACGGTCGCATAGAGCCCGCGCGGTTCGACCTCGACGTCGGTCATCGCCGGCCGCCCTGCGGGGGTCATTTCGGATGCGCCGCGGCGGCCGGAACCGGGCCGGGATGCGCGGAGCCGGCGGGGTGGGTGACGGCGAACCGCCGCTCCACCCACCAGGCCAAGGCCAGGCTCATGGCCACCACGACCAGCGGCATCGCGACCCGCACCGCCGGGGGCGTGCCGCGGGAGATCATCACGATGCCGGCCACGCCACCGAGGGCGGCGAGCACGCCGTAGAGGGCGGCGGCGAAGGCGTGGCTGGCGCCGCTGCGGATCAGCCGGTGGAAGAAGAACTCCCGGTGCGGGATGAGCGGGTTGTGGCCGTTGGCGAGCCGCCGGATCACCGACACGAACGGATCGAAGATGGAGGGCCACAGGCCGCAGACGGCCGCGATGAGCACGCCGCCACGGATCGGCTCGGGGAACATCAGCGGCACCGCGGCCAGCAGCGTGCCGAGGAACGCGCTGCCGACGTCGCCCATGAAGACGCGGGCCGGCTGCCAGTTGAACACCAGGAACCCCCCGGCGGCCGCGGCCGCGAAGGTGGCGAGGAGGAGTGGGAGATGGTGGCCCGTCTGCCAGCCGATCGCTGCCAGCGCCACGCCTCCCACCACGGCCGCCGTGGCCGCCATGCCGTCGGAGCCGTCCATGAAGTTGAAGGCGTTGGTCATGCCGACGATCCAGATCACCGTCAGCGGCCAGCCGACCCAGCCCAGCTCCAGCGAGCCGACGCCCGGGATGCCGAGGCTCTTGAGCGGCCCGAGGATCAGCGTCATCGTGACCCCGACCGCGATCTGAATGAAGAGCCGCAGCTTGGCGTCGAGCGGCTGGATGTCGTCGACCATGCCGACGCAGGCGATCACGATGCAGGGCAGGCAGAT
>JBIIUP010000075.1:0-12771 GCA_044339885.1 Pirellulales bacterium | reverse complement strand
AGCCCAATGACCGCGGTGGCGACCAGGGCGACGGCACGCGACCACTGGGCAATCCGCACCGACACCAAGCGCCGCGGAAGCCCGTCGCCGGAAAGCATGTAGATCATGAAAGCCAACTCCACCCAGACGCAATTTCGGACGATGCCCGAAAATTCGCTTTTCCACCCGGCACAGAGCGTAGAAGAAGTTCCGCGTATCTGTCAAGTTTCTGGGGCGTACCTCGCAAATCTCCCTGCCGCAGCCTGGCCAGAGAGGCTGTCCTGCCCAGCGTGGACGTGGACCCGACCACGGAGGCCGGGAGGTCCGGCTCGGCGGATCACGAGACGCTCATCAGCCGGGCAATCGTTGCCAATGTGTCATCGACCGGGCTTCCTTTCCGCATGCCGCGGTCACGGCGTCCAATCGACGGGCAGGTGGAGCGACCACACCTCGTTCGACAGCGGCGGCCGCATGCCGCCGGCCACCCAGAGCCGGTCCTGAAACACGAACGTCGAGTGCTCGTGCCGCGGCGACCACGAGCGGGGCGTGTCCAGCCGCTGCCACTCTCTCCCGTCGCGGGTGTGCCAGACGTCGTTCCAGTTGCGGCTCGGACCGTCGGACCAGCCGCCGAGCAGCCAGAGGCGGTCGCGATAGACGGCCGTCGAGAACCACAGCCGCGGGTGCCAGGGCGCGGCCTCCGTCTCCCGCCGCCACGTGACGCCGTCGGCGCTCGACCAGACGTCGTTGTGGGCGCGGTACTCGGGCACGTAGTTGCCGCCGCCGCAGACGTAGATTCGGTCTCCAAGGACGGCGGCCTGGTGGTAGGCCCGGGGAGCCCAGCCCGCGGCCTCCGTTTCCCGGCGCCACGTGATTCCGTCGGCGCTCGACCAGACGTCGTTCTTGAGGCTCGCCGCGTCGCCGAAATAGTAGTTCTCGGTCCCCCCGAGGATCCACAGACGTCCCTTGAACTCGACCAGTCCCGCGGCCAGCCGCGGCGACCAGCCGGCCGCCGGCGTCTCCTCGCGCCAGTCGATTCCGTCGGCGCTCGACCACACGGCGCTGCTCGCGGAGTGGGTCGGCAGGCGACCGTCCGCCCAGCCGCCCATGAGCCACATGCGGCCGCGGAAGACGATCGTCATCGGCAGGTCGCTGTGCCGCCAGGCCGCGCGCGGCTGGACGAGGGTCCAGGCGCGGCCATCGACGCTCGACCACACGTCCCGCGGCGGCGACTCCCGGGAGTTGAACCAGCCCCCGAACATCCACATCCGCCCACCGAAGACCAGCTCGCCCTGGGAGTCCCGCGGCTGCCAGGCCGCGGCCTCCGACGCACACGTCCAGGCGGGGACATCGTCCGCCGCGGCCGCCGGCGGCTCCGCGGCACGGCCGGCGGCCGCAGCGGCGTCGGGATCACGGAGGTCGGCGATCCCGTGCGGCACGCCGGCGGCGTCGATCCAGATCGTCTGGGCCGAGCCCTGGGTCGACGAGCGTTCGACGACCCGCTGGCCCAGCCGCTCGAGCTGCTGTTTCGTCTCGGCCGACACGCCCCCCGCCTCGACCATGAGCTGGTCGGGCAGCCACTGGTGGTGGAAACGCGGGGCCGCGACCGCCGTGGCGGCATCTGCACCATGCGCGACCACCGCCAGGACGACGTCGAACACGGTGTTGATGATCGTGCGCCCGCCAGGCGATCCGGTCACGAGCACGAGCCGCCCGTCCCGGCAGAGGATCGTGGGCGTCATCGAGCTGAGCATCCGCTTGCCGGGCGCGATCAGGTTGGCCGGCGTGCCGATGTCGCCGGCGGTCGTCGTGCGGCCGGGGTTGCGGTTGAAGTCGCCCATCTCGTTGTTGAGAAGGAAGCCCGTTCCGGGCGCGACCACGCGACTGCCGTAGGAGGCTTCGAGCGTGGTCGTCGTGGCCACCGCCATACCGGCCTCGTCCACGACCGAGTAGTGGGTCGTCTGGTCGGACTCGGGGGCGGGCGTGACGATATCGCCCCCGAGCTCGACGGAGGGCGTGGCCCGACGGGGGTCGATCGTGGCCACGAGCGCGCGGGCATGCGCCGAAGAGACGAGGCGGGCGACCGGCACGTCCGTGAAGTCGGGGTCGCCGAGAAACCGGGCCCGGTCGAGGTAGGCCCGGCGGCGAATCTCGGTGACGAGGTGGATCGTGTCGGCAGCGAGCCGGGGACGGCCGGCGATCCCCGCCGCCTCTGCCATGCCGAGCATCTCGAGGAGCGCCACACCCCCGGAGCTCGGCGGGCCCATCGAGAGGATCTGGTAACCGAACGCGGTGCCCTCGAGCGGCGGCCGCTCCTTGGCCCGGTAGCCGGCGAGATCCTCGCGGGTGACGATGCCGCCGTGTGCGGCCATGGCGTCGGCCAGGAGGCCGGCGACGCGCCCCTCGTAGAAACCGGCCGGCCCGGCGGCCGCGATCGCCTCGAGCGTAGCGGCGAGGTCGGCCTGGCAGAGCCGGTCGCCGCCCTGCCAGGCACCGCCCCCCGGTTTCCCGAAGGCGGCCACGGAGCCGGGGAAGGGCTGCATTGGTCCGGCGAGCTGATCGTTGAGTTCTTTGGCGAGCGTCGCCGAGATCTCGAAGCCGTCGCGGGCCAGCCCCACGGCCGGCTCCACCACGTCCCGCCAGGGCAGCCGGCCGAAGCGGGCGTGCGCCATGGCGAAGCCGCTCACCGTGCCCGGCACGCCGACGGCGAGGTAGCCCGCCTTGATCCGCGCGACATCGATGCGGCCCTCGGCATCGAGGAACATGTCGGGACGGGCCGCGGCGGGGGCGGTCTCGCGGAAGTCGAACGAGGTCGCCGCGCCGTCGGGCAGCCGCACGACCATGAAGCCGCCCCCTCCGATGTTGCCGGCCGCCGGGTACGTGACCGCAAGGGCGAAACCGGTGGCCACGGCGGCATCGACGGCGTTGCCCCCCTTGCCGAGGACGGCCGCGCCAACCTCGGAGGCGGGCCGCGACGCCGACACGACGACCCCGGAAGCGCCGGGGACGGCGGTCACCCCGCCGCGGGACTCCCTCTCCAGGGCGACACCCTGCGCTCGACACGCTGCCGAATGCGGACCCGGGACCACGGCCAGCCCGGCCGCGAGCGAAGCGAGCACGACCATGGCTGCGGGACGATTCATGGCGACATCGATGATAACGCCCGACGGGGCGATGAAACATCCCCCGGACCACCCGACTGTCCAGCGACGATCCCACCGGTATGCTACGAGCCGTTGGGCGAGGGCAGCCACCGTCACCAGGAAACGAACCCATGCCTGCCATCCGCGCAAGCCGTGAGCTGCGAGCCTCGTTGCACCTGCTGCCGCAACCCGCCCGGGGCGTGCTCAGCGCTGCGTTCGTGAGCGCGGTCGTGGGCATGACACTCGGCAGCCACGCGGTGGCGACAGCCGCCGATCCCCGGCCGGCCGGACCGGCGTGGCGGGTCGGCGTGGCCTCGGCCCGCATCACCCCGGATCGGCCGCTGCCGATGGCGGGCTATGCGGTTCGCACGGAGCCGGCGGAAGGCACCGAGCAGGATCTCTACGCCAAGGCGCTCGTGCTGGAGGACGCCGCGGGCGGCCGCACGCTCTGGATCACGCTGGACCTCATCGGCGCGACGGCCGGCCTGCGCGAGGCGGTGGCGAGCCGCGTGACGGAGACCCTGGGAATCCCCGCGGCGGCGCTGCTCGTGAACGCCTCGCACACCCACTGCGGGCCGGAATACGACCATGCCGCGGCGGCCGACTACCTCGCCTTCCTCGAAACGACGCTCGTCGACCTCGCCGGCCGCGCCGTGGCGTCGCTCGCGCCGGCCGACCTTGCCTTCGGCACCGCGCGGGCCTCGGTGGCGATGAACCGCCGCACGCCGACGTCTACGGGCTACATCAACCATCCCAATCCCGCTGGTCCGGTCGATCACGCAGTGCCCGTGCTGAGCGTGCGCGCCGCCGACGCGACGCTGCGGGCGCTCGTCTTCGGCTACGCCTGCCACAACACGACCATGGCCTTCCGGAAGTGGCTCGGTGACTATGCCGGCTACGCCCAGGAGTACCTCGAGGCCGACCATCCGGGCACGACGGCGCTGTTCATGATGGGCTGCGCCGGCGACCAAAACCCCTATCCGCGGAGGCAACTCGTCTACGCCCAGCGGCACGGCCGCACGCTGGCCACGGCCGTCGAGGCGGCCATCGAGGCGGACCAGGATCCGCCCCGCCATCAGCGGCCGGTCACCGGACTCGTCCGGGCGGCGCTGGAGCGGGTCGATCTCCCGTTCGCCGATGCGGCCCGGCCGCCGCACCCCTATCCCGTGCAGGTGATCCGGCTCGGCGACGATGTCCTCCTCGTCGCGCTCGGCATGGAGACGACGATCGATTACGCGGTGCGGATCAAGGCGGAATTCACCGTGCCCGACGGGCCGGCGGTGTGGGTCGCCGGCTACTCCAACGACTACCCCGGCTACATTCCGAGCCGCCGCGTGCTCCTCGAGGGCGGCTACGAGGCGGAGAGGACGGGTCCATGGGATCCCGGGCTCGAGGAGAAGATCATGGCCACCGTGCGCTCGCTCGTGGAGCGCACGCGGCCCCAGCCCTCACGCTGACACCGAAGGCCGCTCACGTCAGCGGACGAGTTCCGCGACGACGTCCGACAGGGATGGGACCACCCGCGCATGCTCGCCGTACGCGGCGGCAGCCTCCGCGGGCTCGAGCGCGATCCCCGTCGCAGAGGCCGGACCGACCAGGGTCACCCGGCCCGGTCCCGCCAACGCGGCGAGGTCGGGCAGATCGAAATCCTCGAGCACGCCCGGGACCACCAGATCGACGAGTGTCTCGGGATAGTCCCGCGCCCGCAGGATCTCCATGTAGGACGAGAGGGACTGTTCCGCCACGGCGTGGCGGATGCCCGGCTCGAGCGCCGCGGCGCACAACGCGACCACGCCCATGGGACCCGCGCCCACCACGGTCACACGGGCGTCATCGACGTCGGCCCGGCCCCGCACGTGGTCGTGGACGGCGAGCAGATCCTGCACCCGCATCCCGAGCATGGTCTTGCCGAGGAGGACGGCCCGCATGGCCGTGCGATAGTTCTCGCTGTAGAAGGGTTCCGGCTTGGCCGGTTGAACGAGCGCTCCCCGCACCCGCACGCCGACGACGACGTGATCGGCGTCCAGCCACGGTTCCCACGCGGCGTCCGGCACCCCACGGGCCGCCGCGCCGTCCTGCCTCGCGAAGATGACCGCCGGCCGCCTCCCGGCCGTCGCCGGCGGCAGGAACAGCTCCACCTCGAGCCGGATGCCGGGCTCGGGCTCGACCGCGACCCGTTCATACGGACGCCCGGCGGCCGTGCCGCTCTCGAGCAGCGTGGCGGGAGGCGCGGAGCGGGCGAGATTCGTTCCCACCCGCGCGGCGACGAGGCCTCGGGCCCGGGCCGGGTCTCGCTCGCGGGGAACCGTGCGGCGTGCGTGCACCTGCTCGGCCAGGGCGAGGTTCACCTGTTGGACGGTCTTGCTTTGAAGCGCGGTCGCGACGTTTCCCGTCGTGGTGCAGTGCAGCGTCTCGGGGTCCTCCGGCTGGATGTCCTCCGGTTCCTTCACCGGCCCGCCGGTCTCGGCGAACCAGCGGTCGAACCAGGCATACGTCGCCTCGCGGCGCGGCTGGGACCAGCCGTGCTTGTCGTCGTGCTCGAAGTAGGCGAGACGATCCGCCGCGCTCAGCAGCGCGTAGGCCGGCCGTGCCTCCGCGAAGGTGTTCCGTGCCCCGGCGACGGGAAAATAATCCTGGGTCGCCGTCAGCATCAGGGCCGGCTTGGGGGCGAAGGCGATCAGCAGGTCGGCGAATCCCAGCCTGTTGCGGATGAAGTTCGGGAGCACCTGCTCCGAATCCTGCGGGCCCGACTCCGGAAGCCGCCACAGATCCTCCCACGAGGTCCAGTAGCACGAGGGGGCGATGGCGGCCAGCCTCGGCTCCACGACTCCCAGGAAGGCCGACTGCGTGCCACCGCCGGAGTTGCCGGCGGCCCCGAGCCGCCGCGGATCGACGTCGCCACGGGTGAGCAGATAGTCGAGGGCCCGCATGCCGTCCCAGAGGAAGTAGCGGGTCACGGTGCCGCCGGTCAGCAGGCACTGCAGGCCGGGAACGATGTGACCCAGCGCCCGCGGCTGGTCGGAGTCGCCGCGGGCCTGGCGATACTCGAGCCGTTCGCCCTGCACCGGCGGGTCGTAGGCCAGCACCAGATAACCCCGCCGCGCCAGCCCGATGAACGCGGTCTGATACTGGGGCGACGCCTTGCCCACCTTCGCGTGACCGCAGGCACCGAGGATCGCCGGAAACGGCCCGGGCCGATCGGTCGGCACGTAGACGTTGGCGGTGACGAAAAAGCCGGGCAGGCTCTCGTAGACGAGTTTCTCGATGCGATAGCCGTCGCGCTCGAGCACCCCCGTGATGCGGGCGTTCAGGGGCGCGTCGGTCGCGGGCAGTCCGCCGATCGCTTCCAGGAAATCCGCACGGATGCGTTCCGCCCTCGCCGTGACGTCCGCGGGCGTCCGCAGGGAGGCCAGTTCGGCCTGCCGGGTACGCCAGTACTGCTCCGCGACGTCGGTCAGGTAATGCTCCAAGGCGTAGCGATCGACCCGCCCGCCTTCCGCCGGCGCGGCCGGGGGCGCCGCCGGCGGCGCGTCCGCGAGCAGCGGGGCTGCCAGCCCGATGGAAGCGAAGACGACAGATCGAACGAGCGGTCTGGAAATCATCGGGCATCCCTCATGCGAACGACAGGCCGAACACGGCGGCGGAATCCAGGTGCAACCGCAGGCGGATGACACGGCCGCGCAGGTCGGCGAGCCTGGACTCCGATCGATAGGAGAGCGGCTGCCGGGTGCCGTCCTGCCGCAGCGGCACCGCATGCTCCCGGTCGAAGCCGGCCAGCGTCGCGCCAGTCACGTCGCAGATCTCCGCGACGACGCTGCCGCGACCGGCGTCGGCATTGAGGTGGATCGCCGCGGCGTCGAGTCGGAACGGCCGCGTCAGCAGTTCCCCCTTGTTCGCCCAGGCGGCGGGCACCTGGCGGCCCGGCGTCGCCCCTTCCGCTTCGTCTCCCCGGCCTCCGGTCCGATACCCGACCAGCCGGCCGCGCTTCACCCGGACGCCGCCGATCTGAGTCAGCCGCCCGCGTTCGGGCAGGGCGACCAGGTCGAAGTGGTGGGTCCAGTTGTTGCCCGTGTAGTAGAAGTACCAGTCGTCTCCGACCTCGACTGGCCCGCCGGCCGCGACGAAGCCCACCATGCCGCTGTCCCAGGCGCCAGCCGGACCGAGCGGGATGAACGGCTCCCGCCGCGGTTCCCGCCGCCAGTCCGCCCCGTCGCGGCTGTGGGCCAGTTCGCACCACATCCTGCCGGAACTCACGTCGTAGATCTGCGCCATCCCGATGAAGCCGCCCTGGTGAGGAGTCACCGTCATGCCGTAGCACACGACGTCGCGCCCCCGCACCTCGAGCTCCAGGTTCCCGGCGCGATCCGCCGTGACGGTGCCTCGCGCGGGCGCGTCGGCCTCGTCGGTGTCGAACACGACCCGCTCGCCCGACCAATGAATCAGGTCGTCGCTCTCGATCCGTGACATCAGCGACCGCACGCCCTGCGGGCCGGCGCGGATGCCGTCGGGGCGGCTCGACGGACGCTTGTAGATCGCGTAGCGTTCGCGCTCGGGATCGAAGAGAACGTTGCAGTAGGTGTCGCTCGAGGGTGTGAGCGGGTTTTCCGGATAGGCGTTCCAACGCATCCCGTCGTCGGACCAGGCCAGGTAGAGACCGCCGTCACGGCCGGACGCATTGGCGCCGTAGAGTGCGGTGTAGCGACCGCGGGCGTGGGGCAGACGCTGCCGTTCGGCGTCGAGCACGCAGAAGCCGGAGCAGCCCCGTGGGCCGTTGAGCGGCCGGCCCTGCCCGTCCCGCTCGTTGAGGCCCAGGACGATGTTGTTCTCGCGGGAGCCCCGGAATTCGACCTGGCCGAGGTTCGGCCGCGTGAACCGGCGACCATCGGTGGAGACCGCGTAGCGCACGAGCTTGTCGTAGCCGACGAGGCGGCCGGAGGCGTCCTCCACCCGCTGAGGCGAGATGTACCACATCCCGAGACCCTCCCGGATCGGGTGCACCGAGCCCATCGCCGAGGCCGGATCGGTGCCCCAGCCCGGATCCGCCGCAGTGGCCCGCCGCGAGCCCCCCTCGCCCTCCCGCCCGTCATCGTCGAGGACCACGGTTTCGCGGCGCTCCGCCAGGGTGACCGGATGGAGGCTCGTATCCGCGATGATCGGGTCGGACGAGAACCTCTCCCCCTGGGAGACCAGGCGGGTGAGGAAATAGGTGTGCTCCACCCAGCGCCGATCGATGAAGTCGGCCGCGGTCTCGGCGGCGCCCACGAGCTCCGGATCCCGGTCGCGAGTCGGCGCGGCAACGGCCGCCTCCCGGCCCACCAGCGCCGCGGCGCGGGTGCCGGCGAGCAGGCCCGCCCCCCCGCCGAGCGAACGACCGATGAACGACCGGCGACCGATGGGCTCACGCGACTTCATGAATCATGGCTCCGGCGTGCTGGCCGCGGTTTCGGGTGATGTCGCAGTCCCCAGGGCCCAGAAGATCACCCGGCGCGCCGGGATCGCGAGCGGCGCGGTGCCGCGGAACTCCACCTCCGTCCCGCGGGAGAAATCCGTCAGGATGGCCGGTGGCGAGCCTTTGTCCCAGCGGAGTTCGGCGTCGATGGCCGTTTCGGTCGGGTTGTAGACGCCGAGGATCAGGAGCCCGTCGTCCGAAACGAGCAGATTGGAATCGAGCCGGTGCGACTCGCTCCCCACCAGTCGCAGCGGGGCCGGCCCCGCCACGTCGTCACACACCTCGCGGAAGAATCCGCCGACGGCCGCGTCGTCCACGCGATCGCTCAACCAGAGCGGAGAATAGACGATCCGGCCTTTCCCCACGGCCTGCTCGAAGAGGATCGGCGTGCCGTCCCGGGCCGTGGCCCGCACGCGGGCGCCGGCGGCGGCGACTTCGGTCATGCGGCCCTTGAAGCTGCCCTCCTCGTTGCCGGCCACGGCGAGCTGGACTTCCCGGGCGGCGCCGGTGCGGTTCACCCCGACGAGGTTCCCGAGGCGTGCACTGGCGATCGTGTCACCCTCTGCGAACACGTTGCCCCCCTGCGCGAGATAGGCCTCGATCACCTTGACGCGGTCTTCCGACAAGACGTCGCACGAGGCCAGAAACAGCGCCGGATAGGGGGCGATGTTGTCGAGGGTGAAGTATTTCGACATCACCAGGTCGCACTGAAACTGCGGCAGGTAGACGACCTTCTGCAGGCGGACGTCGTATTCCGTGCCGAACGTCTCGCCCGCCGCCGCCGGCCAGCGGCCCCGGCGGATGTCTTCCGTCACGCCCTCCCGGTCGCGCAGCAGCGCCATGCGCTTCATCGGCTGGCCGCGGGCGATCAGGTCGCCGAGCCCGGTGTATTCGTAGAACTGGAAATTCTTCTTCACCTCGTCGTACACCTGTGCCCACGTGTCCACGCGGACTGGGCCGAAGAAGATCAGGGACTGCAGGCCCCACATCATCTGGTAATCCTGCGACAAGGCCATGTCCCGGGTGCCGGCCATGGAGAGCAGTCCGGACGCGCCGCGGTTGTTGAACATCGCGCGCGTCATTTTCCGGAACCACTTGTAGCGGTCGCGCGGCGGCCCCCAGATGTCCATGGACTGCATGTCGAAGAAATCCGAGTGCCGCTCCCAGTCGTGCGGCCCGCCCTCGATCCGCGTCAGCGTCGACGAGGCGTCGCTGTCTCCGACGATGATCGAGGGATTGATCCGCTTGATGGCCCGGGTCATTGCCTCCACGACTTCCGTGTAGGCATCCATCTCGAAGAACACGGTGTTGTGTTGGGCGGGATCGGCCAGTGCATCGATTCTCACCGGTGTCGCCGGTTCCATGCCGTATCGAGCCTTGAAAGCCTGCCGGCCGTGTTCCCGCACGAAGCCGGCCGGATCGTGCGGATTGGCGATCATGTATTTCGTCTCCTCGAAGAGCCAATACATGTCGATGTCGTAGGCCGCGAGCTCCTCGGCAATCGCGACCGCCACGTCGCGAAATTGCAGCATGTCCGCGCGGGATTCCATGAATCCGGGGGGCGGGTCCGACCCGAAGAAAATGCTGTTGCCGGAGGTCTTGCCGGTCTTCCAGAGCATGAGGGTGCCGCTCCACTGCACGCCCATGCCGCGCGCGTGCGCCATCTCCAGGAGCTTGCCCAGATAGGCCGCCTGGGTGTCGTTGCGGGCGTACTTGCTCCGCCACATGGGCGTGGCCACGTAGAAACTCAGATAGTTGCCCCCCCGGCTCTCCGCCCAGCGGATGAGATGGGGGATGTTGTCCCAGGGGGCGTCGCCGCCGGTGTAGACGGGCAGCGGTCGCCCACGGACGGCCAGGCTGTCGTGATACCCGCGGATCAAGTCGCGGCCGAAGACCGGCACCCGCGGCTCGGCCGGTGCATCGCCGCGGGCCTGCGCACGGGCCGTCATCAGCACCCGGGCGGGATGTTGGAACGAGCGGGCTTCCCGGCTCAACGGCAGGTATCCGCTGCCTTCCGGCAGGGGAATCCACGCACCGCGCTTGCGACCGGCGCCGGCCCAGGTCACGTCCACGTTCAACGCCATGTCATCCTGGCTGACCTTCAGGGCCGGCAGCGTCGTCCCGTCGAACACCTCCCCCACCGTCTGTCCCGTCTGGGTGTCCTCCAGCGCATACCAGTCGCCTTGGGCGAGCGCGCCGCGTTCCATGAGCACGCCGGCGCGCTGCACCGGGGTCTGCTTGACGACGCCGTCCTGCATCCAGCGGAGCATGTCCGGCGGCGTCGTCGCCGTGAGGCCGAAGCCGCCACGACCCGGCATCCAGGACGTCGCAAAAGTCAGTCCCTTGCCGGCAGCCTGCCAATCCAACCGCCTCGCTCCGGCATCCAGCGTGATGGTCACCGCCGGCCGGCCATCGGCGGCGGGATATTCCACGACCGCGCGGACTGGCCCGCGTTCCACCACCCGGCCGGCCCCCGGCCGCGCCGGGGAGAGAGCCATGCCGCGTGCGACGTGCGGCGATCCATCCGGCCACTTGCCGTGGAAGTCGTTCAGCTGATTGTCCGTCGGATTGAACCGCGGCGCCAGATACACCAGCCGCGGATCATCCCGCCGCACGACCGCCCGGAGTCGGCTGTTGAGCAGTTCGATCCGGTCGTCGTGCTCCCGCACGACCAGATCGGTGTCCGCATTTGGCTCCGACGAGTCGCCACCGGCGAAGTACACGAAGAAGACGCGGTGTTCGTGCGGCAGGTAGTCCGCGGCGAACGTGACGTGGATGATGCCCGCCGTCCGGCTGTCCACCCGCGTCTGAAACGGCACGTGGTCCCCCCAGGGCGTGACCATCCGGATGGAGTCCGGCGTCGCCGTGCCGACGTCGACGGCGATCGTGGCCGGCAAGGCGGCGCGGGCCACCCCGGACGGCTCGTAGACCAGCACGGGAAGACGCTGCGCCCAGCGCTGGTCCCACCAGGGAATCTGGCTCACCGCTCGCAGGTACAGCGGATTGATGCCACCGGCCGGATCGCCCGGCGTGTCCAGCGCCGGATAGGAAAAGGCCAGGCGTTGGGACTCCGTCGCGGCGGTTTCCTCCGCGCCGGAAGCCGCGGCCTGGGGCGTCAATTTGCCGAACACCACCGTGAGGAGATTTTCCGTCCAGCGCTGGATGATGATCCGGTCGAAGTTGTAGACCCGCGGACGCAGGTTCAGCACGGGCATGGCGGCGACGATGACCCGGCCGGTCCCCTGGACGCCCTCCTGGACCGCCATCGCGACCTGTCCGGGGTCGTCCCGGTTGAACAGGAGCGGCCGCACCCCCGCCGCCGCGTCCTCCGGGGAGACGACGAAAAACGCCTCCCGGCCCGCCGTGGGCGGCATGTATTTGACGTCCTTCTCCATCAGGGCGACCAGATCGTGCGGCGTGCGCACCAGCGGATGCTGCTCCGCGGCATTGACGACGACGTGGTAGTTCGACGCCGTCCGCTCCCGCGTGGGGATCCGGACGCCCAGATCCTCCAGGGTTTTTCGCGCCGCCGCGTCCAGCGGAAACGCCTGGTGGTGAAGGTAGAGCGTGCCGCCGTTCCGCAGGACCTTCGCGAGCGCCGCCGGCGTCTCCGGCCGCCGGAGGATGTCCGAGCGACTGAGCATCCAGAGCGGCGCGGCCACCGCGGCCTGCTCCCAGCCCGGTTCGATCGTGGCATCGGTCAGGAGATCGATCTCCAGGCCGAAGGTGGCAGGAATCCAGATCGGCGGTGTCGCCTGGCCAGCCGAGCCGGCGGGGCCGTCAACCTGGCTCTTGGCCGTCTCGTAGACGAAAACCCGGCGCGTCGCGGCGTCGGGCTCCGCTGCCGTTGCCACTCCCATCAGGAGGACCATCGGCAGGAGGCGGCGGATCGTGCTCATGGGGGTGCTCCGGTCGTCTGGGCGGGCGTTTCGACTCACGTGGATGGCGACCCGGATGGGACGCTGGGCATGCTGCGGAGGTTCAGGCTCGCTCGTCACTCGGTCGTCGCTCCTCGTCCGGTCATGTTGACGTTCAGTGTGTTGTCTCCCTGTTCGATGTCGATGACGAGCCCGCTCTGCTGCGGGTCGCGATACATCGGGGGCAGGTTCCCGTAGTCCTTGCCCGGCGATGCCGCGGTGTCATCCTCGGGCGGCGGTTCGGAGGGAGGCAGGATGGCGACGCTATACCTGCCCGGCCGCAGGG
>JBIIUP010000285.1:0-3445 GCA_044339885.1 Pirellulales bacterium | reverse complement strand
CCGAAGACGACCGGGCCGCCGCGGCCACCGAAGCCGACCGACTCAGTAGCCCGGTTGCCATGCAACCGGGAAACCGGCCGCAGGGGGACGTGCGGCGTGATGCGCCCCGAATTCCCGGTCGCACGGTGACCGGGCTACCGAAGACGACCGGGCTGCCGCGGGCGGCTACTCGTTGACGTAGGTCTCCAGGAACCGGGCGAGGCTGTGGAAGTCGCTGCCGTGCTCGACGTAGCGGACCACCGTCACGAGCGTGGCCGGATCGACCAGCTCCTCGAACGGCACGTAGTTGAGGTCGAGCTGCCCCGACACGCTCACCATGACGCCGTTGAGGCCCCGCTCGGCGAGCGCCCGGTAGGCCCCCACGCCCAGCTGGCTGCCGAGCATGACGTCGAAGGCGTGGGGCTTGGCGCACCGCGACTCGTAGCCGAGCTGCAGCCCCACCACCTTGCGGCTGCGGCCCGTCTGGCGCTTGAACTCGTCGGCCACGAGCTTGGCGAACATCCGGCCGAGCTGCACGTGGGAGATCGAGATGTGGTTGTGCTCGTCCCGCGGGACGCCCTCCAGACTCTTCAGCGGCAGGTACTCCGCGAGCCCCTCCGCCATCACGATCACGCCGTAGGGCTTGCCCTCCTGCTCCTCGCGGACCCGCATCGTCTTCACGATCCGCCCCACGACCGCATCGATGTCCATCACGGGCTTCAGACCGGTCTTGCCGGTGGAGTCGGTGACGGGCTCCTCGCCGCGGTACCGGCCGCGGATGTCCTCGACGCTGATGACGAGGCTCGCCTCGCCGGCGATCGCCGCCCCGTAGGAGAGCCAGCCGGCGCTGCGGCCCATGGTCTCGCAGAGGAAGTACGACTGGCTGGCCTCCGCGTCGTAGAGGAGGTTGCG
Organism: Pirellulales bacterium; assembly: GCA_044339885.1. Taxonomy (GTDB): domain Bacteria; phylum Planctomycetota; class Planctomycetia; order Pirellulales; family UBA1268; genus QWPN01. Next base: position 2,554 of record JBIIUP010000285.1, on the reverse strand, counting down.
AATCTCGCTGCCCAGCGTGTCGACGGCGGTGAAGTAGCCGAACGTGAAGTCGATGCCCATGTAATCGTTGTCGATCGTCTTCGGCAGGTGGACGACGGGGATCCGCGGGGCGTCGGGGGGCAGCCGGTCCTGGAAGAGCTTGAACTTGTTGGCCGTCTTCAGGGTGTCGTCGCCGCCGATCGAGATCAGCGCCTCGACACCGAGCGACCGCAGCCCCTCGTAGGCGTTCCGCAGCTGCCGCACGCGGACGGGGTCGTCGAGGTGGGCGGGGGCCGAGACCTGCTTGCCGGGATTCGTGCGGGCCGTCCCGATCATGATCCCCTGGCCGCTGCGGGTCCGCTTCAGGAAGGGGGGCGTGATGCGGATGTAGTCGCGGCCTTCGACGAGCGGCTGGGCCGTGGAGAAGTCGGCCAGCGCCGAATAGCCGTGCTTGATGCCCAGCACCTCGGTGCCCTCGCGCATGAAGGACGTGGCCGCGGTCGAGATCACCGCGTTGGCGCCGGGTGCCGGGCCGCCGGCGAAGAGGATCGCCACGCGGCGGAAGTGATGGGCTGCCTTCGGGGGACGGGAAAGCGACTCGGGCATCGGGACTCCTTCAGGGCGTGGTGCCGGGACTCATGCGGGCAGCCCGCGGGAAGCTTCCCGGGCGCGGACCCGTCAGCCGGCGAGCATCCGCTCGACGAACGTGGTGTCGACCTGGGCCTCGTGGAAGGCCGAGTTCGCCAGGACCTCGAGGTGGAGCGGGACGGTGGTCTTGATGCCCTCGATCCGCAGTTCCTTGAGGGCGCGGATCATCGTCTCGATCGCCTCACGCCGGGTCGGCTGGTGGACGATCAGCTTGCCGACGAGCGAGTCGTAGTGCGGCGGGACGACGTAGCCGCTCGTGGCGTGGGAGTCCCAGCGGACGCCGAAGCCGCCGGGAGCGAAGATTCGCTCGATGCGACCCGGGTTGGGGCGGAAGTTGTGGGCCGGATCCTCGGCGTTGATGCGGCACTCGATGGCGTGGCCGCGGGGGACGATGTCGTCCTGCCGGAGGGCGAGTTTCTCGCCGGCCGCGACGCGGATCTGCGCCTTGAGCAGGTCGATCCCCGTCACCATCTCGCTCACCGGATGCTCCACCTGGATCCGGGCGTTGACCTCGATGAAGTAGAAGTTGTCCTGCTGGTCGACGATGAACTCCACCGTGCCGGCGGAGAAGTAGTTCGCGGCCTTCGCCAGCCGCACCGCGGCCTCGGCCATGCTCCGCCGCGTGGCCTCGGGAAGCCGGGGGGAAGGGCTCTCCTCGATCAGCTTCTGGTGCCGCCGCTGTGTCGAGCAGTCGCGCTCCCAGAGGTGGAAGACGTTGCCGTGCTGGTCGCCGAGGATCTGGATCTCCACGTGCCGCGGCCGCTCGACGTATTTCTCGATGTAGATGCCGGCGTTGCCGAAGGCGGCCTGGGCTTCGGCCGAGGCCTGCTGCCAGGCGCTCGCCAGGGCCAAGTCGTTGGCCGCGACCCGCATCCCCTTGCCGCCGCCGCCGGCCGTGGCCTTCAGGAGCACGGGAAAACCGATCTCCTTGGCGATCCGCACGGCGTCCTGCTCGCTGGCCACCAGGCCGTCGCTGCCCGGCACCGTGGGCACGCCCGCCTCCCGGGCCAGCGCCCGCGCCGAGTTCTTGTCACCGACCCGCTCCATCGCCTCCGGCGTGGGGCCGATGAAGCCGATGTCGCAGGAGCGGCAGACCTCCGCGAAGTGCGAATTCTCCGAGAGGAATCCGTAGCCGGGGTGGATCGCCTGGACGTTGCCGATCTCGGCCGCACTGATGACGCGGTCGATCCGCAGGTAGCTGTCGGCGGCCCGCGCCGGGCCCACGCAGATCGCCTCGTCGGCGAGGTCGAGGTAGGGGGCGCCCCGATCGGCTTCGCTGAAGATCGCGACCGTCTCCACGCCGAGTTCGCGACAGGCGCGAATCACCCGGAGGGCAATCTCGCCGCGGTTGGCTATCAGGATCCGTTTGAACATGCGTCCGTCCGGCGGCGTCGCGCCCGGGGTCCTCGTGTGCCGGTCGACGTCAGGCGCCCGGGTCGACCTTGATCAGGGGCTGTCCGAACTCGACCGGAGCCCCGTTCTCCACGAGGATCGCCACCACCTGCCCGGAGACTCCCGCCGGAATCTCGTTGAACACCTTCATGGCCTCGACGATGCAGACCGTCTTCTCCGGGCCGATCCGATCGCCGACCTTCACGAACGGGGCGGAGTCGGGGCCGCTGGCCCGGTAGAACGTGCCGACCATCGGGCTCTTCACGATGAGCATCCGGTCGTCCGCCCCGGCCGCCTTGGCCGGGGACTCGGCGGCCGCCGCGGGACGCGGGGCGGGGGCGGCGGGGCCGGAATAGGCGACGACCTCGCCGCCGCGGCGGATGCGGACGCGGTTGTCGGCCTGCTTGAGGTCGAGCTCCGACAACTCGTGCTCGTTCATGAGCTCGATGAGCTGTCGCACCTTGCCGACGTCGAAGACATCGACCGAGCCAGAGGGGTTCTTGGCGGCACACATGGGTGGGGAGCGTCTCCAGGG
>JBIIUP010000284.1:0-3456 GCA_044339885.1 Pirellulales bacterium | reverse complement strand
GCGACGAGGTCGTAGGCGAACGGCAGGTGGTCGATCCAGGTACTGAACACGATGTGCAGCGGGTCGAACCCGCGAATCGACGGCGGCATGTAGACGGCGGTCATGGGACGGCTCCTTCGGGCATCGCTCCGGGTCAGGAGGCGAGACGCAGCGGCTGCGTGGCCCGCTTCCGGGTTTCATCGGCGTGGGGGTCGTGCCCCTTCTCGGCGCACTTGCGGTACCGGTCCAGCCCCTGCTCCACGGAGAACGCCAGATGCCGCATCGCCCCGAGGCCGATCGTGCCGAAAAACGTCGGCTCGAGCAGCGGCGCCCTGAACGGGCGGCCCAGCAGCTCCTGCAGCTGCTCGCGGATGCGGGCCAGCAACGCCTCGCGCTCCGGGATCTCGCTCGTCGTCACGCCGCCGTGCAGCTGGTGGAAAGAGCCCTCTCCCGGGAGGACGAAGAGCTTCGTCCGCGGGTGCATGGCCACCCGGCGGTAGAGGGCGAGGTTCAGGGCCCCTCCCCCCGGAAGGTCGAACCGTTCGTCCGCCCGGCCGATGTCGCGGAAGACGTGGTCGGGCATGAACAGGCAGTTGCATTCCATGAAGGGATGGAAGACGCCGTATCGATTCGCCCCGCTGATGCAGGCGACGGAGAACAGGGCGTAGCCGTCCCGCTCCCAGTGGATGTCGCGGAGCATCACCTGTTCGGCGTACTCGGTGTAGCCGTGGGTGGCGTGCAGCTGGTGCTCGTGGTGGCCGAGGTGGTAGCCGGGCACGACGACCAGCGCGTCGGGGGTGACGCGGTTGGCGGCCAGCACGTGGTGGACCACGCCGGGAGTGACCATCCGGGCTCCGTCGATCATCAGGCCGATGCAGCGGCCCCGCGCCGCGGAGAAACCGAAGTTGATCGCCGGCGCCGGCGACACCCCCGGCTCCTCCCGGAGGAAGTAGCGAAACCGCCCGGGCAGCGCGGCGACGGCGGCGGCGTCGAGCGTTCGCGGGGAGCGGTTCTCGACCACGATGACCTCGTAGTCGTCCGGGTCGACGCCGCGCTGGTACGCGGCACTCAGGCTGAGGAGCGTGTTCATCGCCTGCCGTGGCATGTCGTAGGCGATGACGACGATCGACAGGAGCGGGGGACGGGTCATGCGGCGAACCTCTCGAGCGACTTCGTCAGGAACCGCTGCACGGCGGGATGCGGGGTGCCGTAGAGCAGCGGCCGCCACGGCGGCGGCTGGAGCGGGCCGCGGATCGCGACGTCCTGCTCCGTGAGCCGCTGGTAGATCCGCGCCCGTTCCTCGGGCGGCGTGTTCGTGGTCACGCCGCCGTGGAACTGGTGGAAGGAGCCCTCGCCGTAGAGCAGCACGAGCGGCATTCGCGGCTGCTCGAGCAGTCGCTTGAAGAGGTCGAGGTTGCAGTTGCCGCCGCCGAAGTCGTCGTAGCGGGGATCCATGCCCCGCAGTCGGTGCCAGGTCCGCATCGGCATGGCGTAGTAGTTGCTCTCCCACATCGGCAGGAAGAAGCCGCCGCCGCTGGTGCCGCTGAAGACGGACTTGTCGAACAGGCGGTATCCGTCCTGGGGCCAGGCGATCTCCCGCAGGAGCACCGCCTCGACCCGCTCGTCGTAGCCGTCGCAGACCGCGGCCTGCTGGAGCTTGTGCCCCAGGTGGAAGCCCGGCGTGCAGACGGCGGCACGGGGCGCCGCCCGGAGGATCTCCAGCGTCTGCCGCACGACGCCCGGGGAAAGCATCCGCGCCCCGTCGATCATGATCGCCACGTGCGTGCCCCGCGCCCTGGCGACCCCCTCGTTGCAGGCGTGCACCGGCGTGCGTCGCGACTCGTGGCGATGGAAGTAGCGGACGTTCGTGGCGTGCCGCGTGGCCCGCTCCCGGCCAAGCAGCCGGTCGGAGTGGTTTTCCACGACCACGACCTCGTAGTGCCGGGCCGCGGCGCCCTGCTGGTACGCCGGGCTCAGCGAGAGCAGCGTCCGGTCGGCTTGGTCGGGCATGCGGTAGACCACGACCACGATCGAAAGGCGGGGCCTGCATCGCCAGAGTCTCATGCGGCCACCTCCGCACGGTGCCGTTGGCGGGCCCGCAGCGCCTCGTAGAGTGCCGTCGCCTCGGGGGGCAGCGGCCGGTCGGCGGGCGCGTGATGCTTCAATTCGCCGGCGTAGAAGCGGTTCCTCCCGAGGGGCCGCAGGCCGAGTGCCAGGGCGGCATGATCGATCTGCCGATGGAGCGCCGCCTCGTCGTCGTCGAAACACAGCAGCGGGAAGGGCCGTTCGCGATGCAGCGTGAGCAGCCGCCGGTTGTAGGCCGTCCATGTCCTGATGGCATCGGCGGCCGGCATCCGCTCCCGGGCGTCGAGAGACGCCGCCACGGCGGAGGGGTGGCGGAAGATGCCGACGAACTCCAGGTGTGGCACCGCCTCCGTCCAGCCCTCGTGGAAGAAGGTCGCCCGCGGATCCTTGAAGCCCCAGCAGGCCGAGCCGCGGAAGGAGTCGATGATCCGGGCGGCCTCGCGGCGATCGGCGGACGTCCAGGGCACGACCGTTCCCGGGGGGCGGTGCCAGGCGCACCCCTGGCGGGCCAGCAGCCCCTCGTGAAAAGCCATGACCTCCGGGTTCTCGCGGTTTCCCCGCCGGTTGTGCCGGTTCCAGGTGCTGCAGCGGCCCAGGTCGAGGCCCGCCTGCTGGAGAGACCCCGCGAGCACGCTCGTGCCGCTGCGATGCATCCCCACGACCATCACCACGCGGCCCCGGGACCGCCCGCGGGCGAACAGGTTTCCCAGGACGATCGGTATCGTGCTGCGCATCAGGTCGGCTCCCAGACGGCTTTCACCCGCCTCCGCGCAGAACCCCCACTCAAGAGGTTCCCTCGCTGGAGGGGTGTACCGTGACGAAACCCGGGCGGCGTGGCAACGCCAATTGCGCTCGGAAAAAGCTGGTCGCACGGGGCAGCGCCGATCGCCGACGGCCCTCGTCCCACCGGAGCCGCCGGGGGGTACCGACCGGCCGGTCACGGGGGCGGTCGGAGGCTGCCCGCCCGCGCTCGTCGGCCGCGGTGCCCGGCCGTCAGGCCGCCCGCCGTACCCGCGCCAGGTGCGCCTCGACGAGCGCGACTTCGTAGTCCGCGAGTCCGCGGAGCCCCTCGCGTACGATCGCGAGGTCGAGGCCGTAGTAGTTGACCTTCAGGAGCGACACCTTCACGTAGGGCACGCCGGCCTCGAGGAGCCGCCGCCAGAGCAGTTCGCTGGGGTTGTGCATCCGGCGGCTCTTCCGCAGCAGCCGTCGGGATCGCAGCGGCGCGGTGAGGCTGAGATGGGGCCAGAGCTCGACGAGCGAGACCGGGGGGGCGACCCTCTGGTCGTAGAGCCCCGCGATCCGGAACCCCGCCGCGCGGAAGTGCTCCGACATGCCGATCTCGTACCGGTCGATGACGGCATCCTTGGCCGCCTGCGGCTCGACGGACCG
>JBIIUP010000074.1:0-12823 GCA_044339885.1 Pirellulales bacterium | reverse complement strand
CGGTCGCCCGCCTCGCGCATCGCGACGTGGAAGTCGATCGCCGGCGCGATCGCCGCCGCGACCGGAAAGATCGCCGGGTGCCGGTAGGCCAGCCGCAGCGCCCCCTGGCCCCCCATGCCGGTGCCGACCAGCGCGATCCCCGGCGGCACGACGCCGAACCGCCGGCCGACCTCGGCCAGCACCTGCTCCACCACGTAGCGCTCGGGCGTGAGCCGCGGGTCGAACGCCGGCACGAGCCGGTCGATCCACCAAGAGCGGCCCGTCCGCGGCGCGACCACCGACAGGCCCGCGGCCTCGATCCGGTCGCGGAGCCCGGGACGCCGCTGGAGCCAGTCCTCCCGAAGGTCGTGGAGGTACACCAGCGCCCGGCTCGGGATCGGCTCCGGCGGCGCGAAGACCTCGCAGGCATGGCCCGCCAGATCGATCGTCGTCCAGTGCGGGCGGGGAGGCGGAGCGGGCATGGACCTCATCGTAAACCGCGGGCCGTGGCGGCGGGGAATCGGCTACACTGCCGTCTCGGCCCGGACGCCCGATGGGAACCCGCGACATGCGAGTCATTCTGTCACCGGAGGAACTCGCGGACGGAATCGCAAGGCTGTCCGCGGAACTCGGACGGGCCGTCGGCCGCCGGCCGCTCACGATCGTCGGCGTGCTCACCGGCAGCATCATCGTCGTCGCCGACTTGATCCGCCGGCTCGAAGGGCCGGTGCAGGTGAGCATGGTCTGGGCCAGCAGCTACCGCGGCACGGCGACCTCGCCGGGCAGCCTCGAGCTGCGGCTCGATCTGCTGCCCGACCTCACCGGCCAGGACGTGCTTGTCGTCGACGACATTTTCGACACCGGCCGCACGCTGCAGGCCCTCGTCGCCGAGTTCCGGCGGCGTGGCGCCGCCAGCGTCCGGTCGCTCGTGCTGCTCCGCAAGGAGGGCCGCGCCGAGGTGACGATGCAGCCGGACTTCGTGGGATTCGACATTCCCGACGTGTTCGTGGTCGGGTATGGTCTCGACTTCGACGGAGCCTGGCGGCACCTGCCGTACCTCGCCGCCCTGGACGACGACGACATCGCCGCCACGCGCGCCGCCCGCCAGGCGGCCCCCCCCGATGCCCCACGACACCCGCAGCCGGATCCTGTTGGCGGCCCGCGGGCTTGATCCGGTCGGCACCGGCCGGCAGATCGAACTGCTCGCCGCCGGGCTGCTCGCCGCCGGCTGGGACGTCCACGTCGCCGCGACCTCCGGCGGTGGCGGTGTTCCCGACCGCCTGGCGGCCCGCGGGTTTGCCGTCCATCGGCTGGGCATGCGGCCGGTCACCGACGCCGCGGCGGGCGTGCGGCTGGTGAGGCTCGCGCGGCGGCTGCGGCCCGCGGTGCTGCTGGCCTGCGGCCGCTCGCAAGTGCCCCTCGCGGCGGCCGTGAAGCTCGCCGCACCGGACGTGCTCGTCGCGGTGCAGCTGGCCGTGCGGCCCCGGAAGCGTTCGTGGCCGGCGCTCCGCGGAGTCGATCTCGCGGTCGCCACCACGCCGGCGGTGGCCGCGGCCTGCGGTCGGCTCGGCCTCGACGCGTCCCGGATCGAGACGATCCCGCCGGGCATCACCGCCGACCCTGGCGGCGGCGTCGACCGCGGCAGGATCGCCGCCCGCCTGGGCCTCGATCCCGGCAAGGTCTGGACGCTCGCGGTGGCGCCGCTGGAGGCCGACGCGCGGCTCGAGCGGCTCGTGTGGGCCATCGACCAGCTCGGCGTCGTGCGCAAGGACCTCGAGCACGTGCTCGTCGGCGCCGGCCCGCTCCTCGGCCGCGTCCGCAGGCGGTCCCGCGTGCAGGAGCTCGCCGAGCGGCTCGTGGTCGTGCCCCACTGCGACCTGCTCCCCGACCTGCTCGGCGAGGTGCGGATCGTGTGGCAGTCGGGCGACGTGGCCCACGGCGGCGCGATCCTCGACGGCATGGCCCGTGGCGTGCCGGCCGTCGCGGTCGCCAGCGACGCCGCCCGGCAGCTCGTCGTCGACCAGGAGACCGGCCGGGTGGTGCCGGCCGTGCCGGAGAGCGAGTTTCCCCGCCGGACCTTCGGGATCCTCGAGGACGAGCCGCTCGCGACGCGGTATGCGGAGGCGGCGCGCCGGCGGGCGGAGCTGGAGTTTCCCGTCGCGCGGATGGTCGAGGCGCACGTCGCGGCGTTTGCGCGGCTGGCGTGAGCCGGGCGGGAAGGGCGCCCGCTGGCCTACCCGATGACGTCCGCCGCGAGCGTCGTGCCCGCCGGCGTCGCCCGCAGCTGGCCGTCCTCGGCGACGAGCACGCCGGCCTTGAAGACCTTCGCCGGCATCGAGAACATCCGCGCCAGGTCGGCGTCGGGTCGGTAGAGGGCGATGTCGGCGTCGGCACCGACGCCGAGATGCCCCTTGTGCGGCAGGCCCGCGATCCGGGCCGGGGCGGCGCGGGTGACGATGCAGAGCTCCTGGAGCGTGTATTCCCGCGTGATCCCGGCCAGCGGGCTCCGCTTCCGCACGGCCGCCGGGAGCCGCGCGAAGGCCTCGCGGCGGAAGGCCGCGTCGCCGAGCAGCCGCATGAGATGCGGGTAGGCCGTGAAGTGGGCGCCGTTGGGATGGTCGGTGGAGAGCGCCACCCGCCACGGGTCGGCCGCCGTGAGGAACCACTCCAGGCCGATCGCCCACTGCCAGGCGTGGATCACGCTTCGCTCGCGGTAGGCGATCGGCAGCACGCCGCAGCCCCCCTCGAGGTGCAGGTCGTGCGCGGCCCAGGGCATGCCGGTGGCGTGGGCGAGATGCTCGGCCGCGGCCGCGTCCCCCGTCATCGCCACCGTGTCGCCGAAGAGGATCTGCCCCACGTCGAGCGTGAGCGTGTCGTGGGCGTTGAAGAACTCCACCAGCGGGGCGACGCCCGAGCCGAACGAGCCCTCGTCAAGGTCGCCGCCGGTGTAGCTGTGGAACTGCACGTGGGCCAGGTGGGCACGGCGGCCGGCGAGCGTGCGCATCGTCTCCAGCATCGTCCGCCAGTTGCCCGGGATGCCGAGGTGGGCGGTGTGGACGTGGAGCGGATGGGGCAGGGAGAGCGACTCGACCGCCGCCGCCAGCCGCTCGAGGAGCCGTCGCGGTGTGAGCGCGGAATGGTCGGGCAGCGGGGTGTCGAGGTCGTGCTCGTCGCCCCGGCCCCGCTTCCAGAAGGCCGCCCCGCCGGGGTTCGCCACCTTCACCGCCCAGCCGCGACCCCGCTGGATCGCCTCCCCCACGAGCCGCACGGTCTCCCGATGGTCGGCGCGGGCCGACGCGGCGAGCACAGCCGCGTCGTCGCCGGCGAGAAGGTAGATCCCCTTGTCGAGGATCGGCAGCTCGCCGAGCTCCAGGTGCGCGATGTCGGCCGCGGCGGTGGCGATCGCCGCGTCGAAGACCGTGGTGTAGCCGAGGGCCGCGTAGAGCCCCCCCGTGGCGCGGATCGTCGGCACCGCGGCGACGGCGCGGCCGCGGGCCAGCTGGGGGGCGATCCTCCGGCCGAGGCCCACCTTCGGGCCGGCGACGTGGCTGTGGAGGTCGACGCCGCCGGGCATGACCACCAGGCCGGTCGCGTCGATCCGCGCGAAGCCCTGCGGATCGGCCGAGCGGGCGACCACCTTGCCGTCGGCCACGAAGATGTCGTCGACGACGCCGTCGCGGCCGTGCGCCGGGTCGTGGATCCTGCCCCCGGCGAGCACGAAGCGGCCGGCCGCAGGTGGCGTCGTCGGGGTCATGGCCGGCCTCCGGCGACCGCACCGGGGCCGATCGCGGCGGCGATCGCCGCGAGCGTGGCCTCGGCCCCGTCGGCCGGGACGCGCACGATCGCCGGCGGCGCGATCCGGGCGTTGACGGCGGACTCCAGAGCGGCTGGCAGCGGACCGACGGCCACGACGCAGTCGACCTCGCCGCGGTCGACGAGCCGCAGGGCGTCGCACTCCGCCGGCCGGAAGTCGCTCCCGCCCGGCTCCGCGCGGGCGATCGCCCCGGGGCCGCCGTACCGCCAGGTGCAGACGGCGGCCGCCAGCGTCGTGTCGCCGGCGGAGGCGGCATCGCCGAGCGGCAGCTCGAACGCCGGTTTGCGGTGGGCGATCGCCCGCACGAGGCCGACGAGGCTCCAGGCACCGAGGCCGACCGGGTCGCGGTGCCGCGTGACGAAGGCCACGCAGGCGGCGGCGGCGATCGCCCGCTCCACCGCCGCGGCGACGGCGGCGAGCGGCTCCGGCGGCGTCGCCGCGCTGCCCGCGACGACGGCGTGGAGCACCCGGGCGAGGTCGACGGCAGTGGCGTCGGGCACGCGGAGGTGCCGGTGGTCGGACGATTCCGGCAGGCCGCCGACCGGGCCGATCGCGAGCGTCCGCCGGCGGCGGCCGTCGCGGGTCTCCGCGGTGACGCACCTGCCGAGGAAGGCGGGGTCGGCCGCGGACGGATCGCAGTACCAGAAGACGACGAGGTCGGCGCGGTCCCGCAGTTCCCCCTCGTCGGCGGTGACCTGGCCGATGCGGGCGATCGTCGGGCCGGCCACCCGCGCCACGTCGGCGTCGGCCAGGTCGACGGCGGCCCCGAGCCGCTCGGCGAGGTCGCAGGCCGCCGCGATCGTCGCCGCCGCCGCGCCGGCCAGCCCGGTGACGAGCACCCGCCGCGCCGTGCCGACCGCCGTCGCCGCACGGGCCACCGCTTCCGGCGTCCGGGGTTGCGTGGTCACGGCTTCGGCAGCACCCAGACGTTACGGAACCGGACCGGATTGCCGTGGTCCTGGAGGAACAGGGGGCCCGTGGGGCCTTCCTGCTGCTGGGGTCCGCCGGGCGTCATGGCGGGGATCTCCCGGTCGGGGTGGATCACCACGCCGTTGTGCCGCACGGTCATCCGCGCATTGCGGACCTTGCGGCCGTCCTCGAACCGGGCGGCGGTGAAGTCGATGTCGTAGGTCTGCCAGGCGAGCGGCGGCAGGCACATGTTCACGTCCGGGGCGGCCGCCTTGTAGATGCCGCCGCACTCGTTGTCCCGCCCCTCGAGCCCGAAGCTGTCGAGGATCTGCACCTCGTAGCAGCCGTGCACGTAGCAGCCGCTGTTGGCCCGGCCCTGACCTCGGTCCAGCGGCTGGTAGGGAAGCAGGAACTCCAGGTGGAGCGTGGCGTCGCCGTAGGTGTCCCGCGAGGTCGCGCCCTCCATGAGGAGGCCGTCGTCGGTCATCCGTCCGTCGACGAGCCGGTCGACGCCCGTGCCGTCGAAGATCACGATCGCCCCCGGCGGCGGCTTCTGGCCGAGCGTCGGGCCCGCGCGGTCGACCTTCGGAAGCGTGGCCACCGCCGTGCCGTCGTCCCCGAGAACGACGAGCCGTCCCTCCGCCACCTCCGCGACCCGCCGCGTGCCCGCCCAGTCGAAGCACTCCAGCCGAACCCGCTCCCCGAGCCGCTCGCCCGTGCCGAGCACCCGGTCGGGCCGCGTCCAGCCCGCACCCGGCAGCCCGCCGGGATAGCCGACCGCAGCGAACTTTCCGCCGCCCAGCGCGACGACCTGCACGCCCATCGCCACCGGCCCGGCGTCGTGGGCGACCGTGCCGGCGTACTCGCCCTGGAAGGGGAAGTCCTCGTCGGTCTGGGCCGGATCGGTGTATGCCGGGTTGCGGTCCGGGGCGGCACCGCCGGCGGGCAGGGACAAGGCCGCGGTGCAGGCGGCCGCACCGGTGAGTCCCGCGAGGACGAACCGCGGCGCGTGGGGCATGACGAATCTCCCGGACGGGTTTCGCAGAGTATGCCCGAAAACGGTGGCCGTGCCACGGTGCCGCCCGCGGTTGGCCGGCGTCAGGCCAGGCCCGTCAACGGCCCGCCGGCGCAGAAGTCGGGGCTGCCGAACCGCTCGAGCGACGTGTGGCCCATGGCGTGGGCGAGCGCGAGCAGGAGCCGGTTGTGGTGCACGCCGCCCGCGTCGGCCGCGCGGCCCGTGGCGAGGCCGAGCCCGCCGCCGACGAACACCCAGGGGATGTCGTCGCGGGAGTGGGAGTTGCCCTCGCCGAGCTCGTTCGTCCAGACGATCGTGGTGTGGTCGAGGAGAGAGCCCGAGCCGTCAGGCTCCGGCGTCTCGGCGAGCCGCTTCGCGAGCCAGGCGATCTCGCCTGCGTACCAGGCGTTGACCTTCGTGAGCTTCTCCTGGGCGGCGGCGTTGGAGTTGGGCTCGTGGGAAAGCTCGTGCTGGCCCTCGTCGACGCCGAGCCACGTCATGCGGGGCTGGCCGACGGAGTTGGTGTATTGCAGCGTAGCCACCCGGGCGAAGTCGGCCGCGAGCGCCGAGACGAGCAGATCGATCTGCATCCGGCTGATCTGCGGCATCCGGTCGTTCGCCTCCACGATGCCCTGCTCGAGGACGGGAATCGCGTGCGCCGCCGGAAGCGGCGCGGCCGCCAGGTCGCGCTCGAGGCCGCGGACGTGGGCCGCATGCTCCTCCAGGATCCGCCGGTCGGCCGCCGGGAGGGCCGCGGCCACCCGGGCGAGATCCTCGCGGACCTCGTCGAGCACGCTCCGCAGGCTGTCGCGATCCCGCGTCTCGCCGTAGAGCCTGGCGAACATCACGTAGGGGTCGTCGATCGGTGTGACGGGCTGGTTGGGGCCGGCGTAGACCATGCGGGTCCAGGTGTCGGCCTTGTTCGACACAAGCACCCCGAACTCGAGCGAGCCGAACCGCGTGGCCGTCGCGGCATCGGCCTGGAGGTGGTTGCGGATCTCCTGATCGATCGACAGGCCGCTCGCCCAGCCCGCGGGCGTGTGGCTGCCCCCCTGGATGTTGCCGGGAAAGAGCTCGATGCCAGTGAGCAGGCAGCCGATGCCCCGCATGTGGCCGTCGCCGTCGCCGAAGACCTTGTTGTCGACGCCCCGGAGCGTGAGCAGCCGGTCGCGAAAGGGCTCCAACGGCGCGAGGATCGGCGGCAGGGGCGCCGGCGCCCGCACCGGCCCCGGTGTGAGGAACGGGCCCGGGGCGGTCGGCCAGAAGTTCTTCTTCACCACCCCGTCGGGACTGAAGACGATCACGAGCCGTTGCCTCCGCGTTGCGGCCGGCGCGGCCAGGCTCGGCAGGTTGCCGAGGAAGGGGAGCACGGCCGGCCCCACGCCCAGCCGGCGGAGCAGGTCGCGACGGGTCAGGCGTGGCGTCATCGCGGGGACTCCGAGGCTGCCTGGGCCGGCATCGGGGCGGCCGGCGGGAACGCGGCCACGACCATGATATCGGCGAGCAGCCGCCGGATGTCGAAGCCGCCAGCCTCGAACCCCGACCGCAGCCGCTCGAGCGTGTCCGGTCCCCAGGCCCGCACGGGCTGCGTGACGACCGCGTGGAACAGGGCCTGCACGAAGGCCTCCTGGGCGTCGTGGCTGCCGGCGCAGTAGCCGCCGAGCTCGCGGCCGCCGCGGAACGAGGCGGCCGGCCCGACGCGGGGCTGGTACGAGCCATCCGCGTTCACCGGCTTCGCGACGTCGCCCACCTGCTCGGTCGAGCGGTGTCGGCCGACCGCGTCGAACTCCTCGAGCGCGAAGCCGAGCGGGTTGATGAGCGTGTGGCACGACTGGCAGGCGACGCCGGACGTCTGGGTCGCCACCCGCTCGCGGGTCGTCAGGTGCGGCGCCTGCTCGGCGGCGAGCGGCGCGAACGCCTCCTGCGGCGGCCGCAGCACGTTGCCGAAGATGCTCCGTGCGAGGAACACGCCGCGATGGATCGGCGACGAGGTGCCGGGATAGGCGAGCACGGCGAGGAGATAGGGATGCGTGAGCACGCCGCCGCGCCGGCCGTCGTCGAGGCGGACCGGCGTGAAGGGGGCGTCGACGGGGAGGTTGGCCCCGTAGAGCGGCGCGAGCCGGCCGTTCAAGGGCACGTCCTCCGCCGTGAACAGCCGGCGGAAGTCGCCGTCGCGCCAGACGAGGTCGTCGAGCATGATCTCCAGGCTCGTCCGCAGGTCGGCCGCCACCGCCGGTGTGAAGCCGGGATGGCTGGCGCGGTCCTTGACGATGTCCGGCCCGAGGTCGATCCGCAGCCAGGAGAGGAGGAAGTCGCGGACCTTGGCCCGCGTCCGCCGGTCGGCCACCATCCGCTCGGCCTGGCTGCGGACCGCGGCGGGCGTCGCGAGCCGTCCGGCCGCCGCCGCCTCGAGCAGCTTGCGGTCCGGGATCGAGTCCCAGAGGCCGAACGAGAGCCGCGCGGCCGTCGAGAAGGCTTCGGACTCGGCCGGCTCGCGGTACAGGAACCGCGGCGCCGTCAGCGCGGCCAGGAGTGACCGTCTGACGGCCGTTTCCGGATCCGGTGCGTCGGCGAACGGCCGGTCGACGAACAGGGCGTGCAGGTCCGGAGTGAGCGGCCGCCGGAAGCACCGCTCCACGAACGTCGCCGCGAACCCCCGCAGCCGGCCCGCGCGGTCGGGGGCGTCGGGCTTCACGCCGGACAGCCGGGCGAGCCGCTCGAGCACGTGGTCTGTCGTCTCGATCGCGGCCGCGGTGGCCGCCGCGAACCACTCGGGCGAGGCGGTCGCGCCGCGGTCGTAGCCGAGCGACCGGTCGTCGGGCGGGAAGGGGGTGGCGGCGGCGAACACCGGCGGCACCACGGCCGGCAGCAAGACCCGCGCGGGCACGGGTTCCAGGACCCCGTGCGGCGGCCTCCAGAGCAGCCGGATCGTGGCCGGCGTCCACCGTTCCTTCTTCGGCTCGTCGACCCCCTGGTTGCCCTTTGAGAACTCCAGTCGCAGCGGGACGGCCCGCCCGCCGAGCAGAAACACGCTGCCCCGGTGCTCGGTCTCGTCGCCCGACCGCACGTAGGCGTCGATCGTCGCGGGCTGGCCCTCGTCGGCGTCGATCCAAAGCTGCACCGAATGGTCGGTGACGACCACGAACTCGTGCCGGCCCGTCTCCGCCGGCAGGATCGATCCCGTCCAGCGGATCGCGAACCGCTCGGGCTCGATGAGCCCGGGCTGCGGCCCGTCCGCACCGAAATCGAAGTCGATCCGCGGGTCGGTCCGCGCGAAGACGAACCCCTTCCCGCGATCGAAGCCGCGGGTCTTGAAATACTCTCCCTCGAGGCCGCGGGCCTCGGTCGGGGCAGGGGGGGCCTTCCGGAAGCTGCCGACCACGTCGGCGAGCACGCTGCGGTGCTGGCGGACCGTGAGCCGCTGGAGCTCGACGCGGGCCGGGCGGTCGCGGTCGCGGGCCACGGCCGAGTAGAAGGCGCCATGCATCCATTCGGCCACCTGCCGGGCGGCCGCGCCCGTCACCTGCGCCGGGTCGTCCTCGGGCATCGTCTCGTCGACGTAGGCGGCGAGCTGGTTCAAGGACCGCTCCCCGGCGAGTGCCGCGGGCACCTCGGGCGTGCCCTGCCCGTTGGCGCCGTGGCAGCGAGCGCAGTGTTCGGCGTAGATCGCCGCGCCGGGGTGGGCGGCCGTGGCGGTCGCGGCCCAGGCCGCCGCCAGGACGACGAGCGCGCCGAGTGATGGGGCGAGCGGAGCGGGCATGGCGCCCCCCGGCTGGGTCAGTGCCGAACCGCGTCCGGCCGGGCGAACACGAGGCGGCCGGCCGTGGTCTGCAGCGTGCTCGTCACGGCGACGTGCACCGCGTTGCCGATCTGGTCGCGGCCGTTCTCCACGACCACCATCGTGCCGTCGTCGAGATACCCGACGCCCTGATCCGCCTCCTCGCCCCGCTTCACGAGCCGCACGGTGAGGGCGTCGCCCGGCACGTAGGTCGGCCTGAGTGCGACGGCGACGTCGTTGAGGTTGATCGCCGGCACCGACCGCACGGCGGCCAGCTTCACGAGGTTGGCGTCGGTGGAGACGATCCGGCCGCCGAGCCGTTCGGCCATCGAAACCACCCGTGACTCCAGCGTGGCCGCCTCGTCGTCGGCGTCGCCGGGTCCGAGCACGTCGATGTCGACGGCCGTGTTGGCCCGCAGGCGGGCCAGCACGTCGAGCCCGCGGCGGCCGCGGGTCCGCCGCTGCTTCTCGCCCGACTCCGCCGCGGCCTGGAGCTCGTCGAGCACGAACGAGGGCACCACGAACCGCGACTCGAAGATGCCCGCCTCCGCGAGGTCGGCGATCCGTCCGTCGACGATTCCGGCGGCGTCGAGCACGTTGGGCCGCAGGCCGCGGACGTCGCGGGCGAACTCCACGAACGGGATGAGGAACCGGAAGTCGTCCCGCGTCTGCAGCAGCAGGCTCGTGCAGGTGTAGCAGAGCACCGAACCCAGGATCAGCGGCAGCCACTTCCAGACCACGTGCTCCGCCTTCAGCGGCAGGACCGGCGTCAGCGCGAGCATCGCGATGTACGTCAGCAGCACCCCCACGAGGAGCCCGAAGTAGACGGCCGTGATCGTCGTCAGGTTCTTGCGACGGATGAGGGCGTCGACGCCCATCACCGCCAGCGGCAGCGCCAGCATGCCCGCGAGCACCCCCCAGGGGACCCACTGCGGGGCCTCCCGCATGGCGGCGGAATTGAAGATCAGGACGGCGATGCCCGCGGCGACCGCGACGAAGATCGCACGGAGGATGACGAGGGCCATGGAGCCACCGGGCGGACGGGGGCCGCGGGCGGGGTGCCACGGCCGGGCCCGGCCAACTCTAGCACAGCGTCGCGGCCCGGCCCACGGCCGCCGGATCAGCCGCCGAGCCGGCGGTCGCAGTCGCGTTCGAGGAAGCGGTCGGTCATGCCGGCGATGTAGTCGCCCACGCTGCGGGGCACGCCGAACCGCTCGGCGCGGAGCCGGAAGCCGGCCGGCATCTCGTGCGGATGGTCGCGATACCAGCCGAAGAGCCGCGTGAGCCGCCGCTGGGCGGGCTGGCGGACCTCGAGCACACGGTCGCTGCGGTAGACGCGGGCGAAGAGGAACCGCTCCAGCTCCCGCTTGCCGGCGGCGACTTCCGGGGAGTGGGCGACCAGCCGGCGGCCCGGCCTGCCGTCCGGCCCGACGTACCAGCGGCGGACGGCGTCCGGCGAATCGATGCCCTCCGCATCCAGCCGCGCCCGCGTCAGCTCGATGAGCTCCGCCACCTGGATGTCGACCAGTTCGTGGAGCACGGCGTGCCGCAGCTCCGGCCCGTCGAGCCGTCCCTGCCGCTCGGCCACGGCCGCCGCGGCCCCGGCGACGATCGGCAGCTCGAGCAGCTCCTCCATCGTGACCAGTCCCAGCTCGACGGCGTCGTCGGCGTCGTGGGTGTCGTAGGCGATCGAGTCGGCGGCGTCGACGACCTGTGTCTCCAGGAGCGGCGCCGGGGCGGAGCCGTCCTTCTTCCGCGTGGCCTGGGCGTCGAGCACCTCGCGGGAAAGGTTGAGCCCGGGAAACTCGGCGTAACGGTGCTCCAGGAGCTCCATGATCCGCAGCGCCTGCGCGTTGTGGTTGAAGCCGCCGTCGTCGCGGAGCAGCTCGGCGAGTGTGTCCTCGCCGGCGTGGCCCAGCGGCGGATGGCCGATGTCGTGCGCCAGCGCGAGGGTCTCGACGAGATCTTCGTTGAGGGCCAGCGCCCGGGCGAGCGTCCGGGCGATGCTCGTCACCTCCAGGGTGTGGGTGAGGCGGCTGCGGTGGTAGTCGCCGTGGTAGCCGGTGAACACCTGGGTCTTGTGGGCGAGGCGGCGGAAGGCGGCCGAGTGGACGATGCGGTCGCGGTCGCGCTGGTAGGGGCTGCGGAACGCGTGCGGCGGTTCGGCGTGGACGCGGCCGGAGGAGTCGGCCGCGTGCATCGCCCAGGGGGCGAGCGTGCGGGACTCGCGGTCCCGCCAGTCGAGCGGGGGCTTCATCGGTCGCCCTCCGGGTCCGCGGAGAGCTGGTCCCAGAGCGCGTCGAGCGCCTGCGGCAGGACGCGGACCCCCGCCGCGGTCGACATGAAATTCACGTCGCCGCTCCAGCGGGGGACGACGTGCCAATGGAGGTGGCCGGGCAGCCCGGCACCGGCGGCTGACCCGAGGTTGAGCCCCACGTTGAAGCCCTGCGCCTGCATGCGGCGCTCGATGACCCCGCACCAGCGGACGATGCGGTCCTGCAGGTCGAGCAGCTCGGCCTGCGAGAGCGTTCCCAGCGACGCCTTGTGGTCCAGCGGCGCGACGAGCAGGTGGCCGTTGGCGTAGGGAAAGCGGTTGAGCACGACGCAGCTGAGGCCGGTGCGGCCGAGCACGCCGAGGGTCCGGTCGTGGGCCGCGCCGGCGGCGGCCGCGCGGCAGAGGAAGCAGTCGCGATCGGCCCCCTCCCGCCAGCGATCGGGCAGCACGGCCGCGGCCGGATCCTCCCGCGTGTCGCCGACGAGGTACCCGATCCGCCAGGGGGCCCAGAGGGTGTCGTGTGCCATGGCCACAGACTACCCGAAACCGAGGCAAACCGGCGGTGCGGTGGTGGGGAGAGGGCCGTATGATGCGGCCGCCGCGGTCGCGAGGTGCCGGTGGAATTCAAGGTCGATCTCGACGTGTTCTCGGGTCCCATGGACCTGCTGCTCTACCTCGTCAAGAAGCACGAGGTGGACGTGACGGCGGTGCCGATCGCGAAGATCGCCACCGAGTTCGTCGCCCACCTCGACGTGCTCGAGGAGCTGGCGATCGACCAGGTCGGCGACTTCGTCGAACTCGCCACGGTGCTGCTGGAGATCAAGGCCCGCGCGCTCGTGCCGCGGCCGGAGGAGACCGAGGAGCCGGTCGACCTCGTCCGCGAGGACCTCGTCCGCAGGCTGCTGGAGTACAAGCAGTACCGCGACGCCGCCTCGGTGCTCGAGGATCGGGCCCGGCAGTGGGAGTCGAGGTTCGCCCGGTTCCCGACGGGCCACGACGTGCCGGCGGCCGGGCCGGCCGAGGTGACGATCGGCGACATCCACGTCTGGGACC
>JBIIUP010000283.1:0-3480 GCA_044339885.1 Pirellulales bacterium | reverse complement strand
GTCCTCGCGGTCGGCTCGGCCGCCGTCCTGGCCGCCTCGCTCGCCGGCTGGCTGGGAGCGTGGCACTGGCTGCTCGATCTCGGGA
This sequence comes from Pirellulales bacterium, assembly GCA_044339885.1. GTDB lineage: Bacteria > Planctomycetota > Planctomycetia > Pirellulales > UBA1268 > QWPN01. Next base: position 3,395 of record JBIIUP010000283.1, on the reverse strand, counting down.
GCCACTTCCGCGGCTATCTGCTCGCCGCCGCCGTCCTGAGCCTCGGGGGAGCCCTGCTCCGGCCGCGGCGTTGGACGCTCACCCTCCTGGGGGCCGCGGTGGCGGTCAACGCCTGGCCGATGCTTCCCTTCTGGCTGCCGGCGACGCCGCCCACCGCCGCGGCCGATGCCGTCCCGCTGGAACTCGTCTCCCTCAACGTCCATCGCGTGAACCGTGACACCGGCCGCACGGTGGACTACCTGCGGAAGGCCCGGCCCGACGTCGCGGTGATCCTCGAGCCCGACGACGCCTGGGCGTCGGCCCTCCACGGGCTCGACGACGTCTTTCCCTACCGCGTCGTCGAGCCTCAGCCCGACAATTTCGGGATCGCCGTCCTCTCGAAGTGGCCCCTCGCCGATCACGACGTCGTCGATTTCGGCGTCACGGGATACCCCGCCGTGGTCGCGCGGGTGCGGTTCCCCGGCCGCGAGTTCCTCCTCGTGGCCGCGCATCCGCACGCGCCGATCAGCCAAACCCACGCCCGCGACAACGCCACGCAGCTCGCCGCGATCGCCGAATTCGCGGCCCGCGCGGCCCTGCCCTGCATCGTGGCCGGCGACTTCAACGCGACGCCCTGGTGCGCCGCCTACCGCCGCTTCGCGGCCGTCAGCGGGCTCGTCGACACGGCCCTCGGCCGCGGCGTGCAGCCCACCTGGAACGCGCGGCTCGTCGCGCCGCGGATCCCGATCGACCACGTGTTCGCGCCCCCGGAGGCCGTCGTGCTCCGCCGGGCAGTCGGGCCCGACGTCGGCTCCGACCACCTGCCGGTCGAGGTGCGGCTGATCCTGCCCGGTCCGCCGCCGTCCCCGTGATGCCCGGCGCGACCCGAGTTCCTCGTGCCACGCGACTCGCGGCTCACCGCCCGGATGCCCCGCCCGCCGGCTCCAGGGCCGCCAGGTCCATTCCCAGGCGCTTGAGCTTCTTGTAGAGCGTCGTCCGGTTGATGCCCAGCGCCCGCGCCGCGGCGTCCCGCCGCCAGCCCGAGCGTTCCAGGGCGTCGAGGATCAGCTGCCGCTCGGGTGCCGCCAGGGCCCGCTTGATCGGGGCGGCCGGCGCCGGGGCCTCGCCACAGGTCGCCGCCGCGGCGACGGCCGGCGGCAGGTCGGAGACGTCGACGAGCCGGCCCCGTCCCAGGAACACCCCCCGCTCCACGGCATGCTCCAGCTCCCGGACGTTGCCGGGCCAGGGATGCCGCAGCAGCGCGTCCATCGCCGCAGGCGTGAAACCGTCGACCTCGCGACCGGCCTTCACCACCGCCCGCTGCAGGAAGTGGGCCGCCAGGTCGGGGATGTCGGCGACGCGGTCCCGCAGCGCGGGCATCTCGAGGGTGACAACGTTGATCCGCCAGAAAAGGTCGGCCCGGAAGCGGCCGGCCGCCACGAGCGCCTGGAGGTCCTCGTTGGTGGCGAGGATCACGCGGGCGTCGACGGCATGGGTGGTCGTTCCGCCGACCGGCTCGAACTCCATCTCCTGGAGCACGCGGAGCAGCTTCACCTGGAGCGCCGGCGACGCCGTCGCGATCTCGTCGAGGAAGATGGTCCCGCCGTCGGCCTGCAGGAACCGGCCCGGGCGGTCGCCGGTGGCGCCGGTGAAGGCTCCCGCGGCGTGGCCGAAGAGCTCACTTTCCAAGAGCGACTCGCTGAGGCTGCCGCAGGCGACCTCGACGAATCGACCCGGCCGGCCGCTCGCCCGATGGATCTCGCGGGCGACGAGCGACTTGCCCGTGCCGCTTTCGCCGGTGATCAGCACGGTGGCCGGCGTGGCCGCGATCCGCTCGACGAGGTCGAGCACGCGGCGGATCGCCGGATGCCCGCCCAACAGCTGACGGGCCGCGGCGGGGGCGGCGAGCGGCGCGGCGGCACGCGCCCGGGCCGCCTCGCGGGCGACCTCGACGGCGGCGCGGAGTTCGGCGTCGGCGGCCGGCAGCGACACGACGGCGTCGGCGTCCAGCGGCGCCAGGTCGGCACCGGGTCCGCTGTCCGGCACCGTGACGACGAGGCCGGCGTGCGGGTTGGCCGCCCGGACCGCCGCCGCCACGCGGAGGCCGCCGTCGTCCGGCAGGCGACCGTCGACGATGCAGACGTCGCACGGCATCCGGCCGAGAAGCCTGGCAGCCTCCGCCGCGCTGCCGGCGGCCGAGGCGTGCAGACCGGTTCCACAGAGCCACTGCGCGACTCCCGATGCCATCCGGCGGTCGTCGTCGACGACGAGGATGCGGTCGGCGGCGGGGCTGCGGTCGGCCGGGCGGCGGGGGGCGGGCATGGGTCGTTCCTGGGGGCGATCGCGCGGGATCCGCATCCCGTCAGGACATCCCTAGGTCGCAAAAACGCGACGTCAGGGTCGCCGCAGGGCGACGCGGTTGCCCGACCGGCACCGGCGGCCCGTCACGACCGGCACCATCCGCACGACCGGGCCGGTCCCCGCCCGGTTCGAGCGCATTCAACATCCGAGTAGCGATACGAGGAGCGGCGCCCTGGCAAATCAGGTGACGAGGCGAAGGGGGTCGGCGAACGCTCGAGGAGCCTTGGGCCGCCTCGGCCCACAGCGACGAGACTTTTGCCGCCCCCGAGCCGACGCTGCACGGAGGCGGGATGCGATCTAGGGCCGCGGCTCGTCCTGCGGGTCGGGCTCGTCGTGCGGGACGTCGCCCAGCGAGACCGCGTCGGCGATCCGGTCCGCGGCCGGTCCCAGGAGGATCTCCCGGTTCTCGAACAGCGCCTCCGGATCGTGGTCGAGCATCCGGATCCGCCGCTTGCGGAAGGAGAAGAAGGCGATCACCGTCAGGGCCACCAGGGCCACGCCGATGGCCACGGCCGTGAACCCGCGCTCGGCCGACTGGATGAGCCCGGTGACCCGGTCGCCGAACAGGTAGGCCAGACCGAAGAAGCCGCCGATCACCACCGTCGCACAGACCAGGTCCGCGAACAGGAACCAGCGGTATTTCACCCGCAGGATGCCGGCCGTGAGGTAGAAGGGGCTTCGCAGGCCGACGAGGAACCGGGCCACGAAGAAGGCCTTGATGCCGTGCCGCTTGATGAGGTCCTCGATCGTCTTCTCCCGCTCCGCGGTGAGGAAGCCGGACCACCAGGGATGCGCCTTGAGCACCCGGGCCCCGAAGAAGCGGCCGATGGCGTACATCAGGCTGTCGCCCAGGATCGCCCCCACCATGCAGGCCGGCAGGGCGTAGTACCACTTCAGCCCGCCCGCCTTGCTCGCGATCCCCGCGGCCACGATCGGCACCTCCTCCGGGATCGGCAGCCCGAGGCCGGTGAGCGTCAGGAAGAGCACGATGCCGAGGTAGGAACCCTTCTCGATCCAGTCGAACATGGGCGTGGTGTCGGGCCGACGACTGCTGG
>JBIIUP010000282.1:0-3494 GCA_044339885.1 Pirellulales bacterium | reverse complement strand
CACGGCAACCGGGCTACCCGCGCCGCCAACCGGGCTACCCGCGCCGCCGGCCGGGCTACCGTCCCCCGGGGAATGCAACCCTGCCACGGCTCCCCTACAATCCGTCGAGCAGGCCGCGCGAACGGCCGCAGCACCCCCTCTCGGAGAGATCGCGGACATGCGTTGGCAAGGACGGCGGCAGAGCCAGAACGTCGAGGACCGGCGGAGCGTCGGACAGCAGGTGGTCGTGGGCGGGGGACTGCTGACCCTCGTGCTCATGCTCGTGATGATGTTCCTGGGCGCCGATCCGATGCAGGTCGCGCAGGTCGCTCCCGATCTCGCCGCGCCCCCCGCGCAGCAGGCTCCCGCCAAGCCGGCCAACGACGAGATGACCCGCTTCATCCGCACGGTCCTCGCCGACAACGAGGACGTCTGGTCGGCGATCTTTCCCCGCGCGTTCGGGAGGCGGTACGCCCCCCCGGTGCTCGTGCTCTTCACAGGCCAGGTGAAGAGCGCCTGCGGGTTCGCCAGCGCGGCCGCCGGCCCCTTCTACTGCCCTCTCGACAAGAAGGTCTACATCGACCTCGCCTTCTATGACGAGCTCAAGCGGCGGTTCAACGCGCCGGGCGACTTCGCGCAGGCCTACGTGATCGCCCACGAGATCGGCCACCACGTGCAGAACCAGCTCGGCATCTCCAACAAGGTGCAGTCGATGCGGCCCCGGCTGTCCGAGAAGGAATACAACAGGCTCTCCGTCCGCATGGAGCTCCAGGCCGACTTCCTCGCCGGCATCTGGGCCCGCCACATGGCCAGCTACGCCGGCATCCTCGACGAGGAGGACATCCGCGAGGCGGTCAACGCGGCCGCGCAGATCGGCGACGATCGGATCCAGAAGCGGGCCCAGGGCTACATCGTGCCGGACGCGTTCACGCACGGTTCGAGCGACCAGCGGGTCCGGTGGTTCCTGTACGGCCTCAAGACCGAGGACGCATCCCAGATCCCGGAGCGGATGGACCGGGCGTTCGAGGTCGACACGCCGTAGCCGGTTCGCCGGCGCTGGTAGCCCGGTTGCCGTGCAACCGGGAATCCGGGTCCGCCCCGTCCAAGCACCCGGTCGCACGGCTGGTAGCCCGGTTGCCATGCAACCGGGAATCCGGGTCCTCCCCATCCGAGCACCCGGTCGCACGGCTGGTAGCCCGGTTGCCGTGCAACCGGGAATCCGGGTCCGCCCCGTCCGAGCACCCGGTCGCACGGCGACCGGGCTACCGAAGCGTCGATCGCCCACGCAGTCAGCCTGTACCGAATTCCGTAGCCGGTCACCGCCTTCGGCAGCCGGCTCGCTGGCGCTGGTAGCCCGGTTGCCATGCAACCGGGAATCCGGGTCCGCCCCGTCCGAGCACCCGGTCGCACGGCGACCGGGCTACCGAAGCGTCGATCGCCCACGCAGTCAGCCGGCACCGCATTCCGTAGCCGGTCACCGCCTTCGGCAGCCGGCTCGCTGGCGCTGGTAGCCCGGTTGCCGTGCAACCGGGAATCCGGGCCTGCCCCGTCCGAGCACCCGGTCGCACGGCGACCGGGCTACCGAAGCGTCGATCGCCCACGCAGTCAGCCGGCACCGCATTCCGTAGCCGGTCACCGCCTTCGGCAGCCGGCTCGCTGGCGCTGGTAGCCCGGTTGCCATGCAACCGGGAATCCGGGCCCGCCCCGTCCAAGCACCCGGTCGCACGGCGACCGGGCGACGTTTTCCGCTCGCGGTAGACTGTTCGCATGCGGATCCTCCTCACCGGTGCGACGGGCTACGTCGGCGGCGTGCTGCTCGACGAGCTTCAGCGGCGCGGCGAGCGGGTCCGCTGCCTGGCCCGGCGGCCCGCCAAGCTCACCGGCAGAACGACGCCGCTCACCGAAGTGATGGCCGGCGACGCCTCCGACCCAGCCGACCTGGCACGCGCCTGCGCCGACGTCGACGTGGCCTACTGGCTCGTCCACTCGATGGAGAGCGGGGTCGACTTCGAACGGGCCGACCGGCTCGCCGCGGAGCGGTTCGCGGCCGCCGCCAAGGCGGCCGGCGTGAAGCGGATCGTCTACCTCGGTGGCCTCGGCGCCGACGACGACGACAGGCTCTCGGCCCACCTCCGCAGCCGGCACGAGGTGGGGGCGATCCTCCGTTCGAGCGGCCTCGACGTCGTCGAGTTCCGGGCGTCGATCGTCGTGGGGGCCGGAAGCTTCTCCTTCGACCTGGTCCGCACCCTCGTCGAGCGGCTGCCGGTGATGATCTGCCCCGCGTGGCTGGCCACGCCCACCCAGCCGATCGCGATCACGGACGTGGTGGCCTACCTGGCCGCCGCCCTCGACCTGCCGCCGGGCCCGCCGCGGATTTTCGAGATCGGCGGTCCGGACAGGGTTTCCTACGGCGCTATCATGCGGGAGTACGCCCGGCAGCGGGGCCTGCGGCGGCTGATGATCCCCGTCCCCGTGCTCACGCCGCGGCTCTCGAGCCTGTGGCTCAAACTGGTCACGCCGCGGTATTCGAAGGTGGGTCGGAAGTTGATCGACGGACTCAAGAACCCCACGGTCGTGACGAGCGATGCGGCCCTGCGGGAGTTCCCGGTGCGTCCGCGCGGCCTCGCCGTGGCGGTCCGCGAGGCGGTCCAGAACGAGGACCGCGAATTCGCCGGCCGGCGCTGGGCCGACTTGGCCGACGTGGAGGACCTGCCGCGACGGTACGGCGGCAAGTCCGAAGGCTCACGGCTCGTCGACCACCGCCATGCCGTCGTCGCGGTCTCGCCGGACCGGGCGTTCGCCGCCGTCGAGCGGATCGGCGGCGTTAACGGGTGGTACGCCTGCGACTGGCTCTGGAGCCTCCGCGGCTGGATGGACCGCTGCATCGGCGGGCCGGGCATGTCCCGCGGCCGTCGCGATCCGGACCGGCTCGTGGCCGGCGACTTCCTGGACTGCTGGCGGGTGGAGGTCTGCGACCCGCCGCGGCGGCTGCGGCTGGCCGCGGAGATGAAGATGCCCGGCCGGGGCTGGCTGGAGTTCGAGATCGTGCCCCGCGACGGCGACGTGACGATCCACCAGACGGCCGTCTTCGACCCGCGGGGCCTCGGCGGCCTGGCCTACTGGTACGCCATCTGGCCGCTGCACGAACTGGTGTTCCGCCGCATGCTCGCCGGCATCGTCCGCCGGGCCGTTCGCAACCCGTAGCGGCCACGAGCCGGAACCGGTCAGTCGGGAGTGCGAAGCGGGCAGGGATCGCCCCCGGCCCCCTCGATCTGGATCGTGGCGTGGCTGACTCGGAACCGGCGGACGAGCATCTCGCGGGCTGCGGCGAGGACGGCGTCGCGGTCGACGCCGTCCCGGACGACGAGATGGACCGTGAGCGAAACCTCCGAGGTGCTCGCGCCCCACACGTGGAGGTCGTGCAGGTCCGTCACGCCCGCAAGCGCCCCGAGCTCCGTCGCGATTTCTCCGGTCTCGATCCCGCGCGGCACCGCGTCGAGCGCGAGGTCGAGGCT
>JBIIUP010000281.1:0-3503 GCA_044339885.1 Pirellulales bacterium | reverse complement strand
CGAGACTTTTGCCGCCCCCGAGCCGACGCTCCGCGGAGGCGGGATGCGCCCTGACGGCGGCTACGGCATCACGACTTCGTCGGAGATGATCACCGGCTTGCCGGCGGTGAAGCCGCCGCCGGCCGGTGCCGGCCCCGGCGAGCCACCCGGCCCCACCGGCACCGCGACCCCGGCGGGCGCCGACGTGGGCATGCCCGCTGGCATGGGCATGCCGCCGTCGGCCATGGATGCACCCTGGCAGGAATCGCAGCCCGCGGCCGGCTGGCAGGCCGGCTGGCAGGGGGCGCCCTGCCCGCAGACGCGGCCCGGTGCCGCGGCGGCGGCCGCACCTGGCGGCGTGAACCCGGGGGGAAGGTGGCCGAAGCACCGCTCGTACTTCCACACCTCCAGCGCGATGTACCGCTCGGTCAGTGTCTTGCAGCCCGACAGTCCGCCGGCCACGGCGATCAGGGCCAGATACGCCGGCACCTTCCCGCTCCACACGTTCGCACGCATCGCTCCGTCTCTCCTGCTGCGGACAACCGCTCGCGGCCCCGTGCGGTCCGCCATCCGGGGCGGTGCGGGACCGAAGCCAGGCAACGCTACCCCATGCCGGGGGCGCGGCAAGCGACGAACCATCGCCGGGACGGAGGAACGACGGAAAGCTGTGCGGGTCGTGCCGTGGGCAGCGATGTGCCGGCCGGTCAGGTCACCGGCGACGCCGGACGAGAGCGCATGCGACACACGAGGAGCCGCTCCCTGGCAAATCAGGTGACCAGGCGAAGGGGGTCGGCGAACGCTCGAGGAGCCTTGGGCCGCCTCGGCCCACAGCGACGAGACTTTTGCCGCCCCCGAGCCGACGCTCCATGGAGGCGGGATGGAGGCGGGATGCGGCCTAACCCTTGCGATGGCGGATCCGGGCCCGCATCCGCCGCTTCTTCTGGCCGAGTTTGCGGCGGCCCTTGCCCGTTTTCTTGACGCCCATGCCTTCGGCTTTCTCCGCGGGCCGGCGTGAACGGCCGGAACTCCTCGCGGGCCAAGTTGTAAGATGACGGGCCTCGCGTTTCAAGCGGCACGCCGCCGACGCGCGGCGGAGCATCGCATGATCGTCCTTTTCCCGACCTACGCCCGGCGGCTGCCCGGCACGAGCCGGTGGCGGGCGAGCGTCGCCGGCATGGTGGCCCGGCCGCTCCCCGAGCGGAGCCGGAGGCGGGTGCTCGCCGTGGGGGTGCTCAAACGGCTGCTCGACCTCGACGAGGCGCAGCTGGATTCGGACGTCTTCCGCCGCCGCGCCGACGCGTTCTTCTTCCAGCGGGTGGCGGGGGAACGGGTGCGGGTCGAGGTCCAGGGCCGGCCGATCGACGCCGGGACGACGGATCGCACCGGTCACTTTTCGGCCCAGTTCGAGCTCCCCGACGACTTCGTCGCCGCCGCTGCCGAGCCGCGGTCGCCGGGCGTGCGGCGGCTGGCCTGGACCGCCGCGGTGGGCGGCTCGGAGTGGGGGGCCTCGGCCGGGGGCGATCGCGTCGCCGCGGGGGGCGGCATCCACGTCATCGAGCCGGAGGGCCTGTCGGTGATCTCCGACATCGACGACACCGTGAAGGTCACCAACGTCGCCGACCGGCGGGAGCTCCTGCGGAACACGCTCCTGCGGGAATTCGTCGCCGTGCCCGGGATGGCGGAGGTCTATCGCCGCTGGCAGGACGGGGGCACCGCGTTCCACTACGTCTCGGCCAGCCCCTGGCAGCTCTCCCGTTGCCTGTGCGGCTTCCTCGACGATGCGGGGCTGCCGGCGGGGTCGATGCACCTCAAGCTCTTCCGGCTCAAGGACTCCACGCCCCTCGGCCGCCTGCCGTCGCGGAAGCGGTCGAAGCGGCGGGTGATCGAGCAGGTCATGGCCGACTTTCCCGGCCGGCGGTTCCTCCTCGTCGGCGACTCCGGCGAGCGCGACCCGGAGGTCTACGCCGCGGTCGCCCGCCGGCGGCCTGATCAGGTGGCCGGGATCGCGATCCGGCTCGTCGACTCCAGGGCGCCGCGGCGGAAGGTCCGCGACCGCCTCGACCGGCTCGCGGGTCGCCTGCCCCCCGGCCGGCTGGCGGTGTTCAGCGAACCCGGGGAGCTCGCCGCCTACCAGGGGCTCTCGAAGGCGTTCTGATAGTGCTCGACGACCGGGCGGCCGTCCGCGGGGAAGGTCACGGCCACGACGTCGATCCGCACCGAGCAGTCCTCGAGGCGGTGCCGGCGGATGTAGGCCGTGGCCAGTTCGGCGATCCGCCGCTGCTTCACGGGCCCCACGGTCTCGGCCGGATGGCCGTGCGCGGTGTCGCTCCGCGAGCGGACCTCGACGAAGACCACCGTGCGGTCGTCGAGGGCCACGATGTCGATGTCGCCACGGAGCACCCGCTCGCGGCGGCCCACGATCCGGTAGCCGAGCGCCCGCAGGTACCGGGCCGCCTCGTCCTCGCCGCGGCGTCCGAGGTCGTCGCGTGCGGAGGGCATGGCGGCGGGTCAGGCCTTGGCGGCGGCCTTGGCGGGCTTACGGCCGGCCGGCTTGGCGGCACCGGCCTCGGTGCCGACGTCGTCCCGCTTCTCGCGGAGGCGGGTCGACTTCCCGGAGCGGTCGCGCAGGTAATAGAGCTTGGCGCGGCGGGCCACGCCCGACCGCTTGACCTCGATCTTCGCGATCTTCGGCGAGTGGAGCGGGAACTTCCGCTCCACCCCCTCGCCGGCCACGATCCGCCGGACGACGAACATCTCGCGGGTTCCCGAGCCGCTCTTGGCGATGACGACGCCGTTGAAGATCTGGACCCGCTCCTTCTCCCCCTCGAGGATCCGCGTGTGGACGTCGACGGTGTCGCCGATCGAGAACGACGGCGGCTGGGGCTTGAGGCTCGAGGCCTCGACGGCGGCGAGGATCTTGCGGTTCATGGCTGGGGTCCCTTTCGTGGCTGCGTGACGGGCGAGTGGTGGAGTGGGGCGGGCTGCCCGCGGCGTCGGGTCGCGGCCACGGCCTGCTCGTGCCGCCACCGTGCGATCCTGCCGTGGTCGCCCGAGAGGAGAACCTCGGGCACCTCGAGGCCGCGGAACTCCCGCGGCCGCGTGTACTGGGGGCCTTCCACGAGCCGTTCGGCTCCGGAGAAGGAATCCTGCCGGGCGCTCTCCTCGGCGCCGAGCACGCCCGGCACGAGCCGGGAGACGGCGTCGACGACCACCAGGGCCGCCGCCTCGCCTCCGGAGAGCACGTAGTCACCGATCGAGATCTCGTCGGCGGAGAGCGCCTCGCGGACCCGGGCGTCGAAGCCTTCGTAGCGGCCGCAGACGAGCACGAGGCGGTCCTTCGCGGCGAGTTCCTCGACCACGCCCTGATCGAGCCGCCGTCCGCCGGGTGACAGGATGACGACGTGGCCGGGCGCCGCGGCCTGGGCCTGCACGGCCTCGACGCAGGCCACCACCGGGCCGGGCATGAGGAGCATCCCGGGGCCGCCGCCGTAGGGGCGGTCGTCGACCTGCCGGTGTACGCCCTC
>JBIIUP010000280.1:0-3507 GCA_044339885.1 Pirellulales bacterium | reverse complement strand
AGCGGACGATCGCCGCCGCCAGCGCGACGAGCCCCACCGCGAGCCACGCCCAGCGCGCGGTCCGCGGCAGCCCGCCCGGCAGCACCCAGTGCTCGACCGCCACACCGGCTGCCAGCCAGACGACCGCAGCCACCGTCGTGCCGAGCACGAACGTCGTGGCCGCGACGCTCTTGTAGTCGGCGCTGGCGGCCGCCAGACGGCCGGCGAGGTAGCGGTCCGACTTGGAGGCTTCGCCGTCGGCCGACCCGCGCCACGAGGCCACGGCCAGGGGATCGCTGCGATTGGGGGCAGTGGCCATCGAACCGCTCGCTTTCGCGGCTGGAGGCGGCAACCGCGCGGATCGTCACGCGAACCGCACCGCTTTGAGTATATCGGTCGCCGGTGGCATCCGCCTTGCAGCATTGACCGCACGCGGAAACCATCCCTATCGTGCCCGCGGGCCGAGGCTCTGCCCGCGGGCGTTCAACCACATCCATGTCGTCGCTGCTTCCCGACGCCGAGACGTTCAAGCGGCTGGTCGACGGCACGACCTGCGGCCCCGCTGCGGCCGCGGCGCGGGGCGGTCTGGCGGCCGTCGCCCTCCCCTACCGGCTGGCCGTGGCCCTGCGGAACGCGGCGTACGACCGCGGCCTGTTTCCCGTCGTCGGCACCGCCGTGCCCGTGGTGTCGGTCGGCAACCTCACGCTCGGCGGGACGGGCAAAACCCCGCTGGTCGCCTGGGCGGCGCGACTTCTGGCCGGAGACGGCCACCGGCCGGCGATCGTCAGCCGGGGGTACGCCGCGGCGGCCGGCACGACCAGTGACGAGGCGCTCGAACTGGCCCGGCTGCTGCCGGGCGTCCCGCACGTCGCCGACCGCGACCGCGTGGCCGCCGTGAACCGGGCCGCGGCCGCCGGCGCCGACGTGGTCGTCCTCGACGACGGCTTCCAGCACCGCCGTCTGGCCCGCAGCCTCGACATCGTCGCCATCGACGCCACCGACCCCTTCGGCGGCGGACGCATCTTTCCGCGGGGCCTGCTGCGGGAGCCGGCCGCCGGCCTCCGCCGCGCCGCAGCCGTGGTGCTGACGCGGGCCGTGGCGGTCGACGCCGCCCGTCGCGCCGAGATCCGCCGCGCGGTCGCCTCGGCCTGCGGCGATCGCCAGCCGGGCGTCTGGGCGGAGGCGACCCATCGCCCGCTGGCGCTGCGGTCCTGGACCGGTGCCGCACGGCCGCTGGAAGACCTCCGCGGCCGACGGGTCGCAGCGTTCGCGGCGATCGGCAATCCGGCGGCGTTCCGCCGGACGCTCGCCGACCTCGGCGCCGACGTCGGGGCGTTCCGCCCCCTGCCCGATCACCATGCCTACACGGACGCCGACCGATCGTCCCTGGCGGCCGCCGCCCGTGCGGCCGGGGCGGGCCTCGTGCTGACGACGCTCAAGGACCTCGTGAAGGTCCGCCGCGACGACCTCGAGGGCGTTCCCCTGGTGGCGGTGGAGATCGCGATCGAATTCCTCGTCGGCGGGGACGCGATCGCGGAACTCGTGCGCGCCGCCGCGGGCCGCGGGCCGCGATGACCCCACCCCCCACCGCATCCGCGGATCCGCTTCCGGCCGGGATCGACGTGTCGGTCATCGTGACCACGTACCGGAAGCCCCGGCACCTCGCCCTCGTCCTGGAATCGCTCGCGCTCCAGGAATCCCCGGGCTGCGGTCACGAGATCCTCGTCTCCGACGACGGCTCCACCGACGACACCGCGTCCGTCGTCGCCGCGTTCGCGCGACGCTCCGCCGTGCCGGTGCGATTCGTCTCGCAGCCGCACGACGGCTTCCGGCTCGCCCGCGTCCGCAACGCGGCGGCGCGGCTGGCGCGGGGCCGCTATCTGGTGTTCCTCGACGGCGACTGCCTGGCGCCGCGCGGCCATCTGGCGGCCCACGTCGCCCGACGCCGGCCGGGCACGGCACTCTTGGGCTTCTGCGCGCGACTCCCGGAAGACGTGGCCGCGGGCCTCGATGCCGGACACCTGGCCGCCGTCGACCTCGAGCGGATCGTCCCGGCCCGCGAACGGCGGTCCCTCGCCCACCGCCGCTGGAAGGCCTGGTGGTACGCGGCCATCCGCCATCCCACCAAGCCGCGGCTCGCCGGCGGCGACTTCGGCCTCTGGAAGTCCGACTTCGACCTGGTCAACGGCTTCGACGAAAGGTTCGTGGGCTGGGGGCAGGAGGATGACGACCTCGGCCTGCGGCTGCGGGCCGCCGGCGTCCGCCTGGAGTCGATCCTCGGCCGGACCGCCACGGTGCACGTCTGGCATCCGACCGACCCCTCGGCAGGCCGCCGCTGGCGGGACGGGCCGAACGTCCGTTACTTCCACCGCCGCGGCAGGCTGACGGCCTGCCGGCGGGGACTCGTCGACCGGACGGCCGCCGCGGTCCGGTGGGGACTGCCGGCCGACGTCCTCGCCACGCGACTCGGCCGTGCGGTCGCCGCCGAGCTTTCATCCGCCCCGGTCGTTCCGCCGGGCGAACCCTGCGAGATCGACGTGATCCTGCGGCCCGGGACGGCGGACTTTCGGCGGCCTGCGGAGTGCCGGCTGGCGATCGCCGAGGACGTCGAGGTCGAGCCCGCGGTCGCCGCGCGGGCAGACCGCGTCGCGAGGCTGGCCGCGGGCGATCGGCAGAGTCTCGCCCGCCTGCTCGAGGAGGTCGGGTGACCGGCCGGCCGGTTCGGGCTACTTCTTCTTTTCGTTGTGAAGCGTGTGCTTCCTCAGCCGCGGCGAATACTTCTTCACCTTCAGCTTTTCGCCGCCGGACTTCCGCCGCAGCGTGTAGTTCTGGTCGCCCGTCTCTTCGCAGACGAGGTGCACAACTTCGAGTTTTTTCTTGCCCTTGGCCATGTCGAGCCTCCGCGCGTGCCGGGTATCGTTCGTCCTGCGGGCCCGACCACCGAGGGGGATCCCGTCGCTGCTCCCGACGGCACGAGGGGATCATGGATTCCGGGGCAGCGCGACCCGACAGACTCTACCCGCCGCCCGGGCGGCTGACCAGCGCCGCCCAGGATCCCCGGAGCCGGGCGTGAACGCCCCGGAAACCTGGTCCGGTCGCTCCCGGAAGTTGCTGCGGAGCGTGCCACGGCCGGAGCCGATTGGTATGATTCCAGAGACGATCAAAGGGAGGCGCTCAAAGCCATGGCCAGCGGCATCGACCCCAACCTGAAGCCGACGAAGCCCGCGACGAATCAGCCCGCCCAGACGGCGCCGGCGAAGCCCGTCGCCGCCGCCCCGGGAGCAAAGCCCGCGGCGACAGCTGCCGCGGCCAAGCCCGCAGCGGCGGCCCCTGCCGCCGCGACGCCCGCGGCCGAGCCCGCCCCGTCGGGCCGCGGCCCCTCGTTCGCAGGGACCCTGCTCCGCACCACGCCGGCCTGGGCGATCAGCATGCTCGTCCACATCATCGCGCTCTTGGCCATGGCGCTCATGGTCACGCCGCCTCAGGAGAAGGAGAAGCCCCGGCTCATCACCTCGTCTCCGTCGGAGG
>JBIIUP010000006.1:0-37092 GCA_044339885.1 Pirellulales bacterium | reverse complement strand
CGCGGCGACATCCCGGCGCTCATCAGCCACTTCCTCGAGATCTACAACGAGCGGAACGACCGCTACGTGGTGCACATCCAGCAGGAGGCGCTCGACACTCTCGTCCGCTACCACTGGCCCGGCAACGTCCGCGAGCTGCAGAACGTGGTCGAGCGGTGCGTGGTGATGGCGCCGGGGGACGAGCTGACGCTCGACCTCCTGCCGGCCGCGATGCGCGGCGCGAAGGCCACGGCGGCGGTGCCGGGCCGCGGCGGCGACCTCGACAGCCTGGCCCGCGAGCTCGTCGAGCAGGGCATGTCCACGGCGGCCCCCGACGACGAGCAGCTCTTCGACCGGGTCGTCAGCCGGGTCGAGCGGGAGCTCATCGCCCAGATGCTGGCGGCCTGCGGCGGCGTCCAGCTGAAGGCCGCCGCCCGCCTGGGCATCAACCGCAACACGCTCCGCAAGAAGCTCCTCGAGCACGGCCTCGAGGGGGATTCGTCCGGCTGAAGCGGGTCGCCGTCGGGCCGCACGGGTCTCGTCTTGATCACCGCTGCATCGGAGGGGCCGCCCATGCCCGGGAGCCGGCGTCGCTGACAAGCGGAGCCAGGATGGCGCAGCGCCGGCAGCATCGAGTGAACGGAGCCCAGGATGGGCGCAGTGAGCGTCCGGCGAGCGGGCATGGGCGGCCCCGACCCACGCCAGACGCGGATCCACCGGCTCGGCAACGACCATGCCGAACAGGAATGGCCCGATGCCCGCAGCGAACGGTCGGCGAGTGCGGGCGCACCCCCGACTCACCGAAGCATGAGCGGCCGAGCCACCGGAGGGGCTCTCGCCGTGGTCAGGGCCCTGCGTCCTCGGCCATGTCGCGGGCGTGGTAGCTCGACCGCACGAGCGGGCCGCTGGCCACCTTGCGGAAGCCCATGCCCTGCGCCAGGCGGCCGAGTTCCGCGAACTCCTCCGGCGGCACGTACCGCTCGACGGGCAGCGACTCCAGCGTCGGCTGGAGGTACTGGCCGAGCGTGAGGTAGTCGACGCCGTGGTCGAGGAGGTCGGCGAACACGTCCAGGAGCTCCTCCCGCGTCTCGCCCAGGCCGAGCATGAGCCCGCTCTTCGTCCGCACCGCGGGCAGCAGCCGCTTCGCCGCGGCCAGCAGCTCGAGCGTCCACGCATAGACGCTCTTGCGGCCGCGGACGGCGCGGTACAGCCGGGGCACGGTCTCGGTGTTGTGGTTGAAGACGTCGGGCCGTGCCTCCATGAGCCGCTCCAGCGCCCCCTCCTTGCCGATGAAGTCGGGCACGAGGACCTCGATCGTGGCGCCGGTGGTCGCCCGCACGGCGTCGACCGTCCGCCGGAAGTGCTCGGCACCTCCGTCCGGCAGGTCGTCGCGGGTCACGCTCGTGATCACGACGTGCTTGAGCCCCAGCCGCCGGGCCGCCTCGGCCACCCGCTCGGGCTCGTCGGGCTCGAGGGCCTCGGTCTTGCCCTTGGGCACGGAGCAGAAGCCGCACGGCCGCGTGCAGACGTTGCCCAGGATCATGAAGGTCGCGGTCTTCTGCGACCAGCACTCCAGGCGATTGGGGCACTTGGCCGACGAGCAGACGGTCTCCAGCCCGAGTTCCGCGATCAGGCCCGCCGTCTCGCCGTGGCCGCCGCCCGGCGCGAGGTTCTGCCGCAGCCACGGCGGCAGCCGCCGGGCGGGAGCCGCCGCCGAGCCGTCGATGATCGGCAGACTCACCGCTGCCTGCAGGTTCGTCACGCTATCCGACACGACGGACGGCCTCCGGTTGGTGGTGGACGGCGGTGCCCGGCGTGCCGGGCAGGCCCGCGTGGATGTGGGCCCGCGGGAAGGCGTAGGCCTCGACGACCTGCTGCACCAGCGCCGTCCGCACGTCCTGCAACCGCACCTTGCGGCGGACGTCGGCCTCGATCGAGCCCATCGTGCCGGGGCCCCACGCCGCCGCCGGGTCCACGGTGCGCACCCGTTGGAAGTCGTCGAGCGCGGGGCAGACGTTCACGAACGCGCCGTGGCAGGCCACGCCTCGCCGCACCGCCACGCCCACCGCCGCCAGGAGCCCGGAGCGGCCGCCGACGCCCGGCAGGCCGGGGACGCGCGCCGGCCCGCACTTGACCTGCCGTAGCGTTCCCTCAAGCGCCCTCCCGAACCGCTCGAGGTGCCCCCCGACGTCGTGCCGGGAGAGGCCGAGGTCGTCGAGCCGGGCGAACACCGCCGCGAACACCTGCCCCGGGGCGTGGAGCACGGCGCCACCGCCGCGGCCCACGAATCGGACCGTGATCCGCCGCGACCGCAGCTCGTCGTCGGAGAAGGCGACGTCGGCCCGCGATCCCTCCCGGCCGATCGTGATCCCGGCCCCGAGCTCGCAGACCAGCAGCGTCGGCCCACGGCCGGCCGGCTCCGACACCTCCCAGGCCAGCCGCTCGGCGAGCGGCCAGTAGTCGTCCAGCGCGATCCGCCCGCCCAGCCAGACGGCCAGCGGCCGGCGGGCGGGACCGCGCGGGGCCACGGCCGCGGCGGACGGGAGCGCGGGATCGGAAGGGCTGCTCATGCAAGAATTTCTACCAGCGCCGCCCGACCCGGGCGAGCCGCCCGCAGCTCACGCCGCGGCATAGTCGTCGAGCAGCGACTCGATCCGCGCGAACACCTCTGCCATCTGCTCGGGCTCCGGCAGGAGCGTGACCCGGAAGTGGTCGCGGTAGGGCACGTTGAAGCTCGACCCCGGCGCCACCAGGACGTGCTTCCGCTCGAGGAGGTCGAGGGCGAAGGCCTCGTCGTCGAAGGCCGCCAGCCCGCCGGGCAGCCGCTCGGCATGGACGCGGACGAAGGCGTACATCGCCCCCTGCGGTGGCACCACCGAGAGCCAGCGGCTCCGGCGCACGGAAGCGAGCATCGCCTCGCGGGTCGCGTGGAGCCGCCCCCCGGGCCGCGTGAGATCGAAGATCGACTGGTGGCCGCCGAGGGCCGTCTGCACCGCGTACTGCCCCGGCACGTTGGAGCAGAGGCGGAGCGACGCCAGCAGTTCGATCGCCTGCATGTAGTCGCGGGCGTGCTCCCGCTCCCCGGAGGCCACGAGCCAGCCGACCCGCAGGCCGCAGGCGCGGTAGACCTTGCTGAGGCCGGCGAACGTGAGGCACAGCGCCTGGTGGCAGACCGACGCGGCTGGCACGAACTCGGCGCCGTCGTAGAGCATCTCGTCGTAGATCTCGTCGGCGCAGAACACGAGGTGCCGGCGGGCGGCGATCCCGGCGAGCGCCTCGACGACGCCCCGCGGATAGACGGCCCCCGAGGGATTGTTGGGGTTGATCATGACGAGCGCCCGCGTGCGGCCGGTGACGAGGCGGTCGACCTCCGCGGGGTCCGGGACGAAGCCCTGCTCCGGCCGGCACGGGTAGTGCACGGCCTTCGCGCCGTGGATCACGACGCTCGCCGTCCAGAGCGGGTAGTCGGGGCTCGGCACGAGCACCTCGTCGCCGGGGTTCAACAGGGCCCGCATCGCCAGCATGATCAGCTCGGAGACGCCGTTGCCGATGAACACGTCGTCGGCGGTCACGTCCATGACGCCGCGGTTCTGCTGCTGCATGACCACGGCCTCGCGCGCCGGAAAGATGCCCTTCTGGTGGGAGTAGGGGTCGGCCTGGTGGAGGTTCTCGACCATCGCCACCCGCATCGCGCCCGGCATCCGGAAACCGAAGGCGCCGGGATTGCCGATGTTGAGCTTCACGATCTCGTGCCCCTCGCGCTCGAGCTGCTCGGCGCGGCGGGCGAGCGCCCCGCGAATCTCGTAGCGGACGTCGTGCAGGTGCTCGGAGGCGCGAAGCGGGGGCAGGCTCATCGAAGAATGTCCGACGCGGAGGGGAATCCAGCGAATCGTAACAGACGGTCCGGCGGGGCCCCGGAGGCTCCTCCCGCGGCGGGCGGACGGCGCAGCTACTTTTCCAGCGCGGCGTGCAGGGCGTCCCAGGGCATCGGCAGCCAGGGCACGGCGTCGGGAAGCCGCCCCCCCTCGGGCCGCGACCGCCGGTCGAACCCGCCGGAGTGTCCGCGGTCGAGCGCCCGGTCGACCGCCACGCCGAGCCGCTCCAGCCAGTCGGGCACCTCGACGCCGGAGCCGCTCGCCACACCCAGGAACGTCTCGGCGCGCGCCTCGAGCCGCGCGCCGGCGCCCGCGGGCGCTCCGGTCACCAGTTCCGCGACCGCCGGCTCCACGAGTGCCTCCAGTTCGTCCTGCTCCAGCGCCGCGGTGAACGGCCGCCGCACGCGGTCGGCGATGCTCGCCAGCCGCAGGCTCCAGTGCGACTCAAGCGCCACCAGCCGTGACACCAGCGCCGTGGCCGTCTCCCGGGTCTCGTCCCGCATCCGGCCGCGCCAGGCCTCCGCGGCCTCCGCGGCGCCGCGGCGGGCCAGCACGCGGTGGGCCACGTTGACCGGCCGCAGCGTCCAGGCGATGCGGTCGTGCTCGGCCTTCACGCGAAGGAAGTCGAGGAGGATGTGCAGGCACTCGCCGCGGTCCGACTGGGTGGTGGTGGAGTTCCAGTCGCGGTACTCGGCGTGGTTCTCCGCCACGGCCTCGAGCACCAGCCGGATGCGGGCCGCGGCCAGCTTCGGCGCGAGGGTGCCCGCGGCGATCTCCGCCAGCAGCCGCGCGGGCCGGCGGCGGGACGGCGGGGGGCCGCCGGCCGGGTCGCCCGCCGGCTCGTCGGGCTCACCGGCGTCCCGCTCGACGAGCTGGTCGAGGTAGCTCCGCACGCCGCCGCGGAGGATGCCCCGCAGCGACGAGGGCGTGAGCAGGTGCTGCGTGAACAGTCCGGCGCCGTACTGCTCGATGAACTCCCGTGTGGCCGCGAAGGCCTTGTCGTCCCGCACCCGCTCCAGCACCGAGAGCCGCAGCTGCCGCGCATGGGTCAACCAGGTCTCCAGGAGCCGGGGCACCAGGAGCGCCAGGCCGTCGAGGATGCGGGCGGTCACCTCGGCCTCGCCGCCGGCCGGGGCCGGATGCCGGGCGCTCTCCACGATCCGCTCCACGAGCGCGGCAGTCGCGGCCTCGAACACGCGGTCGAACTCGCTGACGCTCGCCGCGCCGACCGGCCGCCGGCTCTCGAGCGACTTGGCCAGCTGCACCAGCGCCTTGGTCTCGGACACCAGCCCGAGCCGCGGCAGGCAGGCCGCCAGCCGCTCCAGCAGCCGCTCGCGGAGACGGGCCCGCACGATCCGGTCGGGACGTCCGCCGCGCGACAAGGGCACGTAGAGCACCGGCTTGCCCGCCAGCTGGGCACGCACCGCCTCCAGCTCGGCGGTGGCGGCGGCGGCGTCGCCGGCGAGGAGGGCCGCGAACAGGCGGCCGACGGCGCCGCGACCGGGGCTCCGCCCGGCATCCGGCGGACGCGGGCGGGCGGCGGACAGCCGCGCCGCGAGCATCCAGAGCGTCTCGCCGGCCTGGACGGCGGCGTCGACGAGCCGCTCCGCCGCGGAGTCCCTCTGCCAGCGGAGCCGATCGAATTCCGTGGGCGACATCCCCGGCGGCGGCAGCTGGTCGCGGCCCGCGACGATCGTCGCCGCCCGCACGAGGGCCCGCCGCAGGCGGCGCACCGCGTGCCGCCAGCCCTGCACCGCGTCGATCTCGGCCCGATCGGGCGTCTTGCCCGCCGCCGCATCGCCGGCGCACCACGCGGTGACGGCGCCGCGGAACAGGCGGCAGGTGCCGCCGAGAAGTTCGGCGGCGTCCTCGAGGGCCGCCGGCCCGCCGGGCTGCTGCCCCCCGGGTGCGTCGACGTCGATCATCCCGCCGTCGACACCGTCGTCGGCGGAGTCCCGCCACACCATCGACTCGTAGGCCGAGGCCACGCGCTCCTCGTCCGCCGACGGCTCGTCGTCGTCGTCGTCACCGTCGGCCGCCCGCCGGGACGTCCCCTGATCGCGGCCGACGCCGGCCGCCTCGACGGCGTCGACGATGCCGCTGGTGTTGGCTTCGACGAGCTCGAGGAACCGCCGCACCCGGGTCCGGCCCTCCGCCGAATCGTCCACCAGCGCCAGCTCGATCCACCGCGATGCCGCGGCGAGCCACGCCGGTCCGGTCTGCCCGATCGCCTCCCCCTCCAGAAGCGACGCCCAGTGCACGAGCAGCCCCGACGCGCCGTCGAGATCACCCTCGTCGAGCAACGCCTCGGCCGCCTGCGCGTGGGACCGGGGCGATGAGAACGAGGCCACCTCGCGCCGCCAGAAGCCGCGGGGCGGCGGCTCGGGCGCCGACTCCCGCCGCCGCCGCAGCGCCGCGATCACCTCGCGGGTGGAATCGGCGATCTCACGGCCGGAGAGGTGGGGCACGCCGGAGACGGTCGTCGTCGCGAACCGATCCCACCAGGCGGCCAGCCGCCCGAGCGCCTCTTCCGCCCGCGCCGCCGGCTGCTCGGCGCCGGTGAGGTCCGCGGCCCGCCAGGCCAGCGCCCACCCGTCGAGGATCGACTCGGTCACGTTCACCAGGTCGTCGACCCGCGGATCGGGCAGGCTCTCGCCCCCGGGCTCGTGGAGGGGGAACTGCCCGGACAGGCCGAGGATGTTCCAGGGGTCGACCGCGGCGCCGCAGGCGACGGCCCGAAGGAGCAGTTCGGCCGCCTCCGCGAGGTCGGCGGCGACCCCATCCGGCGTGCCGCGACCGCGCCGCAACGCCTGCTGCGCCGCCACGACCCGGCTGGTGATCCGAGCGAACAGCCGCGCCGACGCCGCCGGCACGGCGCCGGCCAGCCGCTCGGCCCCGGCCGCGCGGCCCAGCCGCGCGAACACTCCCGCCAACGCCACGCTCTCCACCTGGCGGGCCCGTCGACCGGCCAGGACCGCGTTGATGTGCCGGCGAACGCCGCCGAACGGCTGCCGCAGCCGCCGGGCCTCCCCTTCCAGCCGCGCCCGGTGGCCGTCCGGCAGCGTCGTCAGCAGCCAGCGGTAGAACTCGTCGCGGTAGCCGGCGATCCGCGGGAGGAGGTCCATCAGCGGCAGGCCGGCGGCGGAGGCGCCCGGTCCGTGTCCCGAGAGGCCCGACGCCATGAGCACCACGCCGGCGAGCACCGCCGCGGCCTCCCACCGCAGTTCCGCGTCGGGGCCGGCCGCCTCCGGCGTCGACACGGCGGCGGCATCGGGCCACGAGAGGATGCCGTCGAGCGTCGCCTGCTGCACGACCATCCGCCGGTAGCGGCCCTGGGTGTCGATCCGCGCGGGATCCCAGAGGCCGAAGAGGTAGTTGGGGCGGCTCGCCGCCGGGTGCAGGAAGTCGAACGCCCGCGGGTCGATCGCCAGTTCCTCGAGCGCCGCAGGGTCGAAGTCGGCCTGCCGCAGCAGGTCCGGCGGCGCCCGCTCGAGGATCGCCACGGCGGTGCCGACGAGGTCGCGGTAGCGGCCGTGCGCCGGGCCGGCCCCGGCGATGAACAGGGGCAGCGGCCGCACCCGTTCGTGCGGATACGGTTCCGACAGCCGGCCGTTCTCGAGCACCGCGACGGGCCGCCAGCCGACGTAGTCGTTGAGCCTGTCGATCGCGCGGTCGATGACGGCGGCATCGTCTTCGACGCCGGCGGCGAGCGAGGCGAGGACCGCCTGCGCCGCCGCCATCACGAAGTAGGGCCGCTCGATCGCCCCCGGAGGCTGGTGTTCCAGGAGGTCGCCGTGGAACCGCCGGTAGGCTGGCAGCAGCCGCGTGAAGACGGTCTCGAGGACGGCCGCCGCCTGCGTCGCGTCGCGGAAGGCGGCCGCCTCCCCGGGCAGCATCGCCAGCCGCGCGCGGAGCGCGGCGGCCACCCGCTCCGCCGCGTCGGGCCGCTCGACGATCCCCCCCGCGCCGGCGGGCTCGGCATCGGCATAGAGCGTTCCCAGCGCCCGCCAGGCCGCCGGATCGAAGGCCCCGGAGGAGAAGTTGAGGTAGCCGAGCACCACCGCCGCGGGATCGTTCACACCGCAGGCGTTCTCGTCCGACGGCATCGAGTGCTCGCGGCAGACCCGGGAGGAACCTACGACGGCGGGGGGCCGAGTCGGGCCGTCGCACGCGGCTGGCGCGTCCGCCAGCCCGGAAATCCTAGCAAGTCGGGGGCCGGTTCCCGGGGCTGCCGTTTCTTGCGGCCCGGCCGGGCCGAACTATCCTTCAATCTCGCCCGACACCCACGTCCGGCCCCATCCCTTCCGCGGTCCCCCATGCCAGCCTGTTTCACCGCCGCGCGATCGACCGTCCCGGCCCAGCGCGCCGCTTGGCCCCGGCTCGCCGCCTGGGCGTGCCTCGTCGTCGCGGCGGCTCCGGGCGCGGCCGCCTCCGGGTCCGGCTGCCCGTGCGGCTCGGCGGGCGACGACCTGGTCGCCGCCGGGGTCGGACTCGTGCGGGAGTGGATCGTGCAGATCCCCTTCGACTCGGCGAGCTCGCGGCTCCAGCGGGTCGTCGTGGGCGAGGGACTCGTGGTCGCCCAATCGGGCGACGGCGGTGTGCATGCCGTGCAGGCGGCGCGGGATGGAGCGTTGCCAGCGGGCACGGTCCTCTGGTCGCGCCGATTCGGCAGGCCCGGCGAACCCGTGGAGTCCGCCGGCATCGGCGGGACGCTCGTGACGGTGGCCCACGGCCTCGGCCTCGAGGCTCTCGACCGGGAGTCGGGCCGGGGGCTGTGGCACGAGGATTTCGCTTCGCTGCCCGGGGCCGGTGCAGTCCAGATAGGCGACTGGGTCTACGCGCCGCTCAACTCCGGAGGCGTGCGGCGGCTGGCGGCCGATCCGCTCGGCCAGCCCACTGCGGCCCCACCGCCCGCTCCCGACAAGGGCGGCGCGGCCCGCGGCCGACGGCAGCAGGCTGAACCGGTCATCCCCGAGCGGAAGGATCCGCTGACGATCGATTCGGGCGGGCGAGTCAGCCTGCCTCCGGTCTCGTTCGCGTCGGGCGTCTGCTGGACCACCGACGAGGGCCGGCTGGTCGCCTTGGAGAAGACCCGGCTCGGCTGGGACCGTCACGAACTCGAACTCGGCGGCCCTTCCGCCGGGCCGCTGCGGGTGGCCGACGGCAGCCTCGTCGTCGCCACGAACCCCCAGCGCCGTCACGGGTCGGCCGACCTGATGCGGATCGAACTCGGCAAGCTGGGCACCCAGAGGCTCCAGACCGCCTGGCGGGTGCCGCTCCCGGGATGGCCGGCCGCCGCGCCGCTCGTCGCCGACGGCGTGATCGTGGTCTCGCTCGGCGCCGACGGGCTCGCCGCCTTCTCCGCCGCCAGCGGCGAGCGGCTCTGGCGGTGCCCCCTGGTCGGCACGCTCGTGGCCGCCGGCGGGGGCCGCGTCTGGTGCATCGACGAGACGGGCCGATTGTCGGGGCTCGATCTCGCCTCCGGGTGGCGGCGCGTGGTGCTCGGCCTGGGCTGCTTCACGGTGCCCGTCGTGAACGCCGCCTCCGACGGGATCGTGCTCGCCTCGCCCACGGGCGTCGTCGTGTCGCTGGCGCCCGCGGCCGCCCCGCCGGCCGCCGCCGAGGCGACTCGGGCACATTCGACACCTGAAGCGGCGGCACCTTTGCAAACCAGGTGACGAGGCGAAGGGGGTCGGCGAACGCTCGAGGAGCCTTGGGCCGCTGCGGCCCACAGCGACGAGACTTTTGCCGCCCCCGAGCCGGTGCGGTCCCGGAAAGCCGCAGCCGCGCTAGCGACCGCGACCGGCCCGCGGAGGAACCCGCGCCCGCGGATCCTGCCGCCACGCCTCCGTGAGCAGGCCGTAGAGTTCCGGGTCGTGCCGCACGAGACGGTGCGGATCCTGAAAGAAGCACTCGCTGGCGACGGCGAAGAACTCGGCGTCGCTCTCCGCCGCATACTCATCGAACGCGGTCGCCCGCCCCTCGTCGAGCGCCTCCTCGAACCGCGCCCGGCAGTCCCGTGCCACCGCGGTCCATGCGGCCCGCCGCCGCGAACCGCCCAGCGGCGGGACGCCGTCGATGTCGCCGTCCTGGAGGTCGAGCAGGTGGGCACACTCGTGGATCACGACGCTCCGCGGGCCGTCGCGGAGACGGCCGCCGTCGACCACCCGCGGCCAGGAGAGCACCATGCTGCCGCCGGCCCAGGTCTCCCCGAGCCGGGCCTCGCGCCACTCCAGCTCGCCGCCGCCGTCGAGCGGCGTCGACCGCGGCACGACGTAGTCGCCGGGATAGACGAGCAGGCTCTTCAGTCCGGCGAAGAACTCGGCGTCGAATCCGAGCGCCGCGATCCCGGCCTGTCCCGCGACGGCCACGCGGACCTCGTCGGTGATCTCGAAGCCGCGACACCCCTCGAACCGCTTCTCGTCGAGGAACACGGCGATCCACTGCTCGAGCCGGCGGCGGTCCGCGGCGTCGAGCCATTCCGACGGCTTCACCGTTCGCCGCAGGATCTCCTGCCAGGCGGGCGGAGACGGCCGCTCCCGCACGGCTCGCCGGCGTCGGGACCGCAGCCAGGAGAGGAGCATCGGCGGGTCACGGTCCGGGCGGCACGAGCGGCAGCCGCCGGGAGAACAGCTCGATCGCCAGCAGCAGGCAGCCCGTGGCCAGCGCCACGAACGAGAGCAGCAGCATCGCCGTGTAGACGTTCATCGGCGGCCTGGAGTCGGCGGATCCGTCGTCTCGTGCCATGGCGCTCCCGCTCGTTCAGGCCTTCAGCCGGGTCGTGACCTTGTCGCCGCGCTGCACGATGTCGCGCATGTACTCCTTGACGAGCACCGCGACGGCGTGGTCGGGCCTGACCGCGCGGACGACCGCGCGGCCGACGTACTCGCCGGCCCGGTAGACCTCGAGCGTGTGCCCCACCTGCAGTCCGTCGTCCGCTCCCAGCGACACCTCGATCGACCCCGCGGCCACCGCGAGGACGTCGCCGTCGAGCGTGGGGACGCGGTCCTTCGGCAGGCTGTCGACGGTCAGGCCGTACTGCCGCAGCAGCTGGCGGGCGTTCTCCACCTGCTTCTCCAGTTGGGACCGCCGCTCGTCGGCCACGGCCAGCAGCGCCTTCGACTCCTCGAGGTCGGCGGCCAGCGCGGCCGACTTCGACACCTGCTGGTCGACCATCGCCTGCTGGCTCCGCACCTGCTCCCGCAGCTTCTCCGCGTTGGCCGTCTCCCCCTGGAGCTCGTCGGTGACCTTCTTGAGCTCCTCGCCCTGGACGGCGATCTGCGCGTCCCGCTTCGCCTTCTCCTGCCGGAGCGACTCCAGCTCTCCGTTCTTCTCCGCCAGCGCCGACTGCAGCTTCGCGACGACCTGATCCCGCTGCTGCTCCGACTCGCCCGCCTGACCCGTCAGCTTGGTGATCTCGTCCTGGAGCGTCTGCCGCTCCTTCTCCGCCTCGGCGAGCAGGTGCTTGTAGCCGGGCCGCTGCCCGGCCACGCACTCCTCGGGCATCCGCTCGATCTCGGCCTGCCAGTTGGTGTGCGA
The DNA here is from genome assembly GCA_044339885.1 of Pirellulales bacterium. Classification (GTDB taxonomy): domain Bacteria; phylum Planctomycetota; class Planctomycetia; order Pirellulales; family UBA1268; genus QWPN01. The sequence continues at coordinate 25,699 of JBIIUP010000006.1, read as the reverse complement.
GAGGAAGATGGCCGCTGCGAACGTCATGAGCACGAGGCTCATCACGAACACCGAGAAGACGAAGATCTTGCCGAGGTAGTTCATTGCGCGATGCTTCTTCCTGGCGGTCCGCCCGGCGGCATGCCGCGGCCAGACCGCGGCTCCCGGCCGCCGACCCCGACATTCTCGACCCGACCGGCTGGCCGGGGCAAGCCGCCTTCCCGACACCCGCCGACGCTCTGAAAGATCGGCCGGTCGGTGGAGCCCGCTCTAGCCGACCCGGCCGCGGCCGACGCGGCCGCCCGGGGTGCGGCGCGGCCGGGGCCGCAGGAGCGGTTCCAGCGCCACCCCCGCCGCGACCGCCACGCACGCCCAGATCGGCAAACTCCCCGTCACCAGCCAGGGGCTCCACCGACCGTCGGGCAGCACCGCGGCCCGGATCGTCGCCGTGGCCCGCCGCGGGCCTCGGGCCAGCAGCCGACCGGAGCCGTCGATCCAGGCGGAGAACCCGGTGTTGGCGGCGATCACGATCGGCGTGCGGACCTCGACGGCCCGGAAGATCGCGGCGGTGAGGTGCATGTCGAGTTCGCTGGAGCCCCAGAACCAGCCGTCGTTGGTGAGGTTCACCAGCACGTCCGGCCGCCCGCCGCGGCCGGCGAGATTCCGCACCAGCGCCCGCACGGCCTCCGGCAGCGCCGTCTCGTAGCAGATGTTCACGGCGACGCGGTGGCCCGCGATCGTCACGGCCACCGGCTCCCGACCCGCGGTGAGCCCGGCCGCCAGCGGCGTGAGCCTGTAGAGGAAGGGAAACCTCTCGGCCAGCGGCACGTACTCGCCGAACATCACCGGGTGCATCTTGGCGTAGCACGCCAGCGGCTTGCCGTCGGCGTCGAGGAACAGTCCGCAGTTGAAGTGCTCGGCGCCCGCGGGAGACCGGGGCGTGACGACCTGCTTGTCGAGGCCCACGAGCCAACGGGTGCCGTAGCGGCCGCCGAACGCGGCCAGCGCGTCGAGCCGCTCCTGTTCCAGCGCCCTGCGGCAGCGGGCCTGGCGGTCGGCCCGGGCCGCGGCGTCCAGGCCGGCGGGGGCGGGCCCCACCATCCGTTCCACGAGGTCCTCGTCGAGCGACTCGGCGGGGTCGATCTCCAGGAGGCCCCACCGCCACATCGTCTCGGGCCAGACGACGAGGTCGGGCGGCCGGCCCGGGGTTGCCGCCAGGCCTTCGAGCGTGAGCGTGTCGTAGTGCCGGGCCACGTCGCCGGCGGCATCGGGATCATGCTTCAGTTCGGTGTCGATCGATCCCTGCACGAGCAACACGTCGAGCGGAGCGGCCCGCGGCACCGGCTCCGCCAGCCGCCAGCCACCATACGCCAGCGCCGTGGCGAGCACGCCGGCGGAGACCGCGGCCCAGCCCGCCGCCCGCCGCCCCCCGTGCACCACCGCCGCGATCCCCGCGGCCACCGCCATCACGATCCCGCCCACGCCCACCGCGCCGACGGCGTCGGCGGCCTGAATGAGCGTGGTCCACCGCCACTGCGTGTGGCCGAGCGCCGCGAAGGTGAAGCCTCCGAGCACCCAGCCGCGGAGCTGTTCGCCGGCCATCCAGGCCACGGTGGCCGCCGGCACCAGCGGCCACCGCCACCGGTGCACCAGCCGCCGCGACGTCCAGACGAACAGCGGCAGGTAGGCCGCCAGGTAGGCGGAGAGCGCGACCCAGCCGATCGCCGTGGCCGGATGCGGCAGCCGCAGCCAGTGGATCGCCGCCAGCCAATGGACGAACCCCGCCGCCCAGAGCGTGAGCCACGGCCTGCGGCCCGGGAGCCTTTCGGGCGTCACCAGCAGCAGCCAGGGCAGCGGTGCCAGCCAGGCCAGCCTCCACAGGTCGACCGGCGGCTGGACGACGAACATGGTCGCCGCGCCGCCGAAGGCCAGCCGCCATGTCGGCACCGCCGCCAGCCCGCGAGCCGGACCCGGTGCCGACGGATCGTCCGCGAGCCGCGGGCCGTGGCTCATGGTGCGCCCGGATCGACCGCGAATTCGGCGACCGCCGCGCCCGGGGCGACCGGCTCGTCCTCCTCGACCAGCTGCGTCACCAGGCGGCCGGTCAGGGGCGCCTCGAGGTCGAGCGTCGCCCCGGCGACGACGAGCTCCACGACCCGGTCCCCCTCGATCACGGCGGCCCCTTCGGGCACGAGCCACAGCGACACCGCCACCGGCGTCTCGGCCGGGAGACCGAGGTCGGGCACCAGGAGCGTCGCGCGACGCCCGGCGGCGGATGGCGGCTCGTCGGCGGCGGTGGTCATCGCTGGGTCCGCAGCCATTCGAGGATCACGCTCCCCACCGCCTCAAGCGCCTCCGCGGAGCACCGCGCCGGCACGTCGGCGGTGGTGTGCCAGGCCGGGTAGTCGAAGTCGATGACGTCGCAGGTGGGAATGCCGCCGATCATCCGCAGCGGCACGTGGTCGTCCTCGACGGTGTGCCGGGGCTCGGCGACGAACTGCCTCACGCCCAACCGACGCGCGGCGGCCCAGATCTCGTCGACCACCGGCCGCGTGTCGGGCCAGGTCACGCTGTGCCGCTCCTGCCAGATCTCGAGGTCCCGGTCGGCGACCATGTCGACCACCACCCCGGCGCGGTAGCGGTGCGTCGCCTTGCCAGAGGCCTGCTCGGCCGCGTACTGCCGGGCGAAGAAGGTGGAGCCGAGGCAGTAGGGATCCCGGTCTTCCACGACGTACTCCTCGGCGTCGAAGAGCACGAAGTCGACCCCCACGGGGCCGGCGATCACGGGCATCGCGCGGGCGAGCTCCATGAGCAGGGCCACGCCGCTGGCACCGTCGTTGGCGCCGACGAACTCGCCCCGCGGGTCGACCGGATCGCGGTCGGGGAAGGGCCGGGTGTCGTAGTGGGCCGCCACGAGCACGCGGTCGGCGCGGTCGGGATGCCAGGAGACGATCAGGTTCTCCATGTGCACCGGCCGGCCCGTGCGGCGGTCGCGGATCTGGAACGCCTGGCCGGCCACCGTCGCGGCGTGGCCGCCCGTCGCGGCGGCCACGCCGCGGAAGTGGGCCGCGAGCAGCTCCCGCTGCCGGGTCATCGCCGGCGACCCGCTGGGTCGCGGGCCCAGCCGACAGACCTCCTCGAGGTGCTCCATCGCTCGGGCGCCCGAGAACCGCGGCTCAGCGGCGGCATCGCCGGCCTGGTCCCGGGCGGTCGCCGCGAGGGCCGTCCCGGCGGCGAGGACTGCCACGGCGGCGCGGACGGAGAGGGACGGCGTGGCCATGGCTCGGCTCGGAAGTCCGCCGCGCCGGCACCCGTCGCCCGCGGCCCTCGACAGTCTATCGGCCCGCGGCGGCGGGCGACGAGCCGAGCGGACGGCACCGGGCTGCTACACTCCGTGGTGGACATGTCACGACTCCCGCCGCTGCCGGCCCTCTTCCTCGCCGCATCGCTGGCGGCCCCGCCGGCGCTGGCCGGCGGCGGCCCCGAGAACGTCCTGCTCGTCGTCAATCCGACCGAGCCCGACAGCCTCGCCGTGGCCAACGCGTTCGCGACGCTCCGCGACCTTCCGCCGATCAACGTCCTCATGCTCCCGTGGACGGGCGGCTCGGAGTCGACCACGGTCTCCCGGTTCCGTGCCGAAATCCTCGCGCCGATCCTGCGGGCCGCCGACGCGCGGCGGCTCTCGGGCCAGATCGACTACGTCGTCTACTCCAGCGGCTTCCCCTGGCGGATCGACTACGTCGAGGAGCTGCCGGCCGACCTCAAGGCCCGCGACCAATACCCCTCCGCCTCGCTCACCGGGATGACCATGCTCTACGCCGCGGTGCAGAGCGGTTCGCCGATGTGGCTCGACACGGAGAGCAACGACTACTACCGGCGGCCCGGGGCGGACGGCGTGCCCGCGGCGACGCTCGGCTTCCGCGGCTGGTACGGCTGGGGCGACGACGGCACGCTGCTGGAGGCCGGCGGCACGCGGTACCTGCTCTCGGCGATGCTCGGCGTCACCGCGGGCCGGGGCAACACGGTCGCGGAGGTCGTCTCCTACCTGCGGTCGGCGGCCGCCGCCGACGGCACGCGACCGCGGGGCACGATCTACTTCATGGCCAACTCCGACGTGCGGAGCACCACCCGCAGCGCCGCCTTCCCGGCCGCGGTGCGGGCGCTCGACGCCCTGGGCGTCAAGGCGGAGGTGGTCGCCGGCACGCTGCCGGTGCGGAAGCGGGACGTCGCCGGGCTCACCGCGGGCACGGCGTCGTTCGACTGGGGTGCCAGCGGCAGCACCATCCTGCCGGGGGCCATCTGCGAGAACCTCACCAGCTTCGGCGCCGTGTTCTCACCGGCGGCCGGTCAGACGCCGCTGTCGGCGTTCCTCCGGGCCGGTGCCGCCGGCTCCAGCGGCACCGTGATCGAGCCGTTCTCGCTGCAGCCGAAGTTCCCGCACCCCTCCGTCCACGTCCACTACGCCCGCGGCGCGAGCCTCGCCGAGGCCTTCTATCAGTCGGTCCAGGCGCCGTACCAGCTCCTCGTCGTTGGCGACCCGCTCTGCCAGCCCTGGGCGGTCGTGCCGGCCGTGGAGGTCGTGACCGCCGCCGATTCGCAGGTGCTCGCGCCGGGAGTGGTCCTCTCCGGCACGGTGGAACTGGAGCCGCGGGCGACGGTCGCCGGAGGCACGGCCGACCGGTTCGAGATGTTCGTCGACGGCCTGCGGGTGGCGCAGGCCGGCCTCGGCGACCGGCTCACGCTCGACACCACCTCGATGGCCGACGGCCATCACGAGCTGCGGGTCGTGGCGATCGCGGCGACGCCGGTCGAGACGCAGGGCCGCCGGGTGATCCCCTTCGTCGTGGGCAATCACGGCCGGCGGCTGGAGCTGGCCGTCGATCCGCTCCACGTGCGGCCCGGCGGCACGCTCCGCATCGGAGTCCGCGGTGCGGACATCGAAGGGGCGGTGGTGTTCGCGATGGGCCGCGTGCTCGGCCGCACCGCGACCCCGGAGGCCTCGATCGAGGTGCCCGCCGACGTCCTCGGCGCCGGTCCGGTGACGATCCGCGCGACCGGGCGGGCCGGGCCGACGCCGGCCGACTGCGTGAATGCGGAGCCGGTCACGGTCGAGGTCGGCCGCCGCTGAACCGGCCTCGCTGTCCGTGGAAAAAGTCATCCATGACCTTTTTCCACGTGGCCGACCGGTGGAAAAGCCGAGGTTTTCCACGGTCGGCGGTCGCCGCATCCTGCGGCGGCAGACTTGTTCCACAGTCTGCTAGCGCGGAGGGGCGACGCCGCCGCGATGGGCCTCGGAGAGCCGGGTGACGAACTCCCGGCTCGAGCCCTGGAGCACGAAGACCTCGCTGGCCTGCTCCGGGGCGCCGTGCGGCCGGACGATGCAGATCACCTCGGCCCGGCCGTCGTGCTGCCGCACGTGGTCGAGGAGCGCGTGCTCGCCGGAGGAGAGCTGCGGGCCGGCCGTCGGTGCGGCGGCCGGCGGCGGCGTGAGCGGCGGCATGGCCCCCGGCGCCGTCGTCGACGCGGTGGGCACCGCATCGTCGCGGTCGCGGCGATCGAACGAGACGTCCGGCATCTCGGCCGGCATCGCGGGGACGTGCGGCGCGTCGCCGGCCGCCGCCGACGCCAGGCCGTTGCTCGGGTAGACGTTGCGGTAGACGAAGGCGAGCCCGGCCTCGTCGAGCTGCTCGTGGATGGCCGGCAGCGCCGCGAAGAGCCCCTCGTTGTCTGCCGGGTCGGCGGCGTTGCACACGCCGATGAGCGTGCCGTCGATGGCGAAGAGCCCGCCGCCGCTGCGGCCCTGCACCGGCTGCCCGGCGACCTGGACGTTCGGCGGGCCGAGGTACTTGTCGACCGCCGTGACGCGGCTGTGGTGGATCGTGGGGTCGGCGCCGCCGTTGCAGCCGACGGTGACGACGGCGTCGCCGGCCGCGGCGCGGCGGTCCGTGCCTCCCACCCGCACCGGCTCGACGGGCACGTCGGTGAACACGCTCACCAGCGCCAAATCGCGCTTGAGGTCCCACGACACGACCTGACCCGCGATGCCCCGGCCTCCCGCCGGCGCGAACAGGTCGACTTCGATCCGTCCCTTGCCCTGCGAGTCGCGGAAGATGTGGCCGCAGGTGAGGATGAGGGCCTCTCCCTGGCGGCAGTCGATCACCGTGCCGGTACCCCAGCTGACGCCCGCGGCGTCCTCGACCCGCAGCCGGGCGGTCGCCTGGAGCAGCCGGCGCTCGAGGTCGGCCCGGGCGGCTCCGGGCAGCGGCGCGGCGGCGGGGTCGGCGGCGAACTCCCGCGGCGGCGCGGCCGCCGGCTCGAGGCGGGCAGCGGCGTCGGAGCGGCCCGGGTCGACGCCCAGTTGGACGGGATCGCCCAGCCGGACGGGATCGACGGCGGTCGGCGGCGCGAGGGCGGCCCCGCGTCCGGGACGGGACGGCGGCGGCTCGGTGGCCAGCGGTGCGGACGCCAGGGCCACGGGGAGCGGGATGCCGGGCCCGGCGGGCGGGGCGGCCTGCGACCGGGCCACCGGCGGGGCGGCGCCCAGCGGCACGGCGGCCCGTTCGAGCAGCTGTTCCAGTTCGGCGCGGGTCGTCGCGCCGTCGATGCGGCCGGCCTCGCTCCCCTTGACGAGGAGCACGTAGCAGGGGACGCCGGTCACGGCGAAGCGGCGGACGAGCTCCTGTTCGCGATCGACGTCGACGTGCCGCACCACCCACCCCGCGGCCGAGATCTCGCCGATGAGGGGCGCCATCTGCCGGCAAGGGCCGCACCACGACGCGGTGAAGTCGAGCAGGACGACGTCGCCCGACATGGCAGACGCGGCCGGATTGGCGGCCGCCGGCACCGCCGCGGCGGCCAGGCACCAGGCGGCGACGAGGCCGAGGATGGCCGCGTCCGGGCGCGGCGGGCAGGCTCTGGAGAGAGGCGGCAGGGACATCGTCCGGGGCTCCGGTCGGGCGGTTCTTCGGCTCTCGATTCGGCTCGCCGCCCTGCGAGCGGGCGGGATACTGCCGCCCGTCCCGCGCGACGACAAGATCACTTTGCCGTCGCGGCGGCGGCCGGGAATTGCCCATCCGCCCGGCGACGCTGCTGTTTCCCCGGTCCGCGCGGGCTCCTACAATCCGCGGCGGCCGACCCCCCTCCGCGCGTCCGCATGCCCGCATCCTTGAACCGCCGGATCCTGGTCACGTCGGCCCTGCCCTACGCCAACGGGCACATCCACCTCGGCCACCTGGTCGAGTACGTCCAGACCGACATCTTCGTCCGCTTCCAGAAGCTCCGCGGCCACGCCTGCATCTATCTCTGCGCGGACGACACGCACGGCACCGCGATCATGATCCGGGCCCGCGCCGAAGGGGTCTCCGAGCGGGATCTCGTGGCCGCCATGCGGGAGGCCCACCTGGCCGACTTCACCGGCTTCCAGGTGGCCTTCGACCACTACGGCTCCACCGACAGCGACGCCAACCGCCGGCTCTGCGGCGAGATCTGGCAGCGGCTGCGGGCCCGCGGCCTGGTGGTCACGCGGGCCGTCGAACAGCTCTTCGACCCGGTGGCCGGCGTGTTCCTGGCCGATCGGTTCGTGAAGGGGGGCTGCCCGAAGTGCGGCGCGGCCGACCAGTACGGCGACTCCTGCGAGCGGTGCGGCGCGACCTACTCCCCGGCCGACCTCGTCGATCCGGTGAGCACGCTGTCGGGCGCCCGGCCGGAGCCGCGGTCGGCCGAGCATCTCTTCGTGCAGCTCGAGCCTTTGCACGACTTCCTCGCGACCTGGACGCAGTCGAGCGGCGCCGTCGATCCCCGGATCGCCAACTACCTCGCCGGCCACTTCCTCGGCGAGCCCCTGCGGGATTGGGACGTCTCCCGGCCGACCCCCTACTTCGGCTTCGAGATTCCCGACGCCCCGGGCCACTACTGGTACGTCTGGTTCGACGCCCCGGTGGGCTACCTGGCGGCCACGGCGGAGTGGTGCGACCGCGAGGGGGCAAGGTTCGACGACTGGTGGGACCGCCGGGCCGGCGCGGAGATCCACCACTTCATCGGCAAGGACATCACCTACTTCCACACCCTGTTCTGGCCCGCGATGCTCGAGGCCGCGGGGCTCGCGCTGCCGGCCAAGGTCCGCGTGCACGGCTTCCTCACCGTGAACGGCCAGAAGATGTCGAAGAGCCGGGGCACGTTCCTCCTGGCGCGGACCTACCTGGAGCACCTCGATCCCGGCATGCTCCGCTACTACTACGCCGCGAAGCTCTCCGGCGGCATCGACGACATCGACCTGAACCTCGAGGAGTTCACCACCAAGGTGAACGCCGACCTCGTGGGCAAGGTGGTGAACCTCGCCAGCCGCACGGCGCGGTGGCTGGAGGCGACGGGCCTGTCGCCCGGTTATCCCGCGGACGACGGGCTCTTCGCCCGGGGGGCGGCCGACGGCGCGGCGATCGCCGAGGCCTACGAGGCCTGCGACACCGCCCGGGCGATGCGGCTGGTGATGCTCGCCGCCGACCGGGCCAACGCCTACGTCGACGCGGAGCGGCCCTGGCAGCTGGCCAAGGCGGGTCCGGACTCCGCGGCGCGGCTCCAGGACGTGGCGACCGTGGCCCTCAACCTTTTCCGGCAGCTCGCCGTCTACCTGGCGCCGGTGCTGCCCGGCCTCGCGGAGCAGGCGGGTCGCCTCGTGGGCGGCCCGATCCGCTCGTGGGAAGAGTCGCTGACGCCGCTGGCGGGCCTGCCCGTCGGACCGTTCCAACCGCTCATGCGCCGGGTGGAGCCGGCGCAGGTCGAAGCCCTCATGGCCGCCGCCCGCGCGGCCGCCCCTCCGCCCCCGCCCCCAGGAGCGTCCCCTATGACCTCGTCCCCGACCCCGGCCGATTCCGCCGAACCGCTGGCCGCCGAGCCGCTCGCCCCCCAGTGCACGATCGACGACTTCACCAAGGTGGACCTCCGCGTGGCACGGATCGTCGCGGCGGAGGAGGTGCCCGAGGCGAAGAAGCTGCTCAAGCTCACCGTCAGCCTCGGTGGCGACTCGACGCGGACGGTCTTCGCCGGCATCAAGGGCTTTCACGAGCCCGCGGCGCTCGTGGGGCGGCTGGTGGTGGTGGTCGCCAACCTCGCGCCGCGGCAGATGAAGTTCGGGCTCAGCGAGGGCATGGTGGTGGCCGCCAGCGGGGCCGGAGCCCCAGGTGTCTACCTGCTTTCACCGGATTCCGGCGCCCTCCCCGGCATGCGGCTGCGGTGAGACGTACACTTGTCCCGTCCTCGGAGGCCAATTCCATGACGCGGACCCAAAAAACGATCGTCTTCCCGACCGACTTCTCCACGGCCAGCGACGCGGCCCTCACCCACGCCGAGTCGCTCGCCAAGGCGAGCGGAGCCCGCCTCCTCATCGTCCACGCGGAGGAGCCGCCGCTCGCCTACGGCGGCGGCGAGCTCTACTACGGCCTGCCGGAGCCGAACTCCGAACGGATCCTCAAGATGCTCGAGGACGTGAAGCCCAAGGATCCCGCCGTGCCGTTCGCGCACCGCCTCACCATGGGCGACCCGGCCGGCGAGGTGCTGCGGATCGCGGCCGACGAGCAGGCCGAGATGATCGTGCTCGGCACGCACGGCCGCACGGGCATGCTCCGGATCCTCATGGGGAGCGTGGCCGAGGCCATCGTGAGGCGGGCGCCGTGCCCGGTGCTCGTCTACCGGGAGTCCGCCGAGAAGCTCGCGGGCGCCGCGGCCGGGGCCCGCAACTGAGACGGCTCCCACTTTCACGAGAGTGAGAGCTCAAACCATCCGACAGCACGAGGGGTTGCCCGTGCCGGCGAGCCGGCGTTGCTGGCCGAGCGAAACCAGGATGGTGAAGCGAGGGCAGCATCGAGTGAGCGCAGGCCCGGAGGGCCGAAGGGAACGTCCGGGCGAGACGGCACGGGCAGCCCCGGCCCCCCTGCCGCCTGCGGTTCCAGTAGGAGCCGTCGAAGTCGCCCGTCCGGGGCGGCGCGGGCGGACGAGGAGGCGGCGGACGGCATGAACGCCCGGCAGGTGCTCGAGCTCCGGGACCGCGTGCGGCGGCAGGTCCGCGGGCTCTTCGACGGCCTGGGGTTCCTCGAGGTCGACACCCCCGTGCTCGCCCGCGAGGTGCTCCCCGAGGCGCACATCGATCCGGTGACGGTGCGGCTGGAGGGCGACTCTGGCGGGGAGCGCTACCTCCAGGCCAGCCCCGAGGCGCTCATGAAGCGACTGCTGGCGGCCGGGTCGGGGCCCATCTACCAGCTGGCCCGGTCGTTCCGCGCCGGCGAGCGCGGTCGCCAGCACGACCTGGAGTTCGTGCTCCTGGAGTGGTACGCCCCCGGCACGGGGCTCGACGACGCCGCTGTGGTGCTCGAGCGGCTCTGTGCGACCGTGCTCGGCACCCGGGGGATCGACCGCGTCAGCTGCAGCGACGCCTTCGGCGCCCATGCCGGCGTCGATCCACTGGAGGCCGGGGCTGCCGAACTGGAGGACGCGGTGCGGCGGGCCGGCCTCGAGCTGCCGGAGTCCGCCGCGAGGCTCCCCGAGGCGGAGCGGCGGGACCGCGCGTTCGAGATGCTTCTCGCCGAGGCCGTCCAGCCGCACCTGGGCCACGGGCGACCAGTCATGCTCGAGCGCTGGCCAGCCTCGCAGGCCGCGCTGGCGCGGATCGCGGCCGCCGAGCCGCCCGCCGCCCTGCGGTTCGAGCTGTTCTGCCGGGGCGTGGAGCTGGCCAACGGCTGGGAGGAGGAGACCCGCCGCGGGCCGCTCGAGACGCGGATCGAGGCGGCCAACTCCGCCCGCGTCGCCGACGGCCGCGCCCCGCTGCCGGTGCCGGGCAGCCTGCTCGACTGCCACGGTGCGGCCATGCCGGAGGGCGTGGGGGCGGCGCTGGGCTTCGACCGGCTGGTGATGCTCGCGGCCGGCGTTGATTCGATCGACGCCGTCCGATGCTTCACGTCCGAGAGCTAGAGCGCGATCGACCTCTGTGGAGCATCGGCTCTGCAATCCTGGTGACGAGGCGAAGGGGGTCGGCGAACGCTCGAGGAGCCTTGGGCCGCTTCGGCCCACAGCGACGAGACTTTTGCCGCCCCCGAGCCGACGCTCCACGAAAGCCGCATGCGCTCTAACCGTCGACGTCGACGCCCGTGACGGTCCAGCGTTCCACGGGGCCCCGGGGTCCGGACGCCGGCGCGGGCACGAGGCGGACGACGAGCCGCGGCCGGCGGTCCGGCGCCCCGGCGCAGCTCCGGAGCGTCAGCCGCACGGCCCAGCCTTCACCGGATGGATCCTCGGTCGCCGAGGCCGCGGCCACCGCGGTGCACGCCGTCGCCGCGGCCACGCCCGGCAGCGCGGCGAGGGCCGCCTCGGCACCGGCAGGGGCGGCACCGGGCGTGAACATCGCCGGCGCGCACATGCTCGCGGCATCGGCGAGCCGGCGGTCGCCGATCGCCTCCAACCAGATGCTCGCGGCCGCGACCGCGCGCCGCTGGCCGATCCAACGGCTCACGAGCACGGAGCTCGCCGCCTGGGCGCCGCAGCCGATCGACAGGGCGAGCCCCACCAGGGCCGCCCAGCCGCCCGCCTTCCGGGCGCCGGCGCGGTCGACGTCGGCGATCGCGGCGGCCGCCAGCGCGATGCCCACCAGCGGCAGCATCGCGAACAGGGGACTCACGACCGCCAGCGATGCGGCCAGGCCGGCGACCGCGGCCGCGACCGCCAGGCCGCTCACCGGCCGGTAGCCCACGGCGGTGTCAGTCGCCCCGTCTCGGACCGTGTCGTCGTCGGCGTTCATCGGCGGCCACTCCCGCGGTCAACCTCGGCGGTCAACCCTTGCGAAACACCCGGCGGATCTCGGCCAGCGACGTCACGCCTTCGGCGAGGAGTCGCCGCGCCTCGTTGGCCAGCGGCACCATGCCGTCCCTGACGGCCGCCTTCCGCAGCTCCTTGGCATCCGCGGCCGCAGCCAGCGCGCGGTTGAGCGTCGGCCCGGCGGCGATCTCGAAGATGCCGGTGCGTCCCAGGTAGCCGGTGCCGCCGCAGACGCCGCACCCACCCTGCCGGGCGCGGTAGAGCGCGGCGCGATCCCGGGCCGCGGACTCGACCCAGGCGAGCTCCTCCGGCGAGGGCAGGTAGTCCTCGCGGCATTTCGGGCAGAGCTTCCGCACCAGCCGGCCGCCGATCGAGCCGACCAGCAGCCGCCCGAGCGCGTCGCCCGCGACTCCGAGCCCGGCCAGGTTCGCGATGCCGTCGACGGCGTCGCCGCCGCGGAGCCCGACGATCACGAGCCGCCCCTGTTCCGCCTGGGCGGCCAGGTTGCGGGCCAGGTCCGCATCTTCCAGGTCGCAGGTGGCCAGCACGCGGGCATCGTCCCGGACCGCCTTCTCGAGCACGGCGACCGGCGTCAGCTTCGCCGCCCGGTCCCAGCGGACCTGCCTGACGTTCTGGATTGCGGCTCTCGGGAAGGCCGCATCCTCCAGGGCCACGACGTCCCGCAGCAGCCGGTCGATCGACTGCAGCACGCCGTTGAACAGCGATGCCAGGCCACCGTGCCGGGGGGTGGCGACCACGAGGATGCCGCGGTCGAGCGCGACCAGTTCGGCGACGCGACCGGCGACTGCGGCCGACATGCCCAGGTCGGCGGGAGTCTTGAACCGCGGCCGCCCGTGCTCCAGTTCGACGAGGATCCGTTCGCCCCCCGTCACGGCCTGGGTCCTGACGGTGCACCGGGACGGCTTGCCGTCGACCAGGATCTCGCAGCCGCCCGACCGGCGCCGACCGCCCTGGCGTTGGTCGATCGCCGCGGCGGCCAGGAAGGCCCCGGTGACGGCGGCGCCGGCGGCCGCGTCGAGCGTCGCTGCCGGCCGCCACACCCCGTCGACGTCGTGATGGACGCCCGCCTGCTTCCCCTGAACCTCCATCGCGATCCCGCCGGCCCGCGCGAGGACGGCGGCGGCGAGGAGTTCGCGGGCCCGTTGGGCGCCCTCAATCCCGGCCACCCGCACCGCGGACTCCGCCGCGAAATCGACGGCCGGCAGTGTCGGATCCGCAGCCGCCGCCGCGGCGGATTCCCGGCGGCCCGGCACCATCTTTCCCAGGAGTCCCGCGAGCCCTCCGGGCTGCTGTGCCGGCAGCTCACCGCCCATCACCACGAGCACGCGGGAGCCCGCCGGCACCGCGCGGACCGAGAGCCGGCACGGCCTGCGGGCCTCGGCCACGGTGACGACGAACCCGCCCTCCGCCGCGCCGTCGGCGTCGACCACGAGCGGACCGGCGAGCTTCTCCAGCGCCGCCGCGACCTTCGCGCCTTCGTCTCCCTCGAACGGCTCGGCCTGCTGCCAGGCGTTGTCGATCCTGTGCCGCACGATCGCCCGCGTGCCGGCGACCTCGATGAGGACGGCCGTCGCGCCGGCCGCGATCGCGCCGCCGAACCGCTGCTCCGCCAGCCGATACCCCGGCAGCCCGGCAGCCTCCTTCCGCGCCGCGACCTGCTCCGCGGTGGCGTCGACCGGCGGCTCGAAACGCGCCGCCGGGTGCCTGCCGGCGCCGGACCCGCGAATGGCTTTCAGGAACGGCATGGCCGATCAGGTGACCCCGATTCCCTTGAGTGCCATCGTCAGCGCCTCCCGGTTGGGGGCGATCTCCAAGGCCGACGCCCGGTCGATGAGCTCCTGGTCCACGAGGCTCTTGAGGCTCATGGTGAAGTCCTGCATCCCGTCCCGGAACGACTTCTTGATGTGGTCGCCGAGGAGGTGCTCCTGCTCCTCGAGGACGTACTTCCGCACCAGCGCGTCGAAGAACATCAGCTCGACGACCGGGACGCGGTTGACGCCCGGCTTGATGGACTTGACCAGCTTTTGGGCGACGATGCCCTTCATGTTGAAGGCCATGGCGCTGCGGATCGCCGGATGCTCCTCCTGCGGGAAGAGGTCGAGGATCCGGGAGATCGTGCTCGGTGCGTTCGAGGCGTGGATGGTGCCGAACACCAGGTGCCCGGTCTCCGCGGCGTGGATCGCCGTTCTGAAGGTCTCCACATCCCGCATCTCGCCCACGACGATGATGTCAGGATCCTCGCGGACGGCGTGCTTCATCCCGACCTCGAAGCTCCGCACGTCGGTGCCCACCTCCCGCTGGTTGATCAGGCACTTGTCCTCGGTGTAGATGAACTCGATCGGGTCCTCGAGCGTGAGGATGTGCTTGCGGTAGTTCTGGTTGATGTAGTTGAGCATCGACCCGATCGTCGTGCTCTTGCCCGAACCCGTCACGCCGGCCAGGAGCACGAGGCCCTGGTCGAGCTGACAGAGCCGCTCGATGGCGGCGGGGAGATAGAGGCCCTTGAAGTCGGGAATGGTGTTGTTGACCCGGCGGGCCACCAGCCCCAGGGAGCCCTGCTGGTAGAGCAGGTTGACGCGGAACCGCCACTTCACGCCCTCGACCACGGCGGTGTGGGCGAAGTCGGCCCCGCCGTCGACCTCGAGGATCTTCTTCTGCCGCTCGTCGAGCAGCGGGAGGCAGAGACGCTCCATGTCCGCATCGTCGAGCCGCGGCGCCTTGACGGGCTGCAGCGCCCCCTTCACCCGCAGGAACGGCGGCTGGCCGACCTTGAGGTGGAGGTCGCTGCCTTGGAGCTTCACGAGCGCCTCGAAGAAGCGGTCGATCTCCAGGGGGGCGAGCTGGCCATGGGCCGACCTGATGCCGGCGGCCGCGGCGGAGGCGGGCGGGTCGATGGCTGACATCGTGGATCGCGGGCGGAGGGACGGGCGCGGCGGGACGGGGAGGGGGACGGGATCAGCCGGGGGCGATGCGGACCGGGATGCCGCGGGTCACGAACAGTTCCTTGACCTCGCGGATCGAGCAGCTGCCGAAGTGGAAGATACCAGCCGCGAGCACCGCGTCGGCACCCCCCCGCTCGACGGCGTCGGCCAGGTGCTCCGCCCGGCCGGCCCCGCCGCTGGCCACGACGGGGATTCCGACGGCCCGGCTGACGGCCGCGGTGATCTCCAGGTCGTAGCCCTCCCGCGTGCCGTCGCGATCCATGCACGTCAGCACGATCTCGCCGGCGCCGAGCTGCTCGACCCGCCGCGCCCAAGCCACCGCCTCCATGCCGGTCGGCACCCGGCCGCCGTTGACGAACACCTCCCACATCTCCCGGCCGTCGCGGACGACCCGCTTGGGGTCGATGTTCACCACCGTCGCGCAGCTTCCCAGGCGGTCGGCGACCGCCGTCACCAGCTCCGGCGTCCGCACCGCGGAGGAGTTGATGCTGACCTTCTCCGCCCCGGCCTGCACCAGCGCGCAGGCGTCGGCGAGCGTGCGGATGCCGCCGCCGACGGTGAAGGGCATGAAGATCGTCTCGGCCACCCGCCGCACGACGTCGAGCATGATCGCCCGTCCCTCGTGGCTCGCCGTGATGTCGAGGAACACCAGCTCGTCGGCCCCCTCGGCCTCGTAGCGGGCCGCCACCTCGACGGGATCGCCCGCGTCGGCCAGGTCGAGGAACCTCGTCCCCTTCACGACCCTGCCCTTCTCCACGTCGAGGCAGGGGATGATCCGCTTGGCGAGCATGGCTGACTACCGGGGTCGCCGACCGCCGGAGATCGTTCCCTCCTCGGGGCTCGAGGCGGTGGCGTAGAGCCGCCGCGGGATCCGCCCGGCGAGGAAGGCCTGCCGGCCGGCGTGGCAGGCGGCCCGCATCGCGACCGCCATCCGCAGCGGCTCCGCGGCGTGGGCGATGGCCGTGTTGAGGAGCACGCCGTCCACGCCCAGCTCCATCGCGGCCGCCACGTCGCTCGCCGTGCCCACGCCCGCGTCGACGATGACGGGATAGCTCGGATCGTCCCCCTTGAGATACTCCATGCAGATCCGCAGGTTGTTGGCGTTGAGGATGCCCTGGCCGGACCCGATGGGGCTGCCGGCGGGCATCACGCTGGCGGCGCCGAGCTGCTTCAGCCGCAGCGCCACCACGGGATCGTCGCTGGAGTAGACGAGCACGGTGAAGCCGTCGGCCACCAGTTGTGCCGTCGCCTCCAGCGTCCCCACGGGATCGGGCAGCAGCGTCCGCTGGTCGCCGAGCACCTCGAGCTTCACCCAGTCGGCCCCGGGGTTGCCCAGGTCGCGGAGGAGCTCCCGCCCCAGCCGCGCCACCCGCACCGCGTCGGCCGCGGTGAAGCAGCCGGCGGTGTTGGGCAGGAGGGTGTAGCGGGCGGGATCGAGATGGTCGAGGATGTTCTCGCCGGCGGCGTTGACGAGCCGCTCACGGCGGACGGCCACCGTGACGCAGTCGGCCCCGGACGCCTCCAGGCAGCGGGCCATCTCCGGGAGCGTGGCGTATTTCCCGGTCCCCACGATCAGCCGGCTGGCGAGGCTGATGCCGCCCACGACGAGGGGCGAATCCTCGGGCATCGGATCCGGCCCGCCGGGGCGGGTCGACGCCGGGACGGCGGTCGTGGGCTTCGGCATCGGTGGCGCGCTTCCAGGTCAGCCACCGCCCACGAGCGTCACGATCTCGATGCGGTCGCCGGCCTTGATCATACAGGCTCCGAGGGCTTTTTTCGGGACGACCGTCTCGTTGACCTCGACCGCGATCGGCCGCCCCCCGAATCCCAGGAGCATGACCAGGTCGAGCACGCTGGCGCCCGCGGGGGCCTCGTGGGCCGACCCGTTGACGGTGCAGGCGACGGTGGCGGCGGCCGCCTCGGGCGGGCCGCTCATGGCGCCTTGGCCGGGGCGCCGCGGGGGCGGGCGACGTCGAGCGGCACCAGTTCGATCGAGCCCGCGGCCGCGGCGGCCAGGGGGATGGCGTAGGCCACCGTCACGCCCGTCGACACGTCGGTCACGTAGAGCACCGAGCGGGAGACCTGCGGACCGGCTTCGGGGCCGATGCCCGAGACCAGCAGAAACCGGGGGTTCTTCACTTTGCCCGGCTTGAACCCCAGGTCGGGGAGCACGTTCCGCCGGTAGCCGCGGGTGAACTTCAGGCCGTTCCCCTGCTGGCCGAGGACGCCCCCCGACAGGTCGCCCGTCTCGAAGTCGAGGATGAAGAAGCCTTCGGCGTCTTCGTTGAGCGGCGCCGTGCAGACCGCGAAGGCGTCGTTGGCCGTCGCCGACACCGCATGCACCGGCCGGGCGGCGAACCAGGGCAGCGACCCGCCGATGGCAATGCCGACCGCCAGCAGGCCGGCCGCGGCGGCACCCGTCGTGCAGGTCATGGCGGTCCTCGCGGAAACGTTCATCACAGACTCCTGTCTCGAATCCGACACGGGCGACGCGGGGCCCGACGACGGTGTCCCGGCGGTTTCCCGCGACCGCGAGCAGCCGCGGGCCGGCGGGCCGGGACCGCGAGTATAGTTTTTGCGGCGCGCAGGAATCCAACCCGCGGCTCGGTGCGACCATGGCGACCAAGCTTCCCAAGGGCCGGCGGCCGGCGGTCCGGACCACCGGTGCCGGCCGCACGGCGGTGCTCGTGGCCAGCGGCGACCTCCGCGAGGAGGCCAACCGCTGCTGCTGGCCGGCCCAGAAGTCGCTGGAGGCCGACCTTACGGCGGCCTTCGCCCGGGCCGGCTGGAGGCTCGTCCGCGGCCATCCGGTGTCCCGCGGCCGCGGCCACGGGTTCATCGCCAGCGCCCGCGAGGGGCTCGAGGTGTTCGCCGGCATCGACGCCGCGGCGCCGCTGGTCATCGCCGAGGCGGTCTGGCAGTACTCCAGCCACGTCCTCCCCGGCCTCACCACCCACCGCGGCCCGATCCTCACGGTGGCCAACTGGTCGGGCCGGTGGCCGGGCCTCGTCGGCATGCTCAACCTCAACGGCTCGCTGACCAAGGCGGGCGTGCCCTACGAGACGCTCTGGGCCGACGACTTCGCGAGCCCGAGCTTTCTCCGCCACCTCCGCGCCTGGCTCGACCATCGTGCGGTCCACCACGACACCAGCCACGTCGTGCCGATCGCCGCCGTGCGAGTCCCGGCGGCGATCGCCGCCACGGCGGAGCGGATCGCCGCCGACCTCCGCCGCCGCAAGGCGCTCATGGGCGTCTTCGACGAGGGCTGCATGGGGATGGAGAACGCCATCGTGCCCGACCGGCTGCTCCACGCTCTCGGCGTCTTCAAGGAGCGGCTCAGCCAGAGCGCGCTCTACCACGAGACGACCCGCGTCGCCGAGGCCGAGGCCCGGGGGGTGTTCCGCTGGCTCGAGCAGGCCGGCATGCGGTTCCACTTCGGCCGCGACGAACGCACGGAGCTCACGCGGTCCCAGGTGCTCTCGCAGTGCCGCATGTACATCGCGGCCCTGCGGATCGCCGACCGGTTCGGCTGCGACTGCATCGGCATCCAGTACCAGCAGGGGCTCAAGGATCTGCTGCCGGCGAGCGACCTCGTCGAGGGCATGCTCAACGACACGAACCGGCCCCCGGTCACCGCCGCCGGCGCCAGCCGCGTCCTCTTCAAGGGGCGGCCGCTCGTCCACTTCAACGAGGTCGACGAGTGCGCCGGTCTCGACGGCCTGCTCACCAGCCGGGTCCACGCGGCGGTCGGCGAGCCGGTGGAGACCACGCTCCACGACCTGCGGTGGGGCGACTGGGACCAGTCGCGGTCGACCGACCAGTGGGTCTGGGTGTTTCAGATTTCGGGGGGCGCGCCGCCGGCGCACTTCGTCGGCGGCTGGAAGGGGGCCCGCGGCTGGCGGCAGCCGCCGATGTACTTCCAACTCGGCGGCAGCACGCTTTCCGGGGTGAGCCGGCCCGGCGAGATCGTCTGGAGCCGGATCTGGGTGGATCACGCCGGCGGCGCCGAGCGGCTGCGGATGGACATCGGCCGGGCCCGGGTCGTCGCGCTGCCGGAGGCCGAGACGCGGCGGCGGCTGGAGGCGACGACGCGGGAGTGGCCGATCATGCACGCGGTGACCTACGGCGTCTCCCGCGACCAGATGATGGCCCGCCACAAGGCGAACCACGTGCAGGTGGCCTACGCCCGGGATGCCGCCGGGGCGGACAGGGCCGCCCTCCTCAAGGCGGCGGTCGCCCGGGCCCTCGGCATCGACGTCGCGTTCTGCGGCACCCGCGGCCCGGGCGGCTCGGCGAGGGTCCGCTGGGACGCCTGAGACCAGCCGGCCGGTCGCACGGCGTCGTCCGATGCGGCCCCGCCCGCATTCCGGTCGCACGGCGACCGGTCTACCGAATCGCCGCGCGCGGCTGCCGCTTCGGGAACGGTAGCCCGGTTGCCGTGCAACCGGGAATCCGGCCGCACGGCGTCGTCCGACGCAGCCCCGCCCGCATTCCGGTCGCACGGCGACCGGTCTACCAAACCGGTCGCACGGCGACCGGTCTACTTTCCGGTCGCACGGCGACCGGGCTCCCGAACCGCCGCTTGTCAGCCCGGCGTTGCCGCGCGACGATACGCCGGGTCTCCCTTTCCTCGAGGACGTCCGCGCATGAACCGGTCCGGCTTTCTGGGCATCGACGCCGGCACGCAGGGGCTCTCGGTGATCTTCACCGACGACCAGCTGCGGATCCTGGGACACGGCGAGGGACGCTACGACATGGTGCCGGGGCTCGGCCCCGACTGCTACGAGCAGCGGCCCGCAGACTGGGAGGCGGCCCTCGGCGCCGCGATGCGGCAGCTCCGCGAGCGGCTGGCCGCCGCCGGCAGCGGCATGGACGTCCGTGGCATCGGCATCTCCGGACAGATGCACGGCGAGGTGCTCGCCGGCTCCGACGACGCGCCGCTGGCGCCGGCCCGGCTGTGGTGCGACGCGCGGAACGAAGCGGAGGGCCACGAACTCACCGCCCTCTTCGGCGTCAAGGTGCCCAAGCGAATGACCGTCGCCCGCTGGCTGTGGACGATCCGCCAGCGGCCCGAGCTGGCCGCCCGCACCGCGCGGATCACGACGCCGGCCGGCTGGATCGCCCGGCTCCTCACCGGCCGCTTCACGCTCGGCATCGGCGACGCCTCCGGCATGTTCCCCGTCGATCAGGCGACGCTCGGCTACGACGCGAAGCTGCTCGCCGCGTTCGATGCCCTCGTGGCCCGCGAGCCGGGGCGGCCGCGGCTGCCGCCGCTCGGCGAGCTGCTGCCGGCCGTCCGCCGGGCCGGCGCGGACGGCGGCACGCTCGACGCCCGCGGGGCGGCGATCCTGGGACTGCCGCAGGGCATCCCGGTGGCGCCGGCCGAAGGGGACCAGCCGGCTGCGCTCGCCGGCTCGCTCATCGCCGCGCCGGGACTGGTGGCGATGAGCTTCGGCACCAGCGTCGTCGCCAACGCCGTGGGCGACCGCCCCTTCCGCGGCATCTCCCGCGCCATCGACCACTTCTGCGCCCCCGACGGCCGGCCGATCAACATGGTCTTCCTGCGGAACGGCACCACGGCGATGAACGCGGTCGTGGAAATGTTCGGCCGGGCGGCGGCCGGCGGCGATGCCTTCGCGGCGGTCATGCCGCAGCTGCTGGCCGCGGCCGACGACTGCGGCGGCCTGGCCGCCCTGCCCTTCATGGACGACGAGCCCGGACTCGGCGTGTCCCACGGCGGCTCGGCGGGCGTGATCGGGCTCAACCCGACGAACGCGACGCCGGGCAACGTCGCCAAGGCGATGCTCCTGGCCACGATCTTCAACCTCCGCATGGGCTCCTCGGAGCTGGATGAACAAGGGTTTCCACGGACCGAGATCGTCCTCTCCGGGGGGATCACGAAGACCCCGGCCCTCGGCCAGATTCTCGCCGACGCCTTCAAGACCCCGGTCGCTCTCCTCGACGGTGCCACCGAGGGCACGGCCCGCGGGGCGGCTCTGCTGGCCGCCTACCGCCATGCGGAGCTGGCCGGGAAGTCCTGTCCCTGGGCTGAATTCCTCGCCCGCCACGCCACCGACACCCCGACCCGCTTCACCCCGCGGCCGGCCGCCGCGGCCGTGCTCGACCGCGGCTACAAGCGGCACCGGCGGCTCGTCGCCCTCCACGGGCAGCTCTCCGGGGAGGCCGGGCCGGGGTGACTCCCGACCCGCCGCGGACTCACGGCATCCGGCACCGGCCGCTTGCATGGGACGCCGACGCGGCCTATCTTCGAAGCGGTGTCGGGCGAGTGTCCCGCACGCTCTTTTTTGGAACCGCTACTGACCGCGTGAGTGCCTCGCAGCCGCCCGCCCACGATCCGTGGGCCGAGCGCCGGGTGTCTCGTCGGTAGCGATCGTGCCGGGCGGTTCCTGATCCCTCGCGGGATCGTCGCCGGCAGTCCTCTGGCAGTCGTTCCCCGCCGCTTGCGCTGCTCGCTGGCGCCCACGTCGGAAGGGAGTCACGCCATGCCTGCCGCTCGTCGCATCCCCTCGCTCGTCGCCCTGGCCGCCGCGTTGCTCCTCGGCCCGGCCCGGCCCGCCGCCGCCGACGTCACGAACCCGTCGGTGCTGTTCACGATCTGGGACAACCCAGCGCTCACGTTCGAGGTCACGCTCTTCGCCGACCAGGCTCCTGTCACCGTGGCGAACTTCCTGAACTACGTGAACAACGGCAGCTACACCAACACGATCATCCACCGCACCACGACCGACGCCGTCGAGGGGGTGCAGGTCGTCCAGGGGGGCGGCTACGTGATCACGGCCGGCGACGGCACGGTCTACGGCAGCAGCCTCGATTTCGTCTCGACCTTCGCCGCCATCCAGAACGAGGCCGGCCTCTCGAACCTCCGGGGCACGATCGCCATGGCCCTGACGGCCGACTCGATCACCGGGGTGGTCGACCCGGACAGCGCCACCAGCCAGTGGTACATCAACGTCGACGACAACACGGATCTCGATCCGGGCATGAGTCCGCTCAACCCCTCGGGATACACCGTGTTCGGGGAGGTCACCATGGGCATGGCGCTGATCGACCAGATCTCCTCCGACCTCGAAAAGGGGAACGGCTTCCTGCCGGTGGGCTCGCCCTCCGTCAACGTGCCCTTCAGCGGCCTGCCCGTGCTGCCCAACAGCGCGAATCCCTCCAACCCGTATTTCGTCGTCATCACCGACGTGGCCCCGGTCCCCGAGCCCTCCACCTGGGCCCTCGCGGGGATCGGCCTGGCCGGCGCGGCCCTCGCCGGCCGCCGCCGGCTCACCTCACGGCGAGCATCCGCTCCAGCGCCGTGACGGCCCACTTCGCCGTCTCGTCGTCCACGCGGATCACGTTCACGGGCTTGCCACGCTCGAGGTGCTCGAGGCTCCAGCAGAGGTGGGCCAGGTCGATGCGGTACATCGTCGCGCACATGCAGACGACGGGCGAGAGGAAGCGGATCGTCTGTTCGGGGTGGTTCTTCTCCAGCCGCTTCACGAGGTGGAGCTCCGTGCCGATCGCCCACTTCGTGCCCGGCGGCGCGTCCTCGACCTGCCGGATGATGTAGCTCGTCGAGCCGACGCGGTCGGCCCTGTCGACCACCTCCATGGCGCACTCGGGGTGGACGAGGATCTTCACGTCCGGGATGTTCGCCCGCATCGCCTCGACGTGCTCGGGCTTGAACATCGCGTGGACGCTGCAGTGCCCCTGCCAGAGGACGACCCGGCTCGCCTCCAGCCGGGCCCGCGAGTTGCCCCCCAGCGTCGGGTCGTGGGGATTCCAGACGCTCATCTGCTCCAGCGGGATGCCCATCGTCCGCGCGGTGTTGCGCCCCAGGTGCTGGTCGGGAAAGAAGAGCACCCGCTTCGTCCGCGCGAACGCCCAGTCGAGGACCGCCCGGGCGTTGCTGGAGGTGCAGACGATCCCGCCGTGCCGGCCGCAGAAGGCCTTGAGGCTCGCCGCCGAGTTGATGTAGGTGACGGGGGTGATGTCGGCGGTGTCGACGACCGTGCCCAGGTCGGCCCAGGCGTCTTCCACCTGCTCGATGCCCGCCATGTCGGCCATCGAGCAGCCGGCGGCCATGTCGGGGAGCACGACCGCCACCCGGCGGCCGCCCCGGGCCGCCACCTTCTCCGGGCGGTTGGCGAGGATGTCGGCCGTCTCGGCCATGAAGTGGACGCCGCAGAAGGCGATCGCCTCGCAGTCGGCCCGCTCGGCCGCCGACCGGGAGAGCTGGTAGCTGTCCCCCTGGAGGTCGGCGTGGGCGATCACGCCGTCCTGCTGGTAGTGGTGACCGAGGATCACCAGCCGCGGCCCCATCCGGTGGCGGACGGCCTCGATCCGCTCGGCGAGCAGGGCGTCGTCGAGGCCGCGGTAGGCGGCGAACGGGGCGGCGAGTTCCGGGGCGGTCGCGGTGGTCATGGCCGATCAAGTATAGGACGCAGTTCTGGCCGGAAAGTTCGCCATCGCCCGGGGGACCGCCGCCGCTATACTGCCGGGCGACCGTGGTCCCCAGCGTGGTCCCGGGGCCCGGACTCGAAGCCCAGATACGGAAGGATGGCGAGGCGGCGATGGCGAGAAAAACGGTGAACCGGAAGGAACTGCGGGCCCAGGCCGAGGCCGCGGAGGCCCGTGGCAAGACGGCGAAGAAGGCCGGCGAGAAGAAGGTCAAGGAGAAGAAGGAGAAGCCCGCCAAGGAGCCGAAGAAGCCCGCCGCCAAGAAGCCGAGCCGCAAGAAGACCGTCAAGGAGGCGCGGATGAAGGCCTACTGGGGCGTCTTCAACCCGGCCATGAAGCGGCTGGCGATGTTCGAATACGCCGACAAGCGGGCGGCCGAGAAGAAGGCCGCGGAGCTCGGGGCGAACCACTTCATCCAGCTCATCAAGGAAGCGATCTCGGAGTGACCTCCGCGTCGCGGGCGGCCCCTACCAGGGGCTCCTCCAGTTGCCCCAGGCGGCGAGGTAGCGGGTGAGCCCGGGGCTGGTCTTGGACTTCGCCTCGATCCACTCGCGGGCCCGCTCGATGAGAGCCTGCTCCCGCTTCAGGTCGATGTCGCCGGCCACGACCCGGGACCGCAGGAAGACGAAGTAGGTGTCGAGCACGTCGCCGCGGCAGTAGTCGTGGATCTCGGCCGCCTTCCCCGCGTCCCACAGGTCCTGCACCATGTGGCCCGCCACGTCCATCTTCCCGGGCTTGCCGATCAGGTTCGCCGCCAGCGAGAGCCCGCCGGCGAACCGCGAGGCGCCGGAGTTCGTGAGCCATTCGTGGAGATCGAGGTGGGCCGTGGTGTTGTAGCGGTAGCGGGGCTGGTCGAAGTTCCGCGAGTCCTCCGCGAACCAGTCGGGGATCGAGATCCCGTAGCGGAAGGCGCAGAGCTCCAGCAGCGGCATGTCGAAGCCCCGCCCGTTGAAGCTCACCAGCCGGGGCCGGTCGTACTTCCGCCAGCCGTCCCAGAACAGCCGCACGATCTCGTGCGGCCGGGCCTCCTTCTCGTCGAGGGCCACCAGGTCTAGGAGCCCGAGATCCCGGCCCAGCTTCGCGATCACCAGCGACACCGGCAGTTGGTAGGTGTAGGGGATGAAGTCCTTGCCGTTCTCGGCGAGCAGTTCCGCCCGGTACTTCGCGATCGCCTCCGCCGGGGCGAGATCCTCTCCCGGATACCGCAGCCGCGACACCAGGGCGCCGTCGGCCACGCTCTCGATGTCGAAGACGAAGTACCGCGTGTCGTTGGCTGCCATGGGGCGGGTCACCGGCGGGCCAGCGGATGCTTCAGCGGCAGCCAGGCACCGTCGGCCTTGCTGGAGGCCACCGACTGCTCGATGAAGTACATTCCCTCCACGCCGTCGTGGATGTTGGGATAGACCGTGTCCTTCCGTTCGGGACTGCCGCCGGTCGCGGCCGTCGCCATGTCGTCGAAGGCGGCCCGGTAGACGTTGGCGAAGGCCTCGAAGAAGGCCTCGGGGTGGCCCGAGGGCAGCCGGCAGGCGGCCTTGCCGGCGGCGTTCATGAAGGGAGCGTTGGGGTCGCGGGTGTAGATCTGGTGCGGCCTGCCGTTGTGCCGGACGACCATCGCGTTGGGCTCCTCCTGCCGCCATTCGAGGCTGCCGAGCGTGCCGTCGATCTGGATCCGCAGGTCGTTCTCGCGGCCGTGGCTGATCTGCGAGGCGGTCACGGTGCCCAGGGCCCCGTTCTCGTAGCGGATCACGGCCGTGCCGTAGTCGTCGAGCGGCCGGCCCGGCACGAAGATCTTCAGGTGCGCCGAGATCTTCTCGGGCAGCAGGCCCGTCATGCTGCGCCCCAGGTTGTAGGCGTGGGTGCCGATGTCGCCGAAGCAGCCGGCCGCGCCGCTTCTGGCCGGGTCGGTCCGCCAGGCGGCCTGCTTCTGCCCCTCGCTCTCCAGCCTGGTCCGCAGCCAGCCCTGGATGTACTCCGCGCGGATCGCCTGGATCTCCCCCAGTTCGCCGCCGCGGATCATCTCCCGGGCCTGCCGCACCAGCGGGTAACCGGTGTAGTTGTGGCTCACCGCGAACACGACGCTCGACGCGGCCACGAGCTTCGCGAGCTCCTCCGCCTCGGCGAGCGTGAGCGTCAGCGGCTTGTCGCAGACGACGTGGAACCCCGCCTCGACCGCGGCCTTGGCCACAGGGAAGTGCATGTGGTTGGGTGTCGCGATCGAGACGAAGTCGATCCGCTCGCCGGCCGGCAGGGCCCGCTCCCGGTCGAACATCTCCTGGAAGGAGCCGTAGGCCCGGCCCGGGACGACGTCGTAGTCGGCGGCGCTGGCCTTCGAGCGGGCCGCGTCGCTGGAGAACGCGCCGGCCACGAGCGCCGCGCGGTTGTCGAGCACGGCCGCGGTGACGTGCACCCGCCCGATGAAGGAGCCCTGGCCACCCCCCACGATCCCCATCCGCAGCTTGCGTCCCAGCGGCCCGTTCGTCGCCATGTCGTAC
>JBIIUP010000073.1:0-13037 GCA_044339885.1 Pirellulales bacterium | reverse complement strand
GCGAATGTCGACGAAGTGCCCGCTGACGGCCGCGGCCGCCGCCATGGCCGGCGAGACGAGGTGGGTGCGGCCCCCCTTCCCCTGCCGGCCCTCGAAGTTGCGGTTGCTCGTGGAGGCGCACCGCTGACCGGGCGTGAGGATGTCCGGATTCATGCCCAGGCACATGCTGCACCCCGCCTCGCGCCAGTCGAAGCCGGCCTCGCGGAAGACGCGGTCGAGCCCCTCCTCCTCGGCCTGCCGCTTCACGCGGCCGCTGCCCGGCACCACCATCGCCTCCACGCCCGGGGCCACGCGGTAGCCGCGGACCACGGTGGCCGCGGCCCGCAGGTCCTCGATCCGGCTGTTCGTGCAGGAGCCGATGAAGACGCGGTCGAGCGGGATGTCGACGATCCGCGTGCCCCCCGCCAGGCCCATGTATTCCAGCGCCCGCGCCGCGCTCGAGCGGTCGTCGGGATTCGTGAAGGCGTCCGGCGCCGGCACCGCCGCGTCGACGCCGACCACCTGGGCGGGGTTCGTGCCCCAGGTGACCTGCGGCACGACGTCGGCCGCCCGGTAGACCTCGACCCGGTCGTAGACCGCGCCGGCGTCGCTGGGCAGTTTCTCCCAGGCGGCCACCGCCCGGTCGAAGTCGCGCGGCGCGAAGTCGCGGCCCCGCAGGTAGTCGAAGGTGACGGCGTCGGGGGCGATCATGCCCGCCCGCGCGCCCGCCTCGATCGACATGTTGCAGACCGTCATCCGCTCCGACATCCCGAGGCTGCGGATGCCCTCCCCCGTGTACTCGATCACGTGGCCGGTGCCCCCCTCGGTGGAGAGCTTGCCGATCAGGTAGAGGACCAGGTCCTTGGCGGTGACGCCCGCCGGCAGCCGTCCCTCGACGCGGATCTCGAGCGACTTGGGCTTGGCCTGGCGGAGCGTCTGCGTGGCCAGGACGTGCTCCACCTCGCTCGTCCCGATGCCGAACGCGAGGGCCCCGAGCGCCCCGTGCGTCGCCGTGTGGCTGTCGCCGCAGACGATCGTCATGCCGGGCTGGGTGATTCCCAACTCCGGGCCGATGACGTGGACGATGCCCTGGTCGGCATCGCCGAGATCGAAGAGCCGCACGCCGAACTCGCGGCAGTTGTTCCGCAGCGTGTCGATCTGCTGCTTGGAGACCGGATCGGCGATCGGGAGGCGGCGGTCGGTCGTGGGGACGTTGTGGTCGGGCGTGGCGAACGTCGCCTCGGGCCGGCGGACCTTCCTGCCGGACAGTCGCAGCCCCTCGAAGGCCTGGGGGCTGGTCACCTCGTGGACGAGATGCCGGTCGATGTAGAGCAGCGGCAACTCGCCGGGAGGCGCATGGACGACGTGGTCGTCCCAGATCTTGTCGAGCAGCGTGCGGGGGGCGGCCATGGCGGGCGGGGGGTCTTTTGGGGTCGGGTCCGGAGCCCCCAATTTACCGCTGAATCACGCACGTGCCACTGCGGTGGGGCTTTTGCGGCCGCTGGGCCGGCGATCCACCGAGGCCGGCCGCGGCCTAGCCTGCGCGGCGGAACGTCGGGTTCACGAACTTGGCGGCGAGTTCGTCGATCCGCGGCTTCAGGAGCGGCGTCCAAGTCGCGCTCCCGCCGGACCGGGACTCCAGGAGCAGCACCGTCTGCGGGCCGGTGATCCGCTGGAGGAAGAACCAGCTCCGCTCCATGTGCCGCTCGTCGTTGTCGGCCGAGACGACCACGAGGTCGAAGGTGCCGAGGTGGTTGCAGAGCCGCGCCAGGGAGGTGTCGAGGTTGCCGGGCACCAGCTGCACGCGGGCCAGGCCGTGCAGCCGTCGGTGTGCCTGCTTGAGCGACACGCCCGGCGGGTCGCCCGGGCCGCGGCCCTCGAAGCGATCCAGGCCGACGTAGTGCAGCGGCGGTTCGCCGGGCCGCGTTGCGGCCTTGAGCATCCGTTCGGTGCGGACGAGCATTCCGAGCCCCAGCTCGATGACCCGCCGCGGCCGGGCGCGGAGCACGTGCCGATGGACGACGCGTTCAGCCGCCGGCTTCGACAGCCGCGTCAGCCAGAGCGTCTGCAGCATGCCCATGCCGGCCATCGCGGTCTCCCCCCGGGGACGGCCGGCCCATGCGGCGGTCACCCGGGAGGAAGATCGGCGGCGCGACGGCCGGTCCTGCACCACCGCTGCCCGGGGCCGTCAGACCTTGCCGGACTGCGACGACGCGTCCTCGACGGCCGTCGTGCGGGCCGCCTGGCCAGCCGCCCCTGATCCGGGGTCAGCTGCCCTTGATCTTGGCCAGCGCCGCGGCCGCCGCGGTGCGGACCGCCTTCACCGGGTCGTCCTCGGCCACGAGTTCCAACAGCGGGATCGCCGAGCGGGCCGCCGGTCCGATGTCCCCCAGGGAGACGGCTGCCTCGAGCCGCGCCAGATCACGTTCCCCGCGGAGCGCCCGACGCAACAGCGGGATCGCCTGCTCGACGAGGGTCGCGTCCTCGGGCTGAATCTTGAGCACCGCCCAGGTGGCGACCGTGGCCATGATCTCGTCGGCGGACGTCGAAAGCTCGAGCAACCGGGGCACGGCCGGCTTCGCGGCTGGGCCGATCCGACCGAGGGCGAAGGCGACGGGGTAGCGCACCTCGGCCGGCGTGGCGTCGGCGAGCAGTTTCTCGAGGGCCGGCACCGCCGTCACCGCGGCCGGCCCGACGGCGGCCAGCGCCTCGGCGGCCTCGCCGGCGGCGACCTCGTCGCTGCCCGCGAGGACGGCGACGAGGTCGGGCACAGCCGGCGCCGCGGCCTTCCCGATCGCCGCCAGGACGCCCAGTGACTGGGCGCGGTGGGCCGGCTCGCCGAGCCGCTTCCGGAGCTCGTCGATCGCGTCGGGCCCGAGCCGCACCAGTGCCCCGCCGGCGTGCATGCCGACCTCTTCGGACGGGTCGTCCAGCAGTTCGGCGAACTGGGTCGCCAGCTCCCGCCGCCCGGCGGCCGGGAGGTTCTCGGCGATGTCGGAGAGGCCCGAGACCGAGCCACGGCGAATGGTCGGTTCCGACGACGCCAGCCCCTTGCGGAGCCGCGACAGGGCTTCGTCGACGACCTGGGCGTCGTCCGGTCGGATCTCGGCCCTCGCCCACGCGGCGATCGCGCCCAGGAATTCGTCACCCCCCTCCTGGAGTTTGCGGAGCGGCTCGTCGGCGGCCGCGGCCTTGAGCTTGCCGAGCGCGAAGGCGGCGGCGTACTGCAGCAGCTCCTCGTTCGATTCCAGCGCCGTCAGCAGCGCGGGCGTCGCGGCCGCCGCCGGCTCGCCGATCGAGGCCAGGGCCATGATCGCCTCGAGCCGCTCGTTGAGCTCGCCGTCGACGGCGAGCTTCGCGACCGCCGGCACTGTGGCCGCAGCCTCGGGGCCGACTTCCGAGATCGCCACGGCCGCCCAGTAGCGGGACCGCGGATCGGCGAGCGCCTCCTGGAGCACCGGCAGCGAATGGTCCTCGAGGTCGGCGAGCGTGTGGAGCGCCGGCAGCACGACCGACGGATCGGCGTCGTCGAGCAGGTTGCCCAGGAGAGTCACCAGCGTGCGCGGGTCGGGATGCAGAACCCGCAGGCTCCGAGCCGCAGCCCGGCGGACCCGCGGGTCGGCGTGGACGCAGGCCTGGGCGAGCGGCTCGACCGTCGCCTCGTAGAGGGCGGCATCGGTCGAGGGGAGCAGCTGACGGCCGTCGTCCTGGCGGATGAGCGCGATGGCGGCGGCCGCCTGGGCGACCGTGACGGGATCCGGGTCGCCGAGCAGCTTCACGAGGTCCGGGAGGGCCGAGAGCGCGTCCTCGCCGATGAGGCCGATCGACCGGGCCGCGTGCGACCGCACCCGCACATCGTCGGCGGCCGTTGCGGCGACGAGCTCCGCCAGCGCCGGGCTGGCCCGTTGGCCGAGGTCGCCGAGCTTGTCGATCGCCTGCAGCCGCGTCTCGACGTCGGCGGCGGACGAGACCGCGGTGCGGAGCGCCGGGAGCGGATCGGCCTGGGCCGCGGTGGCGGGAGCCGCGGCGACGGGCGCGGCCGGAGTCGCGACGGTGGCGGCCGGGACGGCGGTGGCCGCCTGGGAGGCGGGAGCCGCGGAAGCCGCCGGACGTGCCGGGGCCTGGGCCGTCGTGCCGGAGGGCCGCGAGCAACCTGCCGCGAGGGTCGCGCCGATGACCGCGACGATTCCGGCGAACGATGGTCTCATGAATTCGGTTCTCCCGGTCGCCTCGGCGGCCTGAATCCCAGGGCCGAGGCTGGCGATCGAGGGCTACGTCCGGGCGAAGATCGCTTCGCCCCCGCACAGGGGCGAGAGTATACTCCGCGATCGACGAAAAGGCGTCCCCGACCCACGTCCCGACATTCCCCGAGGCGAGCATGGCGACCCCCTGCACCGCGAGCGAACACGCCCCCTCCCGTCGACCGTACCGGCTGCTCGTCGCGGCCGCCGTCGCCTGGGCCTGCTTCGCCGGCGAAGCCGCCGCCAGGTGGGGGGGCGGCTTCGGCTACAACCGCGGCGGCTATGCCTCGACGGCAGCCCAGGGTGCCGCCTACGGCATCTCGGAGGTGCTGCGGGCGCGAGGCACCGAGAACCTCCTCAATTCGGAGGCCGCCAAGAACTGGGAGGATGCCAAGACGCTCGACATCCAGAACAAGATGCGCTGGACCGAGACGTACTTCGAGATGCGGAAGGTCAACAGCGAGTCGCGGGCCGCCGAGGCCGGACCGCCGGTGACGCAGGAGCAGGCGATCCGGCTGGCGAAGATGAGGGCTCCGTCCCGGCTGGGCTCGACCCAGCTGGATCCCGTGACGGGGCAGATCAACTATCCGCTGATCCTCCGGGCCGAGGACTACGCCAAGTACCGCGACCCGCTCGACCGGATGTTCGCCGACCGGGCGTCGTCCGGGGGCAGCATCTCTTACGAGCAGTACGAGAAGATCCAGGGCACGGTGTCGGAGTTCAAGGACGCACTCAGGCAGAACGTGCAGAAGTACAAGGGGGGCGACTACGGCATCGCCCGCACGTTCCTCGACAGCCTCGCCCAGGAAGCGCGGATGCCGGCGGGCTGAGCGTTCCCGCCGCGCCCTCCGTCAGGCCGCCGGCCGCTCCTCGGGGGCGGCGAACCGCACCCGCCTCAGCAGCGGGAAAGACGCCAGCCGCAGCAGGCTGGAGACCGCGAACACGGCGATGTAGGCCGTGCGGTCCTCGCCGAGGCCCCTCAGCAGCATGCCCCCGCACGCGGCCCCGGCCACCGTCGCGACGGCCAGCCCGAGGTTGTAGACCGTGACCACGCCGGTCCGCTCGTGGTCGGCCACGGCCTCGAAGAAGAGCAGCGACACGGAGAGTTCGTAGGCCGCCCAGCAGCAGCCCGACACGACCTGGACGCAGAGCAGGTATTCCAGCCGCCCCGTCGGCAGCCAGAGGAGCGATGCCGGCACCAGCGCCGTCACGGCCAGCCACAGCAGCCGCACCGAGCCGATCCGCGACGCCGTGCGGCCGAGCGCCGGCAGCACGAGGGCCTTCGTCAGGAACGCGACGGCGAACACGAGCATGTAGGCGTGGTAGGAGAACCGAAGTTCGCGGAGCATGTAGGCCGCGTAGTACGGCCCCGCGAAGTGGGCGCCGAACATGAAGCAGCAGAGGAACGTGACCGTCGCCCCGGAGGGCCGGGCCGCCATGCGGCGCAGCGTGGCGGCCAGCCGCAGCGGCAGGGCGACCGCGGGGCCGGCGGACCGCGGCTCCGGGACCGGCGGTCGCAGCTCGCGGCACGCCGAGAGGCAGGCGGTGGAGAGCAGGCGGCAGACGCCTGCCAGCGCGAAGATCGCGGCGAAGGCGGCGAGCGTGCGGCCGCTCCGCTCACCGAACTGCAGCACCAGCCCCCCCGCCACGAAGCCGGCGCAGACGCCGAACTGACCGAGGCGGTTCCGCTGGGCGAAGTAGGCGGTCCGCATGCGGTCGGGCACCAGCGTGCCGATCCACGAGTTCCACGCCGGCACGCCCGCCATCCCGGCCCCCCAGTAGACGCTCGCCGCGGCCAGGAGCTGCCAGAGTTCCGCCCTGCCCAGCAGCGCCCACCAGATGAGCGGCAGGAAGCTCGCCGCCTGCACCGTCGTGCAGGCGATCACCCAGCCGCGGTTCGTGCCCAGGCGGGCCACCGCCAGCGGCGTCACCAGCTGCATCACCGCGCCGGCGAGCACGGGGACGCTCGCGACCATGCCCATGGCGACCGGCCCCATCCCCAGCGCCAGCGCGAAGGCCGGGAGGTAGGCCTCGCCGCAGCCGACCATGACGCTGTAGGCGGCGGCGTCGGCCGTCGTGATCCACAGGTCGCGGCGGAGCGCACCGCGGGGCAGCAGGAAAGCGAGCGGCAAGAGCGTGGGAATCCGGGCGGGAGAGCCGCCGGGAGGCCGTTGGGCGGGTGACGGGCGGGTGACGGGCGGGTGACGGGCGAGCCGTCGGCGGGACTCCTGTTTATACTTCCTCGACGCCCCCCGGCGGAACGCACCCGCGGACCGTCGGGATTTTCGTCGTCTGCGTCAGGTCGATCCTCCGTCACCCTCTTGGGAGCCCGCGATGAAGGCCTTGGTCACCGGTGCCACCGGGTTCGTCGGTCCGAGGCTCCTGCGGCTCCTCGACCGGCCGGTCGTCGTCTCCCGCGATCCCGACCGGGCGCGACGGTCGGTCGGCCACCTCGTCGACCGCGTCATCCGCTGGAACCCGATGGACGGCCCGCCCCCCCCCGAGGCCTTCGAGGGCGTCGACACGGTCTTCCACCTCGCGGGTGAATCGGTGGCCTCGGGCCGCTGGACGCAGGCTCGGAAGGCGCGGATCCGCGACAGCCGCGTCGTCGGCACGCGGAACCTCGTGCAGGGGATCGCCCAGGCCCCGCGGAAGCCGGCCGTGCTGGTGTCGGCGTCGGCCGTCGGCTGGTATGGCGACCGGGGTGACGAGGAGCTCACCGAATCGGCGCCGCCGGCCGACGACTTCCTCGCTGAGGTCTGCGTGGAATGGGAGCGGGCTGCGCAGGCCGCCGAGGCGTCGGGCGTCCGGGTCGTGACCCTGCGGACGGGCATCGTCCTGGGGATGGGCGCCGGCGGGGCGCTCGACCGCATGCTCACCCCCTTCAAGCTCGGGGCCGGAGGACCGCTCGGCAGCGGCCGGCAGTGGATGCCGTGGGTTCACGTGGCGGACCTGGCGAGGATGTACGTCCACGCCGCCGACCACGGCGAGATCCGCGGGCCCATGAACGGCGTGGCTCCGCACCCGGTGCGGAACACCGAGTTCACGCGGGCGCTGGCCCGGCAGCTCCACCGGCCGGCCTTCATGCCGGCTCCGTACTTCGGGCTGAGGCTGGCCTTCGGCGAATTCGCGAAGGTCCTCTTCGCGTCGCAGCGGGTCGTCCCGCGGGTGGCCCTCGACACGGGCTTCACGTTCCAATTTCCCGACATCGCCGCGGCGCTGCGGGAGATCCTGGCCCCGGCGGCCTGACGCGGGACGGCCGACGTCAGGCTGGCTCAGGTCCGCGCGGCACGTGCCAGCCGGTCCCGCACGGCTGCCCAGGGCGGGGTGTCGGGCGGCTCGTCGACGAGGATCCGCTCGAGGTGCCGCTGGTCGAGGGCCCGCAACGTGGCGTAGAGCAGGCGGGCGTACTCCTCGGGATCGAGAGGCATCGGCACGATCACGAGGCTCGCCGCCCCGGCCAGCCGCCGGACCTCCGGGTCGGCGGGCCGCAGGGTGAGCCAGCCGGCCCGGCGGCCCTCCCCGACCAGCTCCGCGGCGCGGCGGCAGGGATCGACACCGAGTTCGAGCGGCGTCCGCGGCGCGTAGTGCCGCGGCTGCAGGCCCGGGGACCGCGCAGCCGCCGCCGGCGTCTCCCCGCCGGCTGCCCCGTGCACCGGACCGCCGACCGCGGCCTCGAGCGTCGCCTGGTCGAGCGGGCCCGGCCGGAGGATCCGCGGCGGCGACGTCGTGCAGTCGACGACCGTCGATTCGATGCCCCGGGCGCACGGTCCGCCGTCGAGGATCAGGTCGACGCGTTCGCCGAGGCTCTCGAGCACGTGGTGCGCCGTCGTTGGCGAGACCATCTCCGAGCGGTTGGCGCTGGGGGCCGCCAGGGGCCGGGCGGCCATCTCGATGAGCAGCCGCGTCAGCCGGTGGTCGGGGCACCGCAGGGCGACCGTCGGCCCGCCGGCCGTGACGACGTCGGGGATCAGCGGGCCGCGGGGGACCACGACGGTGACGGGGCCGGGCCACAGCCGGCTCGCGATCGCCTCGGCCGCGGCAGGCCACGACGCGGCGAGGCCGCGGGCCATCGCGGCGTCGGCGACGTGGACGATGAGCGGGTTGGTCGCGGGCCGGCCCTTCGCGCGGAAGATGCCGGCCACCGCTTCGGCGTCGAGGGCGTCGGCCGCCAGGCCGTAGACGGTCTCGGTGGGGATCGCGACGAGGCCGCCGGCGCGGAGCACCGTCGCGGCGCGGTCGAGCGCGGCGAGCGTCGCGGGGGGCGGCTCGGGATCGCCGGCGGGCCATGCGATCCGCAGGACGTCGGGAAGCGGGCGGGCCATGCGGTCAGGTTGCAACACCGCGGCCGTCCAAGCAAGATGCACTCGTCCGGTGGCGAACCCGACCGCGGGCCACGCGGCGGGATCGAGACCGAGCCAACGTGTTCACGAGGATGCCCGCGTGCCCCCCTCCCCCGCTCTCTCGCCGATCGTCGGCGTCGTGATGGGCAGCCGGTCCGACTGGGGCACGCTCCAGAAGGCCGAGGAGATCCTCGATTCGTTCGGCGTTCCCCACGCCTGCGAGGTCGTCTCCGCCCACCGCACGCCCGAGAAGCTCGCGGACTACGCGAAGACCGCCGCCGCCCGCGGACTCAAGGTGATCATCGCCGGCGCCGGTGGCGCGGCGCACCTGCCCGGCATGCTCGCGGCCCACACGCACCTGCCCGTGCTCGGCGTGCCCGTCGAGTCGTCGATGCTTCGCGGCGTCGATTCCCTGCTCTCGATCGTGCAGATGCCGGCCGGCGTGCCCGTGGGCACGCTGGCGATCGGCCCGGCCGGAGCCGCGAACGCCGCGCTCCTGGCGGTCTCGATTTTGGCGCTGGAGGACGCGGACCTGGGGCGGAAGCTCGTGGCCTGGCGGGCCGAGCAGACGGCGCGGGTGCTCGCCGAGGAACTCAACGGCGACTCGAACGGCTGGTCGGCGCGGCCTTCGGAGCGGTAAGGGTGTCGCGCGGCACGGACAGCCCGATTCCGCCCGGGGCCACGCTCGGGATTCTCGGTGGCGGCCAGCTCGGTGCCATGTTCGCCACGGCGGCGAGGCGGATGGGTTACCGGGTGGAGGCGATCTCCGACATCGCTGACTGCCCCGCCGCACACGCGTGCGACCGGGTGCACGTCGGCGACTACGCCGACACGGCGTTTCTCTCGCGCGCGGCCGCCGGCCTCGACGTGGTGACCTTCGAGTTCGAGAACGTGCCCGCGGCGGCGGGCCGCGCGCTGGCGGCCGCCGTGCCGGTGCGGCCGCATCCCGACGTCCTGTTCACGACCCAGGACCGGGCCCGCGAGAAGGCGTTTCTCGTGCAGCACGGCTTCGCCTGCGCGGCCCATCGCGTCGTGCGATCGCGGGACGAACTGCACGCTGCCGTCCGCGACCTCGGCCTGCCCGCGGTCCTCAAGACGGCGGCCTTCGGCTACGACGGCAAGGGGCAGGCCAGGCTCGTGGCGGCCGGCGACGTCGACCCGGCCTGGGCCGCGCTGGGCGAGTCGCCAGCCGGCCCCCGCGAGCTCGTCCTCGAGGGCTGGGTCGACTTCGATTGCGAGATCTCGGTCGTGGCCGCACGCGGGCTCGACGGCGACACGGCGGCCTTCGCCCCCGCGCGGAACGCCCACGCCAGCCACATCCTCGACGTGTCGAGCGTGCCGGCCGGCCTGCCGGACGCGGTGCTCGCCGCGGCGACCGGCACGGCGGGAAGAATCCTCGCCGCGCTCGACGTCGTGGGCGTGGCCTGCGTGGAGTTCTTCGTGACGAAGGACGGTCGGGTGCTCGTCAACGAGATCGCGCCGCGGACGCACAACTCCGGCCACCTCACGATCGAGGCCTGCGAGACGAGCCAGTTCGAGCAGCAGGTCCGCGCGGTCTGCGGCCTGCCGCTTGGCTCGACGCGGCAGCTGGCGCCGGCGGCGATGGCGAACCTCCTCGGCGACTGCTGGTTCGCCGCCGGGGGCGGCTCGCCCCGCGAGCCCGACTGGGCCGCGACCCTCGCCGTGCCCGGTGTGCGGCTCCACCTCTACGGCAAGTCGGAGCCTCGGCCCGGCCGCAAGATGGGCCATCTCACGGCGCTGGCGGCGACGGCGGAGGAAGCCGTCGCCCGCGTGACACGGGCCCGCCGCGCCGCCTGCCGCGGCTGACCGTCATTGCGGCGCGAGGCTGCGGCCGCGCCAGGCGGTCTTCAATCCGAGCGATTTCCGCACGAGTGCCGTCCACTGGATCGCCAGAAACACGGCCACGCCGAGCGGATGGGCGAGGGCGCTTGCGAGGCTCTGGCGGAAGCGCATCGCTTCGAGGACGCGTGGCAGCCAGGCGAGGGCCGCGGCGGCGACGGCCACGGGAACCGCCCACCGCGGCCAGCCCGCGAAGGCCGTGGCCAGCCCGCAGGCCGCGAGCACGCCGGGCAGGATCTGGCCGCCGGCGAGCAGGAGCGTGAACGGCAGGATCGTGGCCGGTGCGCCGATGCCCTCGGTCGCGTTCTTCGAGAGCCCGCGCCAGACGTCGGCGTTCCGCTCGTACATCCGGCACGAGGCGATCGCCGTCGCGTCGAAGAGGTCGGTCTTCAGCCCGGCGCGGCGGTAGGCCCGCGGGAGCTTGACGCCGTCGTGGAGCGACGCCTTGATCGCCGCGTGGCCACCGGCCCGCCCGTAGGCGGCCCGTCGCGTCACGAAGAACTGCCCGCAGCCGGCCGCCAGGCCCGGCGAGGCGTCGCTGCGGCTGCGGGCCAACGGCAGGAATCCCAGCAGGACGAAGTGGATGAGCGGGAGGAGCAGCCAGTCGAGCAGGCAGCTCGTCGCCTGGCGCGGAAACCCGCTCACCAGGTCGGCGGCCGATGCGTCGAGGAACGCCACGGCCCGCGCGACGGCGTCGGTGGATGGCGAGACATCGACGTCGAGAAACACCCAGGTGTCGTGCCGTGCGGCCTGCGCGAGTTGCCAGCAGGCGTGCTGCTTGCCGCACCAGCCGGCGGGCAGCGGCGCTCCCGCGACGAGCCGCACCCGCGGATCCTCCGCCGCGATGCCCGACACGATCTCGGCCGTGCGGTCGGTGCTGGAGTCGTCGAGGATGACGAGCTCGAGATCGACGCTCGCGCTGGCGAGGACGTCGCGGCAGAGCCGCCCGACCGCGGCTTCCTCGTCGCGGGCCGGGACGAGCACCGACACCCGCGGCGGAGGGCCGGCCGGAGGCACCGGCGGCGGCGCGAAGGCCCGCAGGTTCACGAGCGTGAGCACCGCCGGGAGGGCGGCGAGCGCCAGCCCCGCGACGGCGAGCACGCCGATGCCAAGTGGGCTCATCGCGGGCCTTCCGGGGGCGTGGCCTCGCCACCGTGCGAGGCGTCGAACCGCTCGCCGCGGAGCCAGGCTCCGCAGCGCCGCACGGCGTCGTAGACGGCCCCGACGCCAATGCGGCCGGAGACCATCGTCGTGAACGCCGCGGGGTCGCGGGCCACGGCGGCGGCGGCGAGCCGGTCCTGCGTCGCCTCGAGGCCGCGGGCGAGCACGGCGGTCCAATCGTCCGCCGACCGTCCCGGGGAGTCGGCCACACGAATCGCCATTCCGAACGCCACGAGCACCTCGGGGCAGCGTTCGTTCCAGAACGGGTATTCGACGGCGAAGGGCACGACGAGCCCGCGGTCCATCGCGGCCACGGCGTGACCGATCCCGGGCCGCATCACGAGCGGCCGCACTCGCGGGTCGGTGAACGCCCCCTGCGCCGTGACCCAGAAGATCACGTCGGTCCGCCGCGCCGCGGCCCGCGCCATCCGCAGGAACCGCGCCGAACCCCGCCACGTCCCCGGCTCGATGCCGAGCAGCCCGATTCGCCCGAGGAACTTGTACTTCCCGAGCGCGGCCGCGTCGATCGGCCCGTAGACCATCCGCTCCGGATAGAGCAGGTGGCCCGCGAACAGGAACGTCAGCGGATCCCACCAGCCCGGATGGTTCGAGTAGAAGACGACCGGCTCGCCGGCGAGTGCAGGCCGATCCGGCCCACCATCGACGCCCTCGAGCAGCCGCAGCGCGTGAAAATTCCGCGTCAGATACCGGCGCACGTACCACATGAACCAGCCGAAGAGCGGCCGGGAAAACACCGGGAGTTCCTCCTCCCCCCCCCTTCTCCCCTCGCCTGGATCACGGTCGACGGTTTTCATCACGACACTCTCACCCGCTTTCGCTCACACGCGACGCAATCCTAGCGTCTCCTTCGTGCCCCAGCGCCCGTACCGCCGCACCCGCGAGGGGTTGCCCGTGTCGTCGAGCCGGCGTTGCTGGCCGAGCGAAGCCAGGATGGCGAAGCGAGGGCAGCGTCGAGCGAGCGCAGGCCTGGAAGGCCGGAGCGAGCGTCCGGGCGAGACGACACGGGCAACCCCTCGCCGTCGCGAGACGAAGCCTCACACCGCCACGGCCGCCGACCGCGGCGCAGCCGACGCCTGCGGGACGAGCTTGTCCTGGTCGACGCAGTCGGCTGCGATCCAGCCCGACATCAACACCATGGGCATGCCCGGCCCGGGGTGCGCCGAGCCCCCGGCGAGATAGAGCCCCTCGACGTCCGGCGAGCGGTTGGCGGGCTTGAAGGCGCCGAGATACTTCCCGTGGCTCGCCAGGCCGTAGATGGCGCCGTCGAGCACGTGGTAGCGGTCGTTGATGTCCTGCGGCGTCAGGGCCCGCTCGACCACGATGTGCTTCTCGAGGTCCTTCATGCCGGCGGTGCGGACGAGTTTCTGGATGATGCGATCGCGGTACTCCGGCAGCATCTTCTTCCAGTCGTGGTGCGGCCGCAGGTAGGGCG
>JBIIUP010000279.1:0-3530 GCA_044339885.1 Pirellulales bacterium | reverse complement strand
ACTGGCATGGCCGGCACTTTCGGCAACGCCGCGGCCGCACCGGCCGCGTTCCACCGCCTGTTCACCCAGTCCCGCGACGACATCATCGTGGACGGCACGTCCACTCCCGACGACCCGCCTCTCGAGAAGTTCGCCGATGGCGTGCGGTCGTTCGAGGGGCGGATGTCGTGCCTGCTCAGCCTAATGTCTGGCACGGCCTTGGGTGTGCCCGGCCGGCTCTCGGTGGTCGTGTTCCACGGCCGAGATCTCGCTGCACAGACAATCGATGGCACGGTGACCAACTTCCAGGCCGCGATTCCCGCCGCCGCGATCAAAGGCCGTACGTTCCGTGACCTCGTCAAGCCGGGCGTCGTGCTCTGGGAACCAGCTGGTCGCCGCTTCCACCAGGCCGTGGCCGTTGCCTGGGATGCGAGCGGCACCTCCGCCTTCCTCACGCTCGCGCCGGGCGGCGACTTCAGCGGCACCGTCACAGTCCAGTTCCTGCCCGATTCGGTGGGCCTCGCCGAGCGGCCGTTTCTTCCTGAGTCCACGTCGCCTTTCACCGAATGACCGCGCGCCCCGCCACGCATCGACGCCGTGCTTCCGTAGGCCCGCCACCGCGGCGGGGCGTCTTGCTGCTCGTTGTCCTGAGCATGCTGACGCTCTTCCTCATGCTCGGGACGGCCTACATCGTCACGGCCACGCGGGCGAAGGAGGCCGCCCGGGCCCACGCCCGGCTGACCTTCGGCGGCGACGAAGCCCGCGTGCCCCACGCGCGGATCGCCGACATGGTGCTCCTGAAGGTGCTCCGCGGCGGCACGGCCGGCCTGCTGACGAGCCCGGAACAGGCCGACTTCCGCTTCGAGTCGCTTCTGGCCGACAAGTACGGCCAGGAAACGCTAACCGCCAACGTCGCGGTGACGGTACCAACCCTGGGAGTGACGCCGCCATCGCCGGTGCTCACGCTCTCGGCAACGCTCATCGGCAGCACGGCCCGACCGACCGACCTGAACGGCCGACTGCTCACGTTCACCGCTCCCGGCCGTCCAGCCACCACCCATCGCATTCTCCGCGCCCGGTTGCAAGGCTCCGGCTCGAACAGCAACGCCGCAGGCACTGACTTCACGCTTGCG
This sequence comes from Pirellulales bacterium, assembly GCA_044339885.1. GTDB lineage: Bacteria > Planctomycetota > Planctomycetia > Pirellulales > UBA1268 > QWPN01. The sequence continues at coordinate 2,418 of JBIIUP010000279.1, read as the reverse complement.
GTCGCTGGCCCCCGGCGGGCCGGTCCCTGGGCCCGGCCGATCGGCGGCCGGGCGATCATCAATGGCCGCGAATTCGCCGGCGGCTCCAACGCGGCCAACGAGGGCTGGGACGGCTTCGACGAGGAGAACCCGTTTCTCGCCCAAATCGGCCCCGGAGCGACGATCGCGAATTCAACTGTGTCGCGGATCTCGTTTCATCCGGCCCTGAGCAATCCGGCGACTGCGTTGGGGAGGGTGACGAACCTGATCCCCAACGGCGCCGACAACGACAACGACGGCATCCTCGACGGACTGTTCATGGATTTCGGCATCCCGGACGTGTCCGACGCCCACGGCAACGTCGTCAACATCCGGGCGTCGGTCCTCGTCGTCGATCTCGACGGCCGGTTCAACGTCAACGCGCACGGTTCGCTCACGCCGCTCGTCTATTCCGGCACCCACCCAAATTGGACGCAGCATCCGACTGTGAGCGGCTCATTCGCCAATGTGCCGATGGGCAGCGGCTACGGCCCGGCGGAGATCGCAGCGAACCTAGGTAGCGGCAACGAGCCCCGCAGCGGATCGAACGTGCGCACCGCGTCGCCGCGGCTCTTCGACACGGAATCGCTCGTCCAATCAACGGTGAGTGGCTCAAACGAGAATCCACGCGTCCTTTTGCTAGCGGGTGCTCGGATGCTGGATTCGGACAATAAAAGCCCCGGAGTGCCACGGCAGCGCGGGCTGCGGCCGTCGCAAAGCCGTTATGCCACCGGTTTCCAAACTCCACGTCTTCGGCCACTCGAGGGCAAACATGGCTGGCGCAGCCCTCTGGATAACGGCTGGTTATCGGGAACCAATACGCTGTCGCAATCGGCTTCCACATTTCCGTGGGCCCGCCCCGGCGAAGCCGGCGATGACGCCGTAAGCCGGATCAACGACCGCCGGGCCGCGGCCACGGCCGGCGATCAGGTGAATTACGGCATTCCCCGGCTGTGGTGGACCGGCACGACGTTCAACTGGGGCACAGCCGCGGCCAACTATCCGCTGCCTCGTGGCATTTACAACTCGCCCCCCGACCTCCACGGCCGGATGAAGACGCTCACGCTCGCCGCCATGGGCGATGCGATCGTGCCACAGGTGGCGTTCGCTCAGCCGGAGTGGTCGGGAACCGCTTCCGGGGCGTTTCGCGAATCCACTGATGATCCCTACGAACTCCGGCTCGACACGCGGCACGGCTTCGGTGGCTGGCTGCACGACCCTATGACCGACGGGCTGTCGGACGGCGTCTTCAACCACAATCCGTTTACCGCCGCCGAACTTGAGCCCATCCTCCGTCCCTACGACATCGACACCAACCGCCTCCCGCCGCGGCTGGCCGCTATCCTTGGGTCGGCGGCGGAGGGTTCGCGGCTCAAGGTCACGACCGACTCCTGGGACACGACCGCGATCACCGGCTCGGCGGCCGTCGTCCTCTTCGGTACCGCCGCCGGCGGGTCCGGGGGCTGGCTACAGACGACGTCGGGCGCGCTCTACGGCGTGAGCCCGAACGCGGCCGCGGCCGGAGTGATCGGCGGCGAGGTGGCCCGGGGAGAGAAGTTCGACCTTAACCGGTCGCTCGTCGCCGTTTCGGGCACAGCCGACGCCGGTTACTCAGCCACGTCGGAATACGTCGTGCAGCGACAGGCCTACTTCAAGGATCTTTACACCCTGCTGGTGGCCCTCGCTCCCAGTGCGAACCGTGGCCAGATTGCCCAGTGGGCAGCCAACGTGGTGGAGTTTCGTGACGCCGACTCCCGCGTGATCCCGTTCGAATACGACGAAAACCCCCAGACTGGCTGGCAGGATGCCGACGGCAGCATCGCCACCGCCGGTGCGGATCGGAAGGTCGTCTGGGGTGTAGAGCGGCCGGAAATCGTCATCCGCGAAGCATTCGCCTGGCGAAACACCGCCACCGGCTCGGCGGGCATGGCGATCGCGCTCCACCGGTCCTGGAACGCGAAAGCGTATGCGACCGGCTCGACGAACCTGATCGATGCCGAGCCCTGCGACCTCGCTCTCGACACGCTGACGAACGGCACCACGGGCCGCCCACAGAACATGGTCGACCTCGGCAAGAAGGGCAATGCGGCCGTGCTCACGTCCGGATCATTCCCCGCCGGTGTCTACAACGACGTCACGGGCACGACCTACCCGATTTGGCGGCTGCGGCTCGTGGCGGGAGGGTCGACGGCCTACCTGCGGCTCGACAGCGGATCGGCGGCGGCCAATGAGTTCGCGCTCGCGCCGGTAATCACGGACGGCGCCGGCAAGCCCAAACTGGGGCCAGACTCGACGCTGTCGCTCGTCTCGGGCTCGCTTGTTCTCTCCGGGAGTGGCGAGACGAGCGGCACGGCCAGCCTTGCGGTCTCAGGGTCGAGCCGGACGGTCGCCAACCTGCAG
>JBIIUP010000278.1:0-3536 GCA_044339885.1 Pirellulales bacterium | reverse complement strand
GCTCGGTGCCGGTGGCCCGATCGTCGTCTGCGCCCTCGACTGGTGCGCCCTGTCGAATTCCGCCCACCTGGAGTGGAGGCGGGCTCTCGCCGCGGCCGCCGGCACGACACCCGACCGCGTGGCCGTGCACTGCGTGCACCAGCACAACACCCCGTTCGCGTGCCTCGAAACGGAGAAGATCGTCGCCGCCCAGGGCGACCTGCCGCACGTGCTCGACGTCTCCTTCTTCCATCGGCTTCTCGATGACGGCCGGCGGGCCGTGGAGCGGGCGGTTCGCGAGGTGCGTCCCTGCACCCATGTCGCCGTCGGCACGTGCCAGGTCGACAGGATCGCCAGCAATCGACGAGTCGCCCGCGACGCGGACGGACGCGTGACGGCCGGGAGGACCAGTGCGTGCACGAAGCCGGAACTGATCGCCCTGCCCGAGGGGCTTGTCGACCCGGTTCTCCGCACCGTCGCCTTCTACGACGGAGCGGAGAAGGTCGTCTCCTGCCACTATTACGCCACGCACCCGATGAGTTACTACGCGGACGGACGCTGCACGAGCGACTTCGCCGGACTCGCGCGGAAACGGCGACAGCGAGACGAGCCGGGCTGCCTCCACGCCTACTTCACCGGATGCGCCGGCGATGTCACCGCGGGCAAGTACAACGACGGTTCCCCCGCGGCACGCGTCGCCCTCACGCAGCGGCTCTACGATGGGATCGTCGGATCGGAGTCGGCGCTCCGTCCGGAGCCCGTGCGGAGCGTGGTCTGGCGGACGGAGGAGATTGTGCCCACGATCCGAGCATCGTTCGACGCCGAAACCATCCGGCGAAAGATCGGCTCCCGGGGGGCGCCCGTCGTCGAGCGAAGCCGGCCTGCCTACATGCTGGCCTGGCTCGAGCGGCTCGAAGACCGTCGGCCGATCCTGCTGTCGTCGCTGTCAGTCAACGCCGCGACGCTGCTCCACCTCCCCGCGGAGTGCTTCGTGGAGTATCAATTGAGGGCTCAGAAAATGGCGCCTGACCGATTCGTGGCGACGGCCGCCTACGGTGATGGCGGGCCGTGGTATGTCCCGGTGAAGGAAGAGTACGCCGCGGGCGGCTACGAGATTTCCGTCGCCTTCAGCGAGCCGGGGATCGACGAGCTGATCACTGGGGCGATCAGGAACCTGATCCCCTCGTGAACCGTTCCCGAACGTCACACGAGGACAGACCGTGACCCCGGCGCGGCCGAACGCCCAGCTGGCAGGAGCCTCAGTTCCGTGACGGGCCGATGTCGATTGCAGAACGGGGAAGATAGCCGGCGGTCACCGGCGTCGTGAGCTTTCTGACCGCGCTCATGATCGTCTCCTCGACGTTCGGTGCCCACGGGATGGGCTGGTCCACACGGACCATCGACACTCCCCCTGCGTGGCCACCCCCCGATGAGCACGCGGCGGCTGGGCAGATAGGCCGCGGCGTCTTTGCATTAGCCAGCCACGCCTGCACCGGATGACGGGGATGGCGGATGTCGAACCGGCAGGCGCGCCACCTGCCGGCGACGGGGCACCTCACGCCCCTGCGGGCCCGTCGGCGCCGGAGGGAACACGCGTGATGCGGGCGAGAGTTTGCCGCCACGGCCTGAAACCGCCGCCGGTTTCCCGTCATCGCACCAGGCACTATCCTTACCCCCGGTGCTGCGGAGAGTCGCAGCCGACACGCCACACGGAGGAGCCCATGCCCAAACACTGCCGTATTCTCGCCCGCCACCTGCTGCCGGGCGTCGTGTTGGCACTGGCATACGGATTCGTTACCGAACCGGTGACGGCGGCGCCCGTGGCGGCCCCCGCCGCCAAGATCCTCTTTCTCGTCAACGACGAGCCCGACAACTACGAGGCCGCCCGGACGATTCCCCGGTTCGCCGAGGATCTCCAGGAGCGGCGCGGCCACCGGTGCACCGTGATCCAGGGGGTCCTTCCGCTCGAGAAACTGCATTTCCCCGGTCTCGAGGCCCTCGAACAGAGCGACCTGCTCGTCGTCTTCTTTCGCCGCAGCGCGCTTACGTCGGAGCAACTCGGCCTCATCCACCGGCATCTGGCGGCCGGCAAGCCGCTCGTCGGCATCCGCACCGCGAACCATGCCTTTTCGGTGAAGAACGAACCGGCCGCCGGTCACGAGAAATGGTGGGAGTTCGTGCCCGAGGTGCTCGGGTGCGACAATCGCGGCTACGGCAAGACCGAGGATGGCGTCGACGTGAAGGCCGTGCCCGAGCAGGCCGGTCATCCGATCCTGGAGGGTGTCGCGCCGCTCGCGTGGCATTCCCAGGGCCCGCTCTATCTCGTCAAGCCGCTCGTCGACGAGAAGGCCACCGTCCTGCTGCTCGGCAGCGGCCCGATGTCCGCCGACGAGCCGATCGCCTGGGCACGTTCGGCCGGGAAGAGCCGCGTCTTCTACACGTCGCTCGGCTATCCCACCGATTTCGAGCTGCCGCAGTACCGACGGCTCCTGCAGAACGGCATCGAGTGGTCGCTCGGCCGGCTCCCGGATCCGCCCCGGTAAACGCTGGGCAAGAGGTCCGGTCCGCGGTGCGAATTCATCCGGCCTCGGGCATAATCCGGCATGGTCGGCACGACTTCCTCCGCGCGGTACGGCTGGCGGCTCCTCCGGGCCGGGCCTCTCTGGCTCGACGGCGGTTCGATGTTCGGCATCGTCCCGCGGGCGGTCTGGGCGAAGGCCGTGCCCCCCGACCCGGCCCACCGGATCGCCGTCGCCCACAACTGCCTCCTGCTCACCGCGGCCGACGGCAGCCACGTGCTCGTCGAGGCCGGCAGCGGCGACACGTTCGACGCGAGGACGCGGGCGATCTACGGCCTCACCGACCGCACCGTCACGACCGCCGTCGCTGAGGTGGCGGACGTCGCCGCCGTGCGGCACGTGATCGTGAGCCATCTCCACTTCGACCACGCCCGCGGCCTGGTCCGCCGGCCGCGCCCCGGCGAACGGCCCGACTGGACCGATCCCGCCGCCGGACTCGGCGTCGTCCGCTCGTTCGCCGACGCATCCGTGATCGTGCAGCGCCGCGAGTGGCACGATGCCCGCGCCAACACCTCCGTGATGACCCGCACGTATCTCCGCGACCACCTGGAGCCGCTCGCGGACCACGTGGCGCTCGTCGACTCGCCGCCCCCCTTCCCCTCCGGCGTCGTGCCGCCGCGCGACGCGCTGCCCGAGTCGTCGCTCGAAGACCGGCTCACAGAGGTGCTGCCTGGCATCCGGACGTTCCTGGTCCCCGGCCACACCTGGGGACAGCAGGCCGTGCTGTTCACAGACGAGGCCGGCCGTACCGTCGTGTTCACCCCCGACCTCCTGCCCACCGTCCACCACGTCGGCGCGGCCTACAGCCTGGCCTACGATGTCGAGCCCTACACGACGATGCTCACGAAGCGGTGGTTCCTGGCCGAGGCCGAGCGGCGGGACTGGCTGCTCGTCCTCGACCACGAGCCGGACACCCCGTGCGTGAGGGTGCGGGCCGACGGCCGCGGCTGGTGGCGGCTCGAACCCGAGCGATTCAGT
>JBIIUP010000072.1:0-13057 GCA_044339885.1 Pirellulales bacterium | reverse complement strand
GCCCCCGGGGGGCTTCTCGACCCACTGGGCCGCCAGCAGGCGGCCGACGGGCCGGCCGCGATACCAGCGGAGTGAGATTCCGTCGGCCTCGCTCTCGAGCGTCGTCGGCCTTCCGGGCGCCTCGGGCAACGAACCGATCGTGACCCGGCCCTCGGCGACGAGGGCATGTCTGTCGCCCTTGGCGAGCGCGAGCCCCGAGTTCTGCCAGCCGCGGGCGGCGTCGACGGCGAGCGGCTCGGAGTCGGTCGCCGTGCGGCCCGGCGACCAGTCGATCGCCGACCGCGCGAAGTCGAAGCCATAGTCCAGCTCGTCGGTGAAGGCGTCGAAGTCGCGGTTCGCACGGGCCCCGTCCCAGCCGGCCTCCGCGGCGAGCCGCTCCGTGAACGTGCCATCGAGCGGGCCGCGTTCGGCCGCGGCGAACGGGACCGCGTGGGCCGGGTGACGGGCGAGCATCGCGACGGCGGCCCAGCTCGAGGCATACGCCGAGACGTCGCGGTGGACTCCCGGCGGGGTGGCGAAGACCTCGGCCAGGCCGGGTGCCGCCGCGGCCTTTCTCGCCGAGCGGATGCGCTCGATCCGCCCCAGCTGCTCGACGTCGCCGCGGTGATCCGGCAGCGGCGTCGGCACGAACGTCAGCCGTCCTCCGGAGGCCGGGTCCAGCCGGTGCGTCGCCAGGTATTCGGCGATTCCCTCCGTGTACCACGGCGGGGCGGCCAGGTCGCGGACGGTGATCGTGAAGGCGTGGACGCCCTCGTGGAGGAGCAGGTGCCGGCGGTAGGCGGGATTCGACTGATCGACCAGCCAGAACCGGTCGCGGTCGCAGAAGCCGTTGGTGAACTCCGGGATCCCGGCGGGCAGCAGGCCCGCGGCGCGAAAGCGTTCGCGGTCGACGACGAGGCAGCCGAACGCCCGCCAGCCGCGGAGCGATTCCGGCGACACGCCGTAGTGCCGGCACCACGCCGCGAAGGCCTGGTCAAAGATGCCGGGAAGGTCGGCGACGCCGTCGCCATCCCGCGGCGGCCGGTCCGTCGCCAGCACGAGCCGCTCCCCCTCCAGGAGACGCAGGCCGGCGCGGTCGGCGAGTGTCATGAGCCGTTCGACCTCGGCGGCTTCGACTGCCACGGCCAGGGTCGTGGCGACAAGCAGGCAGCCGGCGATCGGGACTCTCAAGCTGGGCATTCGCTCCAGTTCACCCAGACCGCGGCGGCGCGGCAAGCGCAGCTACGGTCTGGCCCGAGGATTCACGCGGCCGGCCGGAAAAGTCCGATCGCACGGCAGGGAGGGTCGCGGGTAGAAATCGCTCGGCGCCAGGAAGGCGGGAGACATGCGGCACGGCGGCCGGCCAAGGAACGAAGGTTTTGCGCGCACGGCGACCGCGGCCGCGGTCGTCGCCGTGTTCGCGTGGGTTCCGGCGGCCGCCCGCGGCCAGTCCGCGGGAGCCGCTGCCGACGCCAAGACGAGCGCCTGGTCGACGGGCGGCGCCTCGGCGACCGCCAAGCCGTCGGACCCTGACGGCAAGCCCGCGGCGGCGGCCGGGGCGGCCGGGGCGGGAACCATGCCCTACTGGCAGGCCCCGGCGGTGCCGACGGCCGTGATCCAGGGGGGCGCCATCCCGCCGGGCTGGCAGCCGCAGGCCGTGCCCTACCAGGGCGTCGGGCCTGACGGCCGGCCGATGACGATGTACGTCGCCCCCACGTACGTGTTCACCTACCAGGCCGGCCCGCCGGTGCTCGCGACGCCGCAGGTCAACCGGCCGCGGGCGCCCGTCGCCGCGCAGCCCGCGCAGGATCTCGGCGCCTACGGCTGGAACTACCGGACGACGAGCGTCGTGCCCACCGCCCCCGGCCTGCCGCAGCCGACGGTGGCCCAGTACCGCGCCACTCCCTACCAGTGGCCGGCGGACGCGCGGGCGATCTCCCCGGCGCCGGTCGGTTTGGCGCCTGCCAACTATCCCGTGGCGCCGCAGCCCTGGGCGGCACCGCCTGCGGTGCCGCAGCCGCAGTACGCCCAGCCGCCACTCGCGCAGCCGCAGCTCGCGCAGCCGCCTCCGGCGTCATGGGTGCCCTCGGCGGCCCCGCCGCCGCCGGGCCTGCAGCCGCAGGCCGCCGCTCCGCCGCCGAACGGCGGCTGGGGTGCCGCCCCGGCCGTCGCGGCCGCCACCGCCCCGTTCGCGGCGGCGGCGCTGGCGACGCAGCCCAACCCCGGCCCGACTTCGGCCGCGGCTCCGCCGCCGGTGGCTCCGATCCCGAACGTCGCCTCGCAGCCTGCGCCGGCCACGCCGGCGCAGCCCGCCAGCAGCGGCGGCCTGGCGCCGGTGGCGTCGAAATCCGCGCCAGCATCGAACACCCACGTCTGGAAGGTCGTCGGCGTGCACGACGGCGACACGGTCACCTGCATCGACGAGAACAACCAGCAGCAGAAGATCCGCCTCGCCGAGATCGACGCGCCGGAGGTGAGCCAGGACTACGGCAAGGTGTCGCGCGAGGCGCTGGCCGGCATGGTGTTCGGCAAGACGATCCAGGTGGTGGACGACGGCCGCGACCGCTACGGCCGCTGGATCGGCCACCTCTTCGTCGACGGCGTGGACGTCAACCGGCAGATGGTGGCCACCGGCATGGCCTGGCACTACGCCGCCTACTCGAAGGACGCCTCGCTCGGGTCGCTCCAGAGCCAGGCCCAGGCCCAGAAGCTCGGGCTCTGGGCACAGCCGAACCCCACGCCCCCGTGGGACTACCGCAAGAACGGCAAGAAGAACGCCGCCTGATACCGGCGCTGCGGGCCTCCGGGCCTTACACCGGCGTCTGGGGTGTTACGGCGGCGGAGGCGGCGGAGAATGGACCCCGACCGACGGCGTTCACGGCGGCCACGCGGAAGCGGTAGCTCGTGCCGTTGGTCGCGAACATCTTGGCGGTGGGAGAGGGGCTGATGCCGTCGGCGAATCGGATCCAGGTGAGCCCGTTGTCGCTGCTGTACTGCACGAAATAGTCGGTGATCGTCGCCCCGCCGTTGCTCGCCGGGGCGGACCAGTTGAGAAGCACCTCCCAGTTCCCGGCGGTGGCCCCCGGGACCGACGGCGCTCCGGGCACCGTCGGCTGGGGCTTGACCGCGGCCGACGGTGCGGAATAGGCGCCGAGGCCGATCGAGTTGATGGCCGCCACTCGGAACCGGTAGCTGGTCCCGTTGGCCAGGCCGACCACGACGGCGTTCGGGGTGGGCCGAATGCCGTCGAGGAACCGGGTCCAGGTCGCGCCGTCGTTGCTGCTGTACTGCACGAAATAGTCGGTGACGACCGAGCCGCCGTTGTTCGCGGGTGCCGTCCAGGAGAGCGTCACCCGACCGTTCCCCGGCGTCACCTGGATGTCCCCCGGCGCGGAGGGAGCCGTCTGTCGCGGCGTCACGGGTTGCGAGCGGAGGGAGTAGGTGCCGACGCCGGCCGCGTTGACCGCCGCCACGCGGAAGCGGTAGCTGATGCCGTTGGTCAGGCCGGTCACCCGGGCGAAGGCGTTGGTGCTGACGCCGTCGAGGAACCGCTGCCAGCTCGCGCCGTCATTGGCGCTGTACTGGACGAAATAATCGGTGACCGCCGAGCCGCCGTCGTCGATGGGCGCAGCCCAGGAGAGCGTCACCTCGCGGTTGCCGGGCTGCCCCTTCACGGCCGTCGGGGCGCTGGGCTTCACCGGGGCGACGGACTCCGTGAGCCGCCACAACTCGCGGCCCTTCTGGCCGTCGTCGGCCGTGAAGTAGAGCGTGTTGCCGACGGCCGTGATCCCGTACGGGTAGGATCCGTCGCTGCCGGAGCGGATGTCCTGGACGAGGACCGTTCCCCCCGCGGTGCCGTCGCTCTTCCAGAGTTCGGAGCCGCTCGTGCCGTCGTTGGCCGTGAAGTACAGCACGCCCCCGACGGCCGCCGTGTTGAGGGGCACGGGATTCGGCGGCGGGTTCGGGGCGAACGCGAATTCCTTGACGAGGACGGTGCCGCCCGTGGTGCCGTCGCTCTTCCAGAGTTGCTGGCCCTGCAGGGTGGCGGCCGTGAAGTAGACCGTCCCACCCACCATGGCGAGCGACGTGGACGTGATGGCGGTCGCGTCCGCCGCGACCTGCTTGACGAGGACCGTGCCGCCGGCGGTGCCGTCGCTCTTCCAGAGTTCCACGCCCGCGGCGCCGTTACGGGCCGAAAAATAGAGCGTCGAGCCGACGGCGGTGAGGTACGTCAGCGCCGAACCCCCGGAGCCCGGCTGGATGTCCTTGACGAGGACGGTGCCGGCGGCGGTGCCGTTGGTCTTCCAGAGCTCGGCGCCGCTCTCGCCGTCGTCGGCGGAGAAGTAGAGCGTGCCGGCCACCGCGGTGAGATCTTCGGGATTCGAGCCGTAGGTGCCGTTGCCGTACGAGAGGTAGCTGCCGGTGTTGATGTCCTTGACGAGGACGGTGCCGCCGGCAGTGCCGTCGGTCTTCCAGAGCTCCTCGCCATGCTCACCGTCGTCGGCCGTGAAATAGAGCGTGCCCCCCACGGCGGTCAGCGACGAGGGGAACGAAGACCCGAACTCGCCGCTGTAGTAGCCCGGGCCCGTGGCCGTGTTGATGTCCTTGACGAGGACGGTGCCGCCGGCAGTGCCGTTGGTCTTCCAGAGTTCACGGCCGTTCGTGCCGTCGCTGGCGGTGAAATACACCGTGCCGCCGACCGCCGTGAAGGCAGCGGGGAACGAGCTTCCACTGCCCGGGTTGATGTCCTTGACGAGGACGGTGCCTGCGGCAGTGCCGTCGCTCTTCCAGAGCTCGTAGCCGTTCGTGCCGTCGTCGGCCATGAAGTAGAGCGTGCTGCCGATGGCAGTCAGGGCATAGGGATTGGAGTCGCCGTTGGCGGGACTGATGTCCTTGACGAGGACGGTTCCGGCGAGGGTGCCGTCGGTCTTCCAGAGTTCCCTTCCGCTGCTGCCGTCGGTGGCGGTGAAGAACAGGGTGCTCCCGACGGCGGTGACGTCGAGGTACTGCAAGGCGAACGCATCGCCGGACGGGTTGAGGTCGCGGACGAGTTGCGGCGTCGCGGAGAGCACGCGGCGCTGCTCGAGCCGCTCGACGCCGACCTGCTGCTGCCGTCGGCGCCGCGCGCTCCCGCTGGTCGGGCATCGCCGGCCGGCATTCCGCAGGAACCACGAACGGGCGAAGGACGAGCGGGCGGGCGTGGGACGAGCCATGGCGACGCAGCCTTTCCTGGGCAAGGGCGAGCGGATGGAAAGAGTTCCCGGCCGAACCATACCAGTTTCCCAGGCGACCCTGCAACCAAGGGGGAGGCTACCCCACGGAAGGTCCCGCAAAACCCCGCCTGTCCGGGTCCGCTCCCCGCTCCGCGGCCGTGACGGGCCCGGACCTCAGCGAGTAGCTGCCGACGCCGACGGAGTTCACGGCGGCGACGCGGAAGCGGAGGGCCTGCGACGAGCCATGATGATGCCTTTTCTTACGGTGTGGGAAAGCGGCGGCGCCGGTGCCTGGTCATGATGGAAGGCGGACGCGGACGGGTTCGGTGCGGAGGGGACCGGTGGCGGCCTGGGCCGCGGCCGATTCGGGGCGGGGCACGAGCCAGATCGTCTCCGTCTCGTCCACGTCGGGATACGGACCCGAGATCACGGGGTTGCGATAGCCCGGCAGCACGCGGACGTCGAAGATCTCCTCCACGCCGCTCTTGAAGAACAGCGTCGCGAGGATGCTGCCGGAGCCGCAGTCCACCACCGCCACGCCGCACTTCAGCGAGTCGCGGCGGTCGTCGAGCGGCAGGTCGCCGAACACGGCCGTCTCGCGGATCCGGGAGAGGCCCACGAACGCCAGGCCGCCGCAGAGGTCGAGCCCGCGGGTGTAGCCCGGCAGCGCCGCCACCGGCACGGCGGACCGCGTGGCGGCATCGTAGCGCTCGAGCCGGCCGTGGCCCGAGTTCAGGAACCAGAGATGGCCGCCCGCCAGCCGCGGCGAGTGGGGCATCGACAGCCCGCGGACGAGCACGTCACCCGTGGCCACGTCGATGAGGCAGCCGCCGTCGCGCTTCACGTTCCGCCAGCCGTTCACCGTGTCGGTCTCGCCGAGGGCGGTGACGAACCGCGGGCCTGTGTCGTCGGCCGCCAGGCCGTTCAAGTGGCAGCGGTCGCCGGTGTCGATCGCGGAGATGAACGGCGGCCGCCAGCGGGGCACGAAGCTCGCCCCCGGCTCCAGCGTGCAGAGGCAGTTGAAGAGCGTGTTCACGATCCAGAGCGAGCCGCCGCACCAGGCGAGGTCGTGGCCCATGACCGGCCCGGTGAAGTGGGCCTGCCGCGCGAGGAAGGCGATGTCGTGCGTCCGCTCGGGCTTCACGCGGGCGGCGAGGTCGGACGGCGCGGCCGGCAGCATCCACACCTGCCGCTTCGTGCCGATCGCCAGGCCCGTGGGCGTGCGGGCGATCCCCATCGCCTGCTCGAAGTTGTGGAACCGGATGAGGAGGCTGCCCTCGTGCGCCCCGACGGTGAACACCTTGCCGGCCTGGTAGGTGGAGACGACCAGCGACGCCCCGAGCCTGTCGAGCAGGGCGGGGAGGTTCGTGGAGTATTCGTAGTCGACCGCCGTGGACGGCCGCTCGCGGTCGGCCGTCGGGACGGCAGGAGACTTCTCGTCAGGCGCGGGCGATGCCATGCGGGAGTCTCGAGGTGGGGCGGGGCCGCCGGCGCGGCGGCTCGCCGGCATTCGCGGGGGCGGTCCCCCCCGGGAACGGAGCATAGAAACTCGCTGCGAACCCTTCAACGAAGGGGTCGTATTCGTGCCGGACGGCCGATCGCAGAGGGTCAGGAGATCCATGAAAGGCAGACTGTCGGGCCTGCCGCCGGTCACGAGCCGAGCGCCGGCAGGCCCGCTTGCACACGGTGCGCGTTGAAGGCGGCCCACGCGGCTGGGGCCTTGCGGAGCAGCCCGGCGAGCTGCGAGTTCGTGACGCCCAGCTTCAGGGCCGCCGGGGGGACGTTCCAGCCGGCGGCGTCGAGCCGGTCGAGCGCTTCGGCGATCAGGGCCGGGAGGTCTTCATGGCCGGCCGAGACCACCAGCTGCCGGCCGCGGACTCGTCGCCGCCATGCGTCAGAGACTTCGTCGCCGGCCGGCTCGCGGTGCTCGAGGGCCAGCTTGAGCCGGAGTCGGCGGAGGGCCATGGCACGGTTCTCGGCCTGGCTGCGGCGCTCCGCGGCCTCGGCGCGGATGCCCGTCGGCCGATGGACGAGGACGACGGCGGTCTCGACCTTGTTGCGGTGCTGCCCGCCGGGGCCGCCGCGTCGCGTCCGCAACACGTCGCACCGCGCGACCAGCTCGGACGGCGGAAGACAGGCGGGATGCATGACCGCACGCCCTCGAATCCCCGCCAGGTTTCCGGCACGCTGCCGGTGCGGCCGCGCTCATCGCGGCGGCCCCTGCCCGTTTCGCCGGCCGGGAGAGGGGATGGGGACAGAAAAAGCGGGCGAAGGGACTCGAACCCTCGACATCCAGCTTGGGAAGCTAGCGCTCTACCAACTGAGCTACGCCCGCGACGCATCGAAGTGTAGCAGACGATTCAGGCCGATCACGGGCCACCTCGGCCGCGGCCGGCAGCGGCGCGGCGGCCTGCGTACAATCGACGGACTATCTCAGGAACCCCCGGATCGGCCGCGCCCCCGCGGCACGGGGACGGTCGAATCCGCCGGAGAATTCGCGATGCAGGAGCCTGTCGAGTCGGCCCGATCGGAACGACCCGCAACCGGGCAGGACGCCGCCCCGCGGCGGCGGTCCGGGCGGCCGGGGTTCGCGGCCTTCCTGGGGACGCAGCTCCGCGGCCTCGTCGTGGCGGCCCTGATCGCGGCCGTCGTCGCAATCGCGATCGTGCCCTGGCTGCTGTCGAGCCCCGCCCGCATCTCGCGGCTGATCGCGGCCGCCGCGCCGGAGCTCGAGGCGGACGTCGCGATCGACACGGTGCGGCTCGGCTGGACCGGCCCGCTGGCCATCGAGGGCGTCCGGCTCGTGCCTCGGGACGGCACCGCCCCGCCCGTCGCCATCCGGCGGATCGCCGCCGCCAACGGCCTGGCCGGCATGCTCCTCTCCGGCGGCGACCTCGGCCGCGTGCGGATCGAGGGCCTCGAGGTGGACGTCGTCTTCGACGAGCAGCGACAGTCGAACCTCGCCCGGCTGACGCGGCCGCGGGAGGATGCCAGGCCGGACGCCACTGCGACCCCGCGACGAAGTCCGGTGCGGCTCGACCTCGAGGTGGACGGGGCGATCGTGCGGATCGCCGGGCCGTGGACCACCGAACCGTGGGTGAGCGACCCAATCAACGTGCGGGCCGCGCTCGGCCCCTCTCCCGATGGCCCGTACAGCGAATGGACCGTGGCCCCCGTGCAGCTGCTCACCGACGCCCGCATGGAGCCGGGCGTCGCCCAGGGCGTGCTCGCCTACATCGCCCCGGTGCTCGCCGACGCCACGCGGACCGCCGGCCGCTTCTCGCTGCGGCTCGACGGCGCCCGCCTGCCGGTCGGGCAGCCCGCCGCCGGCACGCTGTCCGGGGAGCTTGCCATGCACGAGGTCGTGCTCGGGCCGGGGCCGATGGTGCTGCGGACGTTCCAGTCGCTCCCCATCCGGCTGCCGCCGCCGCCGAACGTGCTCATCGCCGACGAGTCCCGCGTGCAGTTCCACCTCGCCGACCGCCGCGTCTGGCATCGCGGGCTGGAGTTCGGCATCCCGCTGGCGAAGCCCGGGCAGCGGCTCGACGTGGAGTCGAGCGGCTCGGTGGGTCTCGACGACCGGTCACTCGACGTCATGCTCCAGCTGCCGTTTCCGGCCGACCTGCCGGAGGACCGGCCCGTGCTGGCGGCCCTCGCCGGCAAGGAGGTGTCGCTCGGGATCGGCGGCGAACTCGGCGAGCCGAAGGTCAAGTTCAACGGCTCGATCGGCGCGGTGGCGGGCGACGTCGCGGCCGAGCTGATCGACCGGCTGCGGGCGTCGCGACAGCCGCGGGCCGAGGCCCCACGGCCACAGCCGCGACTGCCGATGCCCGGGCCCGTGACGCCACCCGTTGCGGCCCCCGCGCCGCGGACGGCGGCTGAGCGCGGGCCTGCGGACGCGGCGGCGACGGCGAACGCCGGCGCGGCCGACGGCGCCGGGGATGCCCGCCAGGTCGAAGGCCGCACGGCCGGCGGCGGCCAGCCCGACGAGCAGACGGCCGAGGCGATCGTCGATCTGGTGGGCGGCGTGCTCGACGAGGTGGCGAAGCGCCGCGCCGAACGGCGGGCGGCGGAGGCCGCGGGCCCGGAGCCCGCTCGACCCCGGCGGCCGCTGCTGCGGCGAATCCTCAATCCGCCCCCGCTGACGAGTCCGCAGCCGGGGGCTCCGGCACCCGCTCCGCAGCCGGCGCCCTGAACGGCGACGCGGTGCCTCGGGCAGCCGGGGCAGGCCACAAAACAAGAAAGCCGGGCCTTCCCGAAGGAAGGCCCGGCCTCTTGTGGCTTCAGCGTCGACTGCCGGGCATCACACCCGGCAGCGAGCACCGCCGGCCAGGGGCCGGCGCCAGTCGATTCAGGTCTTCGGAGCGGCCGGAGCCTCGGGGGCAGCCTCGGTCGGCACGCCCTCGGAGATCACGCCCTCGCCGCCGCAGGCACCGCCGGCGCAACCGCCCTCGCTGACCGCGCCACCGCAGGCGCCGGACTCACAGCCACCGACGGACACGGCCTCACCGCCGCAGGCGCCGGACTCGCAGCCGCCGCAGGCCGAAGCCTCGCCGCCGCAGGCCGACTCACAGGCAGCGGCGGGAGCCGCCTCGCCGTGGCAGCGACGACGGTGGTGGCCGTGACGGCCGTGGCACTTCTCGCGGGCACCGTGGCAACGGTGATGACCAGCGAGCAGGCCGCCGCCGTGGCAACGGCGAGCGCCGTGGCAGCCATGGCCGGCGACAGCACCCGCGTCACCGCCGACGAGGGCGATGGCCACGAGCGCGAAGAACATCGCAACCGCGAAACCGAGGAAACGCTTCATCTCAAACCTCCAGATGGAAACCCGAACGCGTCGTGCGTTCCTGAAGCCGTCACGAGTGGAAACCCGATCCGGGACGGCTACCGGACCGCAGCGGACAATCGAAATGCGGGAGGCCCGCCCCGAGCGAACGCCCTCGCTTTCCGAACGCCTCTTCGAGGCTGCGGGTTGCGAAGACTTTCACGCCTGGGAAAGCCAGGCGATAAGGCTAACAGGGGGTGGCAGACTGTCAAGAAACCTGGGAGAAATGGGCAGGAAAAGCAGTCTGCCCAGGTTTTTCAGCCCCGGTGAGCGGCCGGCGTTTGAACACCGGCCGCGCGAGCCTGCGGTGATCGTCGGCGATCAGCCGTCGCCGTCGCGTTCCTGGCCCGTCAGGCGCCGATGGCCTGGCGGGCGCGGCTCCGGCTCACTGCCGCGTGGCGGGGGCCGCCTCGCCGCGGGCGGTCCGCGACTGGGGCTGGGCGGACTCGGCCGCCCGGGCCCGCTTGTGGAGCTCCGCGGCGACCATCTCCTGTTTGGCGATCATGTCCTCGGGATCCTCGAAGTTCAGCAGCAGGGGAGGCAGGTCCTCGAAGACCCGCATCGCCATGCCGACGACCCGCCAGCCCTCGGGCTCCAGCCGCACCACCCAGACGACGTTTTCCGTCGACTTGAAGCCGTCGGAGTCGACGTCGGTCCAGGTCGTCGCCACGTGCACGAGATCCTCGGCCTGCCCGATCATCTCGCAGTCGCGGACCGAATAGGTGGCCGTATCGTTGACCGGCGGCGCCACCGAGATGCCGAGCTCCTCGGTCTTCGCCCGGGCCACCTTCGTGAGCATGCCGCGGGCCGCGGCGTCGTCCCCCTTCTTGAGCGCGTCGAGGAAGGTGACGACGGCCTGTCGGGCCGGGGCCGTCTTGGCGGGATCGGTCGCCGCGCCCGCCGCGCACCCCGGCGTCGCCACGAGGCTCACGGCCGCGAGAGCGCCCAGGCTGGCCAGGGAATGACGGACGAATCCGGGAGAAGGTGGGGATCTCATCTCGAACGGCTCCTGCCGGGCTGGGGCGGCTCGACCGGCCGCGGGCGGAGGAAACTGACGACGCGGCCCGATCGGGTCAAGACCGATCCCGAATGCGGGAATCCGGCCGGAAGTCCCTGGCCACGGGCTCCAGTCGCCGGTTCGGGGCCGGCGGCTTCAGCGGCCGGCGGGCGGCACGCGGGACTCCAGGCCGATCAATTCGGCGAGCCCCGCATCGGCCATCTCGCGGCCGCCGACGTAGCGATGGGTGGCGATCCAGCGGTTGATGAGGTCGGCCTGCCGTCCGAAGAGCTCGGCCAGGAGCAAATCCATCTCCCGCTCGAGATCGGCGAAGTGCCGCGACCATTCGGCCGCCTCGCGCATGCCGATGTGCTCCTCGCTCTGCCACTTCATGGGATGGAAGAGGAACACGCTGTAGGGGGTGACCAGCCGGCGCTGGCAGGCGGCGAACGGCCAGAGGGCCGCCGACGAGCACTCGCCCGTCACGATGGCGGTGGCCCGCACGTCGCGGAGCCGCAGGAGCGTCACCAGCGACATCGCGCAGTAGGGGCTGCCCCCGGGCGAGTCGAAGTAGATCGTGCACTCGCCGCCGGGCTCGACGCCGAGGAGGCGGTCGGTCAGGTCGGCTTCGCAATCCGTCATGTCGCCGACGAAGGCCATCTCCACAGGGCCCCGCGGCTCCTCCGGCGGCTCGCGGTCTTCCGGCTCGGGCGCACCGCGTCGTGCCATGGTCGTGGTCGATCGTGTCGGGGAAATGAGCGGCTCGTTCCAGGGGCTCGCGACGTCGCGTCCCACCGCCGACCGTCGCCGGGAGAGTATGATGCCGAGCCGCGACCGGCAAGCCACCCGACCGTGTCTTGCGGATTCGGGAGGCGCTGCGTACGCGGCATCCATCGCTCGGAGCTGAACCTGTGGGGATCGTGGCGTACTGCCCGCGCGGCCACCGCGTGAAGGTCAAGGACGATCTCGCGGGCCGCAAGGGAATCTGTCCGCAGTGCGCGGCGCGGTTTCGCATCCCCGAGAAGGGGGCCGAACTGCCGCTCGCCCGGGTGGTGTCGCTCGACGAGGCGGAAGCCGCCGGGCTGCCTCGGGCGCGAGCGGCGAATCGCTCGGGAGCGTCCCGACCGCAGCAGCCCGCCGCCGCGGAACCGGGCGTCACGCACCCCGCCGCCGCGGATCCGGTCGCCGCCGTGGAGCCCGCCGCGGTGCACCCGTCGATCGCCGAGCGGCCCGACCTCAGCTGGTGCCTCGCGGTGCCCGGCGGACAGCCGTCGCCGCCGCTCTCGGGCGAGGCGATGCAGCGGTGGCTCGAGGCCGGCCATGCGACGGGCGAGGAGCTCGTCTGGCGGGCAGACTGGCCCGACTGGGTCGCGATCCGCAGCGTGTTTCCCGGGCTCGTGCCCCCCGCCCGCCGCGTGTGGTAGATTCTGGCTTCGCGACCCGTTTTTCCTTGGAGCCAGTCATGATCCGTCGATCCACCGCCGTGACCCTTCTCAGCATCCTCGTCGTCCTGGCCGTGGTCGCCCGTCCGGACCGCCGGTCGTCGGCACAGCCTGCGGTCGCCGCGGAGTCGCGGGTGTTCACGATCGCGTCGGGTGGGCTCTCGCTGGAGGCCCCCGAGGGCTGGACGCGGGTGCAGCCGAAGTCGGGCATCGTCGAGACCGAGTTCTCGATCCCGGCGGCCGCCGAGGGGGCCGCCCCCGGCAGGATGACGGTGATGGGAGCCGGCGGCAGCGTGCAGGCCAACATCGACCGGTGGTACGGTCAGTTTTCCCAGCCCGACGGCGGTGCCACCAAGGACCGGGCCACCACCAAGAAGCTCCAGATCGCCGGCTGCACCGTGACGCTCGTGGACGTCGCCGGCACCTACAAGGACGCCCCGATGGGCCCGTTCGCGGGGGGCAAGGCCGTGGACCGGCCCGACTACCGGATGCTGGCGGCGATCGTCGAAGTGCCCGGCGGCGGCAGTCAGTTCCTGAAGTTCTACGGCCCGGCCGCCGCCGTGGAGGCGCATGCCGACGGCTTTCGGAAGATGGTCGAGGG
>JBIIUP010000277.1:0-3537 GCA_044339885.1 Pirellulales bacterium | reverse complement strand
ACGTCGTAGGTCGCGGGAACGGCCGCGGGCGTGAAGTGCACGTGGCACCGCGTGCCGTCGTAGCCCCAGTCGGGCATCGTGACCTTCTCGAGCGTGACCGGCGGCAGGTCGGGGGCCGCCTCGCGCATCCGGGCGATGGGATTGTCGCAGGGCCCGGTCCCCGCGGGGAGCGGCATCCGCAGCCGGTTGAGAGCGACGGCCGCGGGCGTCGCCGCCGCCTCGTCGGGGTATTCGGCGACGATGTCACCGAGGACCACGTCGGCGGCGTTCGCCGGCTGGGGGTCGTTGACGTACATCACGTGCGACCGCCGCTCGACCACGAGCGATTCCAGCCGCAGCGGCAGATCCACGACCCGGTCGCCGCCGTAGCTGCCCCACCAGGTCGTCCCCAGTTCCCGAAAGCCGTCCCACTCGGCATGGGACGGCAGCTCGAACCGCAGGTACCGCCAACCGTCGAAGCAGAACGACGACCATCCGTGCGGATCGTCGCAGGTCCAGGCATCCTTGCGGCCGGTGCTGATCCAGCGTTCCCCCTTGGCGTCGACGAGGCAGTAGACGACCCGGCCCCAGTCGCTGTGGGCCCGGACGCGGATGCCCAACGCGTCGGCCTTGCCGGGAATCGGCACCGGCTGCCGGGGCACCAGCCGCGTGTACCAGGGCATCGTCACCCGCCGCTGGTCGGGCGGTTCGAAGTGCACGGCGAGCGCCGGCCCGTCGTGGTCGGGATCCTCGACCACGCGTGCCGTCATCGGCGCCGCGGCCCGCTTGGTGTCGTAGTTGTTCGTCTCGTAGGCCTGGTCGCGGCCGCTGTCGACGCTCCACGAGCCGTCACCAAGCCGCGCCACCGTCAGCTCGTGGACCGGGACCGAGCCGCCGCGTTCCGGGCCGCTCTGCCAGGTCGCCCGGTTGCGGCCGCGCGACCACGCCACCGCATCGGCATGGTCGGGCTCGCCGAGTTCGATCCCGGGCAGGTCCTCCACGCCGGTCACGTACGTCGGCGCCGGCCCCGCCACGAGCGTCAGCCGGCCGTCGGTGGCGGCCACCTCCCGGTCGTTGTCCATGGCGTCGATCAGGCGAGCCGACTTCGCCGTCGTGGCGAGCGTCACCGGCCGCCGACCCCGGATCGTCCAGATCGCCAGCGCCGCCCCCCCCTGGGGCCGCGTGAACCGCAGGCAGTAGACCGAGTGCGACCCGGTCGGAATCCAGCGGTCGAAGGACGCGCCGTCGAGCACGCGGGTGAGCGTCGCGTAGTGGGCGTACCCGGGTTTCGGGTCGCAGAACGGGATGCGTCGCTGGATGCCACAGCCCCCGTAGTGCTCGGCGCCGTACCAGCCGCCGCAGTCGTAGGCGAACCAGCCCGAGTAGAACCGTCGCACCCCGTGGGCCAGGGCCAGCAGGGTCGTGCGATGGTAGCGATCCGCCTGCTCCTCCCAGGTGCAGCTTCCCGGCTCGGTGGGCACGAACACACCCTCCATGAAATCGATGTCCGGATCGGGCATGCCGAACTTCCGGTACTCGTCCCTGAGGAAGAACAGCCGGTGCGTGCTCATCTGGTGGATCTGCTGCTCGGGGAGCCGCTCGAAGCCGATCATGTCGATGGCGCTGCCGTCGATGAGGTCCCGCGGGAAGCCGCCCCGCAGGAAGGGCACGATGAACAGCGGATCGCCCCAGGGGATGAGCAGGCGGGCCTTCGGCCAGGTCCTGCGGACGGCCTCCGCGGCCGCCCGGGCGGTTCGCATGAAGGCCGCGACCGCCGTCCGTTCGGCGGCGTCGGGCACTGCCGGCGGATCACCCCACCACTCCGGCGGGCTGCCGGTCGTGAGGTCGCGGGAGATCTGCGGCTCGGCGAAGAGCGACACGACCTGCGGATCGTCCCCCTGCTTCGCGCGGATGGTCGCCACGAGCCGCTCCTGAAAGGCGGCGACCTCGGCCGCGTCGGGCTCCCGGTCACCCCAGCCGCGGACCGGGCCGCTGACCGCCTGCGCGTAGCTGCCCTCCCGCCAGCCCCACTCCGCGAACAGCTCGCGGGCCTCCGGGTCGGGCGGCCGATGCACGACCGCCCGGGCCCCCGCCATCCGCATCACGCGCATGATGTCGGCGGCCGGCGGCGTGGCGTGCCCCCCGTGGTAGCTCCAGTAGCCGAACAAGGGTCCGCGGCCCTCCTGCCAGGCAGCCGCCCGGGTGTCCGGCGCGAGCCTCGCGAAATGACGCCGCTCGACCCAGCCGTCGGCGCCGTCGCGGACCGCGAACGCGATGGCGTGCACGCCGTGCCTCTGCACCTGCGGCGACACGGTGATCCGCGACTCGCCCCGCGCCGGCACGGTCACCGACCGCGCATCGCGCCACGTCTCGCCGCCGTCGTGGCTCGTCGTCTCGACGTCGAAGGACAACCGCCGGGCGACCGCGGTGCGGTTGGCCAGCACGACCTCGTAGGCCGGCCGCTCGGGGGCCGTCCACACGTGGCCGAACCGCGCCGGCTCGATCGACATCCGCACCGGCGCCCGATGCAGCGTCAGCGCGTAGACGTGAACGCCGCTCGGCCGGCCGGCCGGCCGCCAGCCGTAGACGATGGGGTCGGGGTAGCCGCGGTACTGCCGCATCTCCTTGGCGAGCTCCAGCTCGACGGCGGTGAGGTCCGAGAAGGCCGCCAGCCGCCCCGGGTCGAGCGGGATGCGCACGTGCCAGAGGTTCTTCGCCGCCCCCTTGGCGAGCCGCACCGGCACCGGCGTCGCGGCGGCGGATCCCGATTCCCCCACGCCCGGCACCCGTGCCGAGAAGATCTCGTGGAATCCGGCCTGCGGCCGGTAGAAGGAGGCGGTCATGAGCGGCACCGCCTCGGCACCGCCGTCGAACCCGGCGATCACATGGATCGCGTCGTAGCCGCCGTTGGGCAGCGCCAGCTGGATCCGCGCGGGATCCACGCTGAACGGGCCGCCGAGGCCTGGGCCGTTCGTCGGCTCGTAGCCCTCGACGTTCCCCTGCCTGAACAGACTGTGGCCGAGGTCGATGTGGTCGGCGTTGGAGGCCGTCTGGCGCGACACGAACCGGAAGGGCACGCCGTCGACCACGGTGGTCCGGCCGAACGGCAGGCTCGACTCGGCCAGGGGCTGCCCTTCGACGAGGATGCTGTCCCGGGCGTAGCCGTCGAGACCCACCGGCAGGAAGTCGTCCTCGGCCCCGATGGCCTGCGGCTCGACGCCCGCCCCGGCGAGCCGCACGCCCGGACTGGCCTGGAGCGCCACGACGACGCCGGACGACGGCAGGGCCTCGCGACCGACGAACCGGTCGTCGACCCAGAACGCCGCACTGCCGGCGGCGATCTCGCACCGCAGGTTGAACCAGTGAGCCTCACGGCCCGGAAGCCCGGCCATCGCGGCCTCGATCGGGTGGCGGACCGCTTCGGGCCAGGTCGGCATGATCACCGGATACGCCTTGAGCCGGTACGCGGTGCGGCGTCCGGCCAGCGCCATCCCGATCACGTCCCCCTTCGGCGGCGCCTGCAGGGAAAATTCCAGCGGCTTGGCCGCCGTGTCCGCG
>JBIIUP010000071.1:0-13064 GCA_044339885.1 Pirellulales bacterium | reverse complement strand
CGGATGCCGCAGAGCGATCTCGTGGGCCGGGTGCGTGGTCCGCTGGCCGCGTCGGCGGGGCTGGCGGCCGCGGGCATGGCCGGCGTCCTGGGCCTGATGTTCTGGCTCACGGGCAGCCTGACCAGGCGGATCGGCCGGGCGGTCTCGGCCTCGCGCCGGGTTGCCCAGGGGGACCTCTCGGGCAGCATCGACATGCGGGGGGGGGACGAGGCGGGCCAGTTGCTCCGCGACGTCGGGGCGATGACGGCCAGCCTCCGGGCCCTCGTCTCCCAGGTGAAGCGGTCCAGCTTCGACTTGAACGCCACGGCAAGGCAGCTCTCGGCGGCCGGCCGGCAGCAGGAGTCGGCGATCGCCTCGCTCGGGGCGAGCACCAGCGAGGCGGCCGTCGCCAGTCGGCAGATCGCCGTCACCGGCCGCGAGCTGCTGGCCACCATGGACGACGTGGCGGGCGTGGCCGGCGAGACGGCCAACGTGGCCGACGCGGGCCGCGAGAGCCTCGCCGAGGTCGGCGAGTCGATGTCCCACCTGGAGCATTCCACCGCTGAGTTCACCGCCCGGCTGGCCGTGATCCGCCAGCGGGCCGAGGACATCAACATGGTGATCACCACGATCACGAAGGTGGCCGACCAGACGAACCTGCTGTCCATCAACGCGGCCATCGAGGCCGAGAAGGCGGGCGACTACGGCCAGGGCTTCATCGTCGTGGCCCGGGAGATCCGCCGGCTCGCCGACCAGACGGCCGTGGCGACGCTCGACATCGAGCGGCTGGTGGAGCAGATGCAGCAGGCGGTGAACGCGGGCGTGGAGGAGATGGACCGCTTCGCGACGGAGGTCAAGACGGGCGTCGACCGCGTGGGGGACATCAGTTCCCGGTTCTCCGACGTGATCGACAAGGTGCACGGCCTCACGTCGCGGTTCGAGCATGTGCAGCAGGGCATGCAGGCCCAGGCCGCCGGGGCCCAGCAGATCACCGAGGCCCTGGTGACGCTCACCGACGGCTCCCGCGCGGCCGCCGACGCCCTGCGGGAGTTCAAGGACGCCTCGCAGCACATGGTCTCGGCGGTGGACGGCCTGACGGAAACCGTGAGCCGCTTCCGAGTGGACGAGGAGCGGCAGGGGTAGCCCCGTCGTCCTTCAGTAGCCGGGTCGCCCGACGGTAGCCCGGTCGCCGTGCGACCGGCTTGGTAGACCGGTCGCCGCGCGACCGGAATCCCGGTTGCACGGCAACCGGGCTACTGAACGGCGGACGACGGACCCGGCAACCAGGCTACGAACCCGTTGGCGAGCCCGGTAGCCGCCGGCTGCCCCCGGTAGACCGGTCGCCGCGCGACCGGGTTTCTGGAGCCCGGTCGCCGTGCGACCGGGAAGCCCCGGCAAACCAGGCAAGCTCCGCAGCCGGCTCCGGTTCCGGGCTGTCTGCGGAAAATGCTCATGGATCCGGTGATGCCGGGTCGATCACTCCTGACGATCATGCCGGTTTTCCGGCGCGGGGATCGCTCCCCGCCCGGGTGACTGGCGCACGTCAGGGATGCGACTCCGATGAGCAGACCAGCTGCCAAGCGCCTCGGAAAACGGGCCTTTGCCCGCCTCCGGATGATCCGCCTTCGGGCGGCCGCGTGGAGGCGTCATGTCCGACGGGCCGCGACGCTCGCCGCGGTCGCGGCGGGCGTGGCCTTGGGAGCGCCACAGGCCGAGGCCCAGATGGGGCAGACGGCGATGGCCCCGGGCAACGGGGTCGTGAACCGGGCGGTCGGGGCCTTCCGCGACCTCAACCAGACCGGCCCCGGCTGGCTCTACTACGGCATCAACGCCGCCGACCGCGGCCTCGGCTACAACGGCAGCTACTTCACCCTCGGCGGCTTTATCCCCTACGCCGAGGACGACATGGGCGGCTTCTGGGCGGCCGACCTGCGGAGCCATCTCTCCGAGTATGGCGGCTTCTTCTCGAACGTCGGCCTGGTCCGCAAGCAGTTCCTCGGGGGCAGCCTGTTCGGCGTCGGCGTCTACTGGGACTACGACGGCGACCTCAACCAATACCCGACCAACGGCGCCCTGGGCACGGGCCAGTTCGGTCAGTTCGGCCACACCTACCAGCAGGTCGGCGTGTCGGGCGAGTGGCTCACCGACTGGGGCAACTTCCGCTCCAACGGCTACATGCCGATCAAGACCAACGGCTACACGGCCGGCGCCCCGGGGACGCCCTTCTATCAGAACTTCGTCATGTGCCAGCACGGCCTCGACGCGGCCCTCACCGGGACCGACCTCGAGGTGGGCGTCTATGTGCCGGGGCTCGCCGACTGGGCCGGCATGATCAGCGTCGGCGGCTACGCCTACGGCAACTCGCTCACGAAATGGCAGTCGGGCACGCTGGCGGGCCAGGACATCGTCCCCTGGTTCGGCGGTGTCTACACCCGGCTCGACATGACGTTCCTCAACAACTGGGACTTCTCGCTCCAGGCCAACAACGACAGTTACTTCGACTGGACGGGCTTCGCCCGGCTGACCTACCGCATGGGCGGCAGCCGGCGGCGAAACGTGCCCGACCAGATGGAGCAGCCGATGATGCGGAACGAGCACGTCGTCCGCGCTCACCAGACGCCGATCGTGGCCACCAACGGGTCCAACGGCAACCAGCCCTGGCGGGTGATCCACGTCAACAACACTGCCCCCGCAGGCGGCAATGGCACCGCCGAGGCGCCGTTCTCCACCCTGGCCGCGGGCGACGCCGCCGCCACCCAGGCCTGGGACATCGTGTTCGTCGACCGTGGCGATGGCACGGCAGCGGGCTACGGCAGCGAGTTCAGCTTCAACGCCCAAAACCAGTACCTCGTGGGCAACGGCGGTTCCTTCTTCCTGCCCACGTCGACCTGCGGGCTCAAGGACATCGCCACCGACACCAGCGGCCTGCGGCCCTTGTTGAGCAACCCGGCTGGCAACAGCGTCCTCATCGACGGCGCCGTGGCGGGCGGTGCGACCGTGGCCAACCTGCAGATCACGGGATCCAAGGTCGGCATCGCGGCCACCGGCGATTTGACTGGGCTGCCGCGCGCGGGCGAGTCCCCGTACGGCCCAGCCACCCAAGACACCTATGCAGCCGGCGGCACGATCGTGTCGAACGTCGCGATCGCCGGCAACGGTACGGCGGCTTCGCAGACGGGCATCAATCTGGCATCGGCATCCGGCGACATAGCGTTCGTCGACACAGCCGTGGCGAATATGACGGCCGGCGGCTTCGTCTCCACCGCGGCGAACGGGCTGACGGTCGACTACCAGGGCTCGATCACCAACGACGTGTCGAACAACGGTGGCGTGGCGTCACCGCTCATCGTGATCAAGGACACCGTCAACGGCGATCCGAGCGTCTTCAACCTCGCCGTCGGAGCGGCCCCAGGCTCCAGCACCATCGCCAACGAGATCACCGACGTCGGCGGAGGCGGCATTTCCATCGAGAACAACGGGGCATCCACGACCATCAACATGGCGAACGTCACGCTCACCAACAACGTCTCCACGGCAATCGAGGTGTTCAACGACAACGCGACGACGAGCATCGTCGCCGCGGCGGGCAACGGGATCACCAAGAACACCACCGGCGCCGCCATCGATATCCAGGGGGGCGCGCCAGTCTTCGACTACGTCGGCCCGATCACGAACACGGGTCCCCTGCCCTCCTACCTGCTGAGCGTGGTCGACACCGGGGCGACCAGCGACGTCTATCTCGAATCACCTGCGGGCAAGCCGTTCAACGACATCGCCGACGGCATTCAGATCTCGAACGCCGCAGGCGACGTGACGGTCATCGGGGCCGCCCTGAGCGGCAACCGCGGTCAGGGGCTCCTCATCGACGGGGGCTCCAGCGGGACGTTCAAGTTCCGTGACGTCAAGATCACGAACGCGCCGCTGGCGGGCGTCTCGGTCCTCAACAGCCCGTCCGCCACGGTCAATTTTACGAACCTCAACATCGCGCTCACCGCGGATACGGCCACCGGCATTCTCGTGAACCAGGTCGGGTCGATCACGGCCAACGGCCTGAACACGCTCACGAACACCTCCACCACGAACCCCGCCGCTTCCTTCACGGACGCCTCGGCGATCGACATGACGTTCACGACAGTGACTAGCGGCGTCACCAACGGGACCAACGCGGCGCTGGAGTTCCTGGGAACCAGCGGGGGCGCCTTCACGGTATCGAGCAACTTCAACGTCGGTGGCGCGGCTGGATCGGCCACCAACGACGTGACCAACGCCGGCGGCGTCACTGTCACGGTGCCACCGCCGTGAGGCCCGACGCTAGGCCAGCGCTCCCAGGCGGTTCTGTCAGACTCGCGGCCGAACCGTGGTGGCGCCAGAGCCGGTTCCGGAACCGCCCGAACCTCCGCCGCCCGAACCACCCGACACAGCGACAGGACCGTACTGGTTCCCGTCAGCGTCCAGCTGAGTTGCCGGGTTGACCGCGCGTTTCGGCGAAATGCCTCCACGCACGTTCGGCTGGGTCGTGCGACCGTTGACTGCCATGTCGATGTAGTTGCCCCAGATCTGCTGCTGAGCGACGACCGCAGGTGCCACCTGCCGGATGCCGAAGCCGCCATTGGCGTAGATGGCATTGCTCGTGGCCGACGTCTTCTTCCCCGTACCGATCTTCTGCGTTCCTCCCGAGATCGTGATCCCGTCGAAGGTGTTGGCATAGACGTTCGTATTGATCACGGTGTTGGCCCCCGCCGCGAGCACCATGCCGGTCAGGTTCCCAGTGACGTCGTTGCGCCCACCGACGCCGAACATAACGGCCGTCGTGTCGGTCGCGGTCATCGCGGCCGACAGGGTGATCTTTCGAGTCGTCACGTCGATGGCCGTGATTTGAGCCGTCGACGGGATCCCGGCGCCGGTGACCTTTTGGCCGAGATACAGCCTGTCCATCGGCACGCCCTGCGGCAGCACGAGCGTCGTGGCCCCAACTGCAGTGGCGACGAAATTGCCGAATGTCACCGTGGCCGGTCCGGAAGCCGTCGCGGGCATCGAGAGGGTGACGACGCGCGTGGCCTCGTTGACGGCGGTCACGAACGCACCGTCGGGGACTCCGGCACCTCGCACTCCCAGCCTGCCCTGATCCGTCACCAGTGCCTTCAGCGACCCGATCGCGGTGTAGGTCGTCGGCAGCATGAACGTGCTTGAACCCCCGCCCAGCGTCACCAAGGCCTGCGGCAGAGCGGCCGTCGGACCCACCGGCTCGACACCGATCTGACTGCCGCCAACCGCCGAGTTCAGCCGGATGCCGATCTGGTTGTTCAGGCTGGTCGCCCCCACGGTGCTGCCGACGAGTTTCATGCCGGAGGCCCCGTTGGCGACGGCGAACCCGACCCCGGTCGAGGAGTAGATCTTGCTGCCGACGACCGTGCCCGACGTCACACTATTTCCGGTCGCGAGCACGCCGAACTGGTTGGCCAGGCGATCGCCCGTCCCGCTGCGGCCCAGCACCACATTACTCACCCGAATGCCACTCACCCCGTCGATCTTGACGGCCGCACCCTTGGTGAATCCGCCAACGGTGACCCCCGACAGGCTGGCGCCCGTCCTGGGGTTGCCGCCAACCGTCGTCGCACCACTGCCGACGACGAACTCAAAGCCGTTGACGGTAGTGGTGCCCGACACGGGCAGACCGTTTCGCGACATCGTGATCCGCGAGCCATCGATCGCGGCATTCCCCACCATGTCGAAAGCCTTGGAGATCGTCGGCAGTTCCTGAGTGAGCCGGATTGTTCCGGGAATCGACCCCATCGTGAACCTCATGATCTGATCGGGGTTCAACGGCGAGCGCGACGTGTCATTCTGCTGCCGCAGAAGCAGCATCTTGCCCAGGGAGCCGGCCGACGAGTTCGTTCCGCCGGCCGACGAGACGTTGAAGGTCACGGCCTTCGATCTCGAGTCCGATCCGATCTCGGTCTTCGGCGTGAACTCCTGCACGGAGATCGCCGACGCACCGAGAATCGCGGAGGAGTACGTTACCTGGTAGACCTTGCCGGCGAGCCTGGCACCGGCGGCCACTCGCACGTAGCTGCCACTGCCGAGTTCGGCGGCGGTGTCCGAATTCGTTGCACGGGTGAGCTGCCAGCCCGTGGCACCGCCGCCTACGCGAGCTACCACGTACACGCCGTTGGAATCCTGAGTCGTAACGCCGTTCCGCGAACCGAGCCGGACGAGCACCCGATCGCCGACTTGTAGCTGCTGGCTGTCGAAGAGACCCTTTCCGCCATTGAGAGCATTGATGCTGCCCGTACCCGTTAGCGTGCCCGCATTGACCCCAGGGACGCCCGCTACGTAAACCGCAGGGACCGCGAAGGTGCTTGCCGCCTTGACGATCCTGGCGTTGCCGCCCGCGAGCGGCGCGTCGTTTACGAGGATGTCGCCGGCCGTCGAACGGATCTTCACGTCGCCCGCGGCCAGCATGTTCGCGATGGCCGGTGCCGCGTTGCCCCCCAGCGTCATCGGCTTCGGCGTGTTGACCAGGACGTCGGCCGAGCCGTTCGGGGTCGACACCTCCAGGGCCGTCGCATCGGTGACGACGGCCTTCAAGGCGATCGGGTTGCGCGCTGGAACGCCACGATCAACGCCGGCCGCCTCGAGGGCCACACGGCCACCTGCACGCAGGGACGTGATCTCGAGGTCGTCGGTCTCGCGAACCGTGAATCCACCACCACTGACGCCCGACAGCGTTTCCACCGTGGTGCCGAGCCTGACGTCGCCCGCCGCCTCCACCAGCAGTGACCGCGCCCGCACGCCATCCGCCTGCACCTGACCCGCGTTCGAACCGTTGGCCTGCTGCACGAGGCTCACGTTATTCACTGCCGAGATGAGGTTTTTCACGATGATGTCGCCCTTCCGGGCGACGATCGTGATGTCGGTCTTCCCTTCCTCGACCCGCGCGTCCGTCACCTTGAGGCTGTTGCTCACCTGGAGACTGTCGGCCGAGATCTCGATCACGCCGAACTTCGTGACGATCGGCGCCGTGACCGTGAACGCGTTCGTCACGCCCGCCCCCGCGAGAGCATCGATCTTCACGTCCGAGAGCGTGTTCAGCGAGGCCGCCATCGTGATACCGCCCTCGGCCGAGAGCAAGATCGGCCGACTGGAGCCGGCGACGGCGTCGAACGTGACCGCGTCCGTCTCGCGGATCGAGAGGTTGTAGGGATAGATGCCATTTGCCGGATAGCTGCCTACTCCGCCAGCCGCCCGCGTGCGGAAGGTGTCCACCTGCGTGCGGAGATCGACGTCGTGGTACGACACATCGTCATCGACAGCGACGCCACCGCTGGCGGCCATGTTGACCACGACGGTTTGACCACGAACGAGGCCGCTGTCGAGCCCCGTCGACTGCGACCGCGTCGTGAAGAGATTGGGGCTGGAGTAGCCGCCCCTGAGCGTCAAATCGTACTGCTGGGAAGTCGCGAAAACGGTGCCTTCGACGAGCAGATCGGCGTTCACCATGCTTGCCGACACAATGCCAGACGCCGTCCCCAGCACGCCGTTGATCGGCAAGGCACCCGAGAGCGAGCCCGACGGGCTCACCGTCAGCGAGCCGTCTTTGATAGCGAAGTTATACCCTGACGCGGCACTTGCAGCATTGAACACGGCGACCTTCACGCTAGGCAGATCCCCGAAACCGCCACTGCCCAACCGCAGATTGCCCGTGACGGAGACGGGAGCCTCGAAATTGACAGCCTCCGCCCCCATCACCGAAATGGCTGGAGCGTCGACGATCGGACTGAGAACGTTGAAAGAACCGCTGGCCTTCGTGAGATCGATCTCGATGGCGTTTTTCACGTCAAAGCCGGCCCACACCGTGACGTCCGTGGGCGAGAACTCTAACGTGTATTCAAACCACGTCTCCTTGTAGTCGTTGATCGTAACGCGACCAGGAAGAACGGGCACCTCGCCAGCCGCCGGCTTGCCATCCCTGCCCGCGTACCGATTCACGAACTTCAGGTTCTCCAGTGTGGATCCCGGCGCGATCGCCAGCCAGTCATTCTCTAGGGGCGTGAACACTAGCCTGCCACTGGCGTCGTTGCTGAAACTGAATGTCAGGGTGTCCCGAACCGATGCCTCGCTGCCAGTGGACAGCACGTCGTGAACGGTGATCGTTCCGGACTTGTTCGTCGTGCCTGACACACGCAAGATGTCCCCCGCAGCATCCCTCAACGTCTGACCTCCGAACCCATCCTTTGCAAGGACCGAAGGCATGTCGAAAGCGACCTTGGGCTGCGAACTAACCTCCAGACTTCGCTCCGAAGCCGCCACGCCGGGCAGATAGGTGTTCGTGACATTGTCCGTGCCAACCAACACCTCGCCGTCATACGTGTAGCTCACGGCGAGTTCCGGGCAGGTCCCGACGTAGGTGGATACCTCGTCGGTCCACTGGATGGCGATCACGCCGCGCTGACCCGCCCCACGATTGTCGGGGTTTGTGGAGCCTTCCCTCACCACGCTCAATAAGTCGATGGGTTGAGGCTTGCTGGGATCGTTTCCGGCAGCAGCCGTGAACGACAAACGACCCTTGTTGTCGTTTTCAAAAGTCCATGAATTTTTATTCACACGATCTACCAAACGACCCTTGACCGCACCGGCAATCCTTATGTCGATGTTGCCGTTGGACAGAACGAAGTCTGTGATTGCCGACGTGTCCTGCGCATCAAAACCTCGGGCAGCGATCTCCGTCTTTTCGACAAGGTTCGGCGTGGCGTTCGTGATGTAAAGCGGCCTGGAGCCGGCGGTGAAGTAATTGTTCAGGTTCAGATTGCTCGAGTTAGACCAGTCCTTCGTGTCTATCGTGGGCGGCGCACCGAACTCGGAATTCGTCGCGAGTTGCACGCCTCCGCCGGCAGTGCCACGGATGTAAAGATCCGTGAGCCCTTCTTTGCCGTCGATGGCAACCAACGTCGTGCCGTCTGGTCGGTCATAGGCGAAGATCGCCAGCATCGCCCGCGACTCCAGTCGCTCGACGACCGCCGCCAGGCCGCTCTGGCCCCGAGCGTCACGGGACCGCCCACCGCTCGATCGCTCCCGCCGGGCCCGCCGACGGCCGGCATCCCTGGACCCGAACCCCAGACGCTGCAACGGAGATCCCATCGTGCTGCCCTCGTGCTGCTCGACCCTGCGACCCCGACTCAAACCCGCGACGGACGGAGGTCCGGAGAGCTCCGACCCTGACCGCCGCGGGACATGACCGCTTTACGCGGCCCGCCGCCGAACGGTTCACGGCATCTTCACTGGAAACTAGCCGAAACCCCCGAGACCCACAATTTTTCGGCGTCCCCCGTGACCTCCATTCGCGGATTTCTCGAAGAAACCGCCTGTTTCGATTGCGGGGACCGTTCAGGGCCGGCATGAATTCGCCGTCCGGAACAGGTTGCGCATGCCGCCCCCCGGGCGATCCATCCCGCTTCCGGCGACGTACCCCAGCACGAGCTTCTGCGCGCGGCAGCCCGCCGACCCCCCAGGTGGCGGGTCAAAATGTGGCAGCGGACGCACCGACGGCATAGTCTTGGGCTCTGTGGACTCGATAGACCAGGTGATCCCACGGCGGATCGACGCTCTGAACGAGGGGGCGGCCATGCGACGAAGTGGCGTGTCGGGACGGCAATTGGAACGACGGGGCCATGGCTCCCGCTCCCGCGGGCTGGCCGTCGAGTCGCTCGAGCCCCGGCTGGCCCTCGCCGGGCTCACCCTCTCCGGTCCGACTCAGGTCGTCTTCGAGGGCGAGCAGGCCGTGTTCACGCTCCAGCTTGCCCAGCGGTCAAGCAAGGTCGAGAGCGTCTTCGTGACCACGACCCAGGGTTCTGCCACGCTGGGCGTCGACTACATGGCCCCGGCCAAGCAGCAGATCCTCTTCGCCCCCGGCCAGCTTACGAAGACGTTCTCGATCCCCACGCTCAAGGACACGGTGCCCAAGAAGGAGGGGCAGGAGACGTTCGTGGTCACCGCGACGCCGGCCAACCCGGCGCTCGCCGGCCCGCTTTCGCGGCAGGTCAGGATCGTCGACTTCGTGGCCAAGCCCACGATCTCGGTCGGCAATGTGACCGTCACGGAGGGCGACTCGGGGTCGACCACCGCTACCTTCGCAATCACGCTCAGCGCCGCGTATCCACGAGATGTCACCGTGACCTACGCGACCCGGAACGGGTCCGCGACCGTCGCGGACGGGGATTTCACGGCCACCTCCGGCTCGCTCACCTTCGGCCCTGGCGAGACCCGCAAGACCGTGGACGTTGCCGTCAACGGCGACCGCAACCTCGAGCCGAACGAGACGTTTTCCCTCGTCATTTCGTCGGCGGTCAACGGCACCGTCGCGCGGCCCACCGGCACCTGCACGATTGTCAACGACGAAATCGACAAGCCGGGATTCCAGATCACCGTGAACTTCATCGACTCACCGCAGGGGCCAGTTCCCGCTGCCGTCCAGTCCCTCGCGCTGGAGGCCGCCAACCGCTGGAGCCAGATCCTCACCGGCGACCTCCCCGGAACGACCGTCGACACTATCTTCATCGACGATCTCGAAATGACGGTGCAGATGGGGCTGCTGGGGGGAGCGGCGAACGCGCCGGGTGGCGTCCTCGCCAACGCGGCCCCGACCGCATTCCGAGATGGCGGCACCGGGCTGCCCTATGCGGGCATCACCGGCATCGATCCGCAGGACGCCCAGACAAACACTACCGCACAGCGCCGTGCCCTGGTCGACGTGATCACGCACGAGATGGGCCACGCGCTCGGCTTCACGCCGGGTGCCGCCGTGTACAGCCGCTGGATCGTGGGCACCACGTTCGTCGGCCCCAACGCCGTGCGTGAATACAGGTCGCTGTTTCAGTCGCCAGCGACGGGTGTCCCGCTGCAGTCCGGGAGCTCCGCCCATTGGGACGAGGCCACTTTCGGCAATGAACTGATGACCCCGTCGACCGACCTGACGGGAGATTTCATCAGCCGCGTCACGATCGGAGCGCTTCAGGACATGGGTTACACCGTGAGCTATGCCGCAGCGGAGGCGTACGAGCCGCCGACATCGCCGCTGACTTCGGCCGTAAGTGTCGCTGCGGGAGACCTCAGCAACGACGTCGCAGCACCACCGACGTCCAGGCCGAGCCGCACCGTGACGAGCCCCAAGGTGATCGTGGTGGTTCCGCCGCCAGCGACGACGTCTCCATCGGTGAACTCCTCGACGAGGCCGACCGTCCGGCGATCACCGCTCGCGGTCACGGTGGCAGGCCAGAGTCCTGCCAAGAAGCCGGTGGCAACTGGCATGGTGTGAGGCCCGGACTCTGCTGGGCTAGACCCAACCGCCGCCGACGGTCGTCACCATGGCACCGCTCAAGGTCGTCGTGCCCTCCAACACGTGCACCGTGGTGAAGTGAACTTCCTGACTCTGCACGGTGTGCCATGAGACCGACTGAGCGGGCAGTTCGCGAGTCCTCTGGAACTCTCGACCAACCAGCCGCGCATCGTGGGTTTTCGCTCGTCGAACTGCTCGTCGTCATCTGCATCTTGTCCATCCTGGCGGCCCTGCTGCTGCCCGCGATCGATCGGGTGCGAGAGACGGCCCGGGCTGCGGTGTGCCGCAACCGCCTTCGGTCTCTGGCGTTGGCGACGCTTCAGTTCGAGGGCGTTCGTGGCTGCTTTCCGCCGGCCCGGATCATTTCTCCCGTCGGCAGTGGCACGGCGGCAGGCACGCCGTCGGCGACGTGGCTCGTCAGAGTGATGCCCTTCCTCGAGCAGGCCGTGGCGCCAGCTTGGGACGACGCCAAACCTTACGCCGAGCAAAGCGACGCCGCCCGCTCGTTGGTCGTGGCCGACTACCTTTGCCCCACGCGGCGAGCAACAGGGCGGACGGTGACTGCCTCCACCATGACTCCCAATCGCTTGGCCTCGTGCGGCTGCCTGATTCCTGGGCGACCCGTCTCGGGTGGCGCCGTCGCGGACTTCGGCGGCAACCATGGGCACATGGTGCCTTCAGCTTCAGGAACCTCGGCCTCGGGCTCCGGGCTCATCGTCTCCGCGGAGCACCTGCCCGGCACGGGCCGCTGGTTTCCCAGCGTCCGCCCGCAGGATGCCCGCGACGGTCTGTCGCGTACACTCCTCGTAGCGGAGATGCACGTGCCCCGAGCGGGCCTCTGCGAGCCGCCCGACAACGGCCCCGCTTACGATGCGACCGATTTCTTCAGCATGAGCCGAGTCGGCGGCCCGGGAGTGCCGCTCGCCGACGGCCCCGACGACGATGTCGCCGGCATGGGAATGTTCGCGTTCGGCGGCTGGCATCCGGGGGCCTGTCAGGCGGCATACGGTGATGGCCGAATCGAATCCCTTTCACCGCAGATGGAGACGGATGTGCTGGCCGCCTTGTGCAGCCGTGCGGATGTCACGCGGTAGCTCTCCGACAGCCCGTACCATGACGCGCCGCGGATGCGTCGCCGCCGTGCTCGGAGCCGCCTTTGGATGCGGTCGCCGCAGGCGGCTCGAGGCCGTCACCGGCCAGGTCGTGTTCACCGATGGCCAGCCCGTTGCCGGAGGAGTCGTGGAGTTCCTGCCAGATGGCGACGGGCGAACCGCCCGCGGAGCAATCGGCCGCGATGGTCGCTTCACGCTCAAGACGGGCCCATCCGTGGGGGCGCAGGCCGGCCGGTATCGTGTCGCCGTGGTGCATGTCTTGGCTCTTGCCGATGGCGTTGCCGGCCATGCCCATCGCCGCGTGCAGGCTCGTTTCGCTCGCGTCGCAACCTCCGGCCTCACCGCCGAAGTCTTTTCCAATCGGCCGAATGTCCAGCACATCATCGTGGAAGCGGCGGATGGTGCCGGAGTCAATCGGCCGTGAAGGCCGCACCGACCGCCAGCGTTGCGGTCACCCCGTCCGCTTGCGTGTTCACCGCCAGCCGGTAGAGCGTGCCCCAGGTCGCGGCGTCGATGTCGGGCCGCAGGCCCCGGCGGCGGCGGGCCTCGAAGACCTCGCGGAAGAGTTCCGTGACCGCGCCGGTGCGGGAATCACGGCTGGGCACAACGCAGCGGCGGCAGACGTTCGTCGCCCGAAACCG
>JBIIUP010000335.1:0-37374 GCA_044339885.1 Pirellulales bacterium | reverse complement strand
GGGCGCGGAGGCCAGGCTCGAACCTACCGGCGGCGAGGACTCCTTTGGCTGGGACGCCCCACGCAGCGACACGGGCGGCCATTACCACACGGCAGGCATCGCCTATCGCAAGACCGTGCTCGAAGAGGTCGGCGGCCTCGACGAGAACTTCTCTCGAGCGGCATGCGAAGACGTCGAGTTGGCCTATCGTGTTCTCCAGCACGGCCCGATCGGTTTTGTGCCAGACGCGGTGGTCTACCACCCGCGACGCCGCCGCACCGCGGCCTCGTGCTGGAAGGCGCGGAAGAATTGGCGATACGTACAGTTGCTCGCCTGCCGCCATGGGTTCCTCGGATGGCCGGGAAACAAGACCACCTCGCCGCGGCTGCGGACGGCGGTGTGCGCGGCGATCACGCTTCCCGCCGGCCGGGTAATCGAGGCGCTCCGACGGGTTCCGGTCGCACCTGCCGATGCCTTCCGCGGCCTCGCACTTGCCGCCATCGATTGGCTCGGAGGGCTTGTGATGGTGCCCACGATTCTGCTCGCCCCAGTCCCGCCCCACCGCAGTCAGGTCGGGCCATCCGGACAACTGGTGGAATCCGGCCGATGATGGCGACGGCCACCCACAAACCGCGTGTGGCCGTCGTCGTGGCCACCCACGCCTATTGCTATCCCCTGGAAAAATGCCTGGCCGACTTCGCCGCACAAACGCAAGCCCCGCAGGATGTGATCCTGGTGGATAACGGCTCCGGCGGAGCGATGACACGTTGGGCCCGGGAGCATGCGCCGTTCGCCACGACACTCACGCGGGAACGCAACGGCTTTTTCTGCGGCGGCTACAACGAGGGCCTCCGGTATGCGATCGACCACGGCTATGACTTTGCCCTGATCGTGAATGCCGACACGGAAGCCTGCAATCCGCGACTGCTCGACGACTTGGTGGCAGTAGCCGCTCGCCATCCCCGGGCGGCCTTTATCGGTCCTCAGGTGTTTCTTCGGGAACGCGGCAACGTGCAAAACACGGTGCTGACGTATCCGAGTTTTTCTCGCAGCCTGTGGTCGTTCATCCAGCACAAGTTTCTCGGCCCACCGCCGCTGGCGAGTGACGACAATGAGCGCGAGGTCGAGTTCCTCAATGGGGTGTGCGTCCTCTGTCGTGTTGCAGCGCTCCGGGAAATCGGCCTGCTCGATGAAACGATGGGGGGCTACGTCGAAGACACCGACTGGTCGTGGCGGGCCAAGAACCTCGGCTGGACCAGCGTCTACACCCCGATCCCGAGCATCATTCACCACCAGCCGGAAGCAGGCTACGAGCATTATTCGCTGAAGAGTTTTATGCTCCGGCGCAACACGATCTACTGGCACTGGAAACGAGGCAACAAGCTGGAAGCCATGCTGTACGGGTGGAGCGCCCGAGGCCTCGCCTGGCTCCGGGTGATGAAGGCGGCGATCGCCGGCAGGCCCGACCGCGGCGAGTTTGCTGACTTTTCCCGACGGATCGCGGCGGTGGACCGTCAGATTCGCGCCGGCGCGGCCATTGGCGAGTGGTTCGGCCCCCCGGTTTCAAGCAACTGATCACAGGTCCACAAGGACGCGCGATGAAACTCGGCCTCATTGTTCAAAGCCCGAGCCCCCACCAGAAGGTCCTGCTCGACAGCCTCTTTCAGCTGCTCGGCCAGGATCTGACGCTGGCATATGCGTTTCCCGATAACCCGGGCCGCACCTGGGGAGCGCCCGTCGCGCACGGGCCCACGACACTGCTTCCGTATCGCGCAGACGCCCGATGCCGGTCTCGGCTCCGGGATTGGGTGCAGTCGACGAAGTGCGACGTCTGGGTGCTCGGATCGACATACACGTCTCTTCGCACGCAGTTCATGGCAGACGCGCTGGCAAGGTCGGGCCGCCCCTGGGCATTTCTTGGGGAGCCGCCCCGGCCTCGAGTAGGCCTCCATCGGCTGATTCGTGATCATGTCCTTCAACGGGTGCTCCAGGCGTGTCATGGCGTGATCGCCACGGGCACTGAGTCGGCACGTCGCTACCAGCGGCTGCTGGGCGACGACAGGCCGGTCACGAGCGTGCCCTACTACATCCCGCTGGACGCCTGGCTGACACACCCGCTGGTTCCAACGCCTGCAGCCGGTGAGCCGATTCGGTTTGTCACGCTCGCACAGCTCATCCATCGCAAGGGCCTCGACATCCTCCTCGACGCATGCCGCCGTCTGCCTCAGGGCAGTTTTTCGGTGGATATTTTTGGCGACGGCCCCCTCCGCTCGCGGCTCGAAAAGCAGGCCGCGGCCGTCAGACTTCCAGTCTCCTTCCAGCTTCCGCTTCCCTTCGAACAACGCATGGAAGCGTTGGCTGGCAAACACTGTTTCGTGTTTCCCACGCGGTGGGATGGCTGGGGCATGGCGCCAGTCGAGGCGCTCGCTGCGGGCCTGCCGGTGATTTCGTCCGACCAGTGCATGTCGGCCCACGATTTCATCACGACGGAGTCGAACGGCTGGGTCGTTCCCTGCGACGCTGAGTCGCTTGCCCGAGCCATGCGGCAGGTGATCGACCATCGCGACCGCCTGCCCGCGATGTCTGCGGCGGCGCGCCGATCCACCGAATGTTATCGCCCCGAGATCGGGGCGGCGGAGATCGTGCGATTCTGTCGCGAGCTCCTATGACCGCTACACTGCATGTGATCCACACGGTGCCCAGCCTGGGCGTCTCGGCTGGTGGTCCCTCGCGCACGGTCCCGGCGCTGTGCGCCGCCATAGCAGCCGCATGCCCCGACATCACCGTCGAGATCATCACATCTGAGCAGCCTGCGTATGGGGCGAACGTAGTCGCTGAAGGCGTGCCGACATTCACCGCCCCGGCTGGCTCTTCCTTTGGGGCGTTGAAGGACCTCCTGGCAACTCGACTCGCATTCGCCCACGCACAGAGCCGCACCGTCCTGCTTCATGACCACGGGCAATGGTTGGCGCTCAACCGGGCATCTGCCGAGGCTGCTCGTCGGCTGCGGGTTTCCCGCATCGTGTCGCCCCGCGGCATGCTGACGCCTTGGGCGTTGCGACATCACGCCTGGAAAAAAACCCTGGCCTGGCATCTTTACGCGAAGCGTCATCTGCTGTCTGCCGCTGCCCTGCATGCAACGAGCCGGCAGGAAGCGGCCGAACTCCGGGCGCTAGGAGCCCGGCAGCCGATCGCCGTGATCCCCAACGGCGTTCACGCCCTCGACGACCGCCGCACGTCTGCGTCAAAAACCCGCACGATGGTGTTTCTCTCGCGGCTGCATCCCAAGAAGGGCGTTCGTGAACTCGTGGATGCCTGGCGAGCCGCCGCACCAAACGGGTGGCGGCTCGTATTGGCGGGCCCAGATGAAGCCCAGATGCTCGGTTCCCTGCGACTGGTCCCCAGCGACACGATCGACTACATCGGCGAAGTGGATGGCGAACGCAAGCGGGACCTGCTCGAGTCCGCGAGCGTCGTGGTCCTGCCAAGTTACAGCGAGAACTTTGGCGTGGTCGTAGCCGAGGCGCTGATGGC
Source organism: Pirellulales bacterium (assembly GCA_044339885.1). Classification (GTDB taxonomy): domain Bacteria; phylum Planctomycetota; class Planctomycetia; order Pirellulales; family UBA1268; genus QWPN01. The sequence goes on along the minus strand of JBIIUP010000335.1, from coordinate 33,861 downwards.
TGGCACGCCTGTCATCGCCACCCACGGCACCCCGTGGGAAGGTCTCGTCAGGGAGCGGTGCGGCTGGTGGATTCCGATGACCCCAGACTCGCTCACTCAGGCGGTCCGCGGTGCGACGAGCTTGGATAACGCCACCCTTGCTGCGATGGGCGGGCGAGGAAAAGCTTGGGTGACTGAGAATTTCCTCTGGCCGGCCATTGGTGGCAAAATGGCAGCGTTCTACCGCTGGCTGGCCCACGGCGGCGATTCCCCTTTCTGCGTCTCGATGCCATGAACAAGCCCGGCTTGCCCCCGTTCGCCCTCTCGCGGGTTCTATGGACGGTCGCATGGCTTATACCCCTCTTGCTGCTCAACAAAGGGGGCAACGCTGGGGCTGGCGCGTTTTTCGCGATCCTTGCCATCATGACACTGGCCAGCCCGCATGGCGCCTACAAGGCCATCGCGATTTGCTTCCTTGGACTGATGATGAATGTGGCCTACGTGCCCAAGGAGATTGTGTGGACCCCCGCCCGACTTGTGTTGCCGGCGCTGGCCCTCCTGCGGTTTCTGATTGATTTGGCAGGAACGAACGCGGCTTTCTCAACCCGGCCGAAGTATGTAGCGCTGCTGTTTTATTCAGCAACTATGGCCGCCTGCAGCATCATTAGCGGATGGTACACGCCGGTCGCCTTACTCAAGCTGGCGAACTTTTTGCTGGTCGTCTCGGCTGTGTTCGCCGGCGTGACGGTGCTCCGGGCTCGGCGCATCGACATGACCGAGTTTTTCATTTCGCTGATCGCGGCCGCCACCACGCTTGGCGTCCTTTCGATACCGCTGGGCTATTCCAATAGCTTCTATCGTGGTGGAATTCGAATGTCTGATGTCTTCATCGGGGCATTTATGCACCCGAATTGCCACACTCTCTACGGCGCTCTCTTCACAGGCTACCTTGCAACCGTAGCCACGGTCACCGGTTATCGCAATCGCTGGCTAGCGCTGCCGCTCATCGTGACATGGGCCTATTTCATGGTGATGTCCCAGGCCAGATCATCTTTGTTGGCAACAGGCGTGGGGCTAATCGTGCTGACGATGTATGCCCGGCCACTCCGCAATAGGTTAGGCGAAACACTCCGCCTAAATGTGTCGCGAAAAACATTGGTGGCCGTTGGCGCATGTCTAGTTGTCGCACTAAGCTTCTGGAACATCGCCACGCAAGGCACCGTCTCCCGGGCCTTGATCACGTTTATCAACAAGACGGATGAAGAAGTCGAAACCCTCAGCACTGAACGGATCGTAGGCTCCCGAGCAGCGCTGATTGAGCTCTCGTGGCGCAACTTCATTGACAACCCGCTGTTTGGGATTGGCTTTCAAGTAGCGAAGACCGAGGCATTTGCCCAAACTGCAACGCTCTTTACAGCACCAGCGGAAAAAGGATTTCTACCAACCGCAGTGCTGGAGGAGGGGGGCCTTGTTGGCACAACCGCTTTTGTATTGTTCCTCTTTTTTTTCATTCGTGAACTCGTTCGTGAACGGAACGTCCCCGGGATGGTAGCGCTTCTCACATTCCTCGCGACCAACCTGGGCGAGGTCTCGATCTTTTCTCCAGGTGGTCCCGGCGCCTTCGGCTGGGTGATGGTGGGCGCGGCAATGATCCTGGACGACCATTGCTGGATTCGTCGTCCTGCGGCTGCTAGGCCCGCGTACCGCATGGCACACCCCGCCACAGCGGCTTGACCGCCCGATGCCCGCTCATTCGCCTACGGCGGCCCCACTGCTTCCGGTCACCGTCGTGATCCCGGTGCACAACGAGGAACGCAACCTTCCCGGCTGTCTTGCCCAACTGGGCCGTTTCGCGAAGGTGATTGTTATCGATTCGGCGAGCACCGACCGCACGCCCACCATCGCCCATGAAGCGGCCGCGGAGTACCTCGCGTTCACATGGGACGGACGATTCCCCAAAAAAAGAAACTGGGTCCTGCTCACCCACTCGTTCGCCACCCCGTGGGTGCTTTTTCTGGATGCCGATGAGTACCTGACCGACGCCTTCGTCGAAGAACTGGCCGGCATCCTGCCGCAGACGCCTCATTCCGGCTTCTGGCTGCGATATACGACTTTCTTCATGGGGCGGCAGCTTCGTCATGGCATCCCGATGCGCAAGTTAGCGCTCCTCCGCGTCGGCGCAGGCCTGTATGAGCGAATCGACGAGGATCACTGGAGCAACCTGGATATGGAGGTGCATGAGCACCCCATCGTTCGCGGCTCCGTGGGCGAACTGCGGTCGCCGATTACCCACAATGACTACAAAGGCCTTCACGCCTACATCCGTCGCCACAACGATTACTCATCGTGGGAGGCCGCTCGATACGCCCAACTCCAGGCCACACCTGAAGCTTGGACCGACTTTACCCCGCGGCAGAAGCGGAAGTATCGCTCGCTGGCGAAGTGGTGGCTGGCGCCGCTGTATTTTCTTCACACGTACGTCTGGAAGCTGGGTTTTCTCGACGGCTTCCCAGGGCTTGCGTTTGCCTTGATGAAGGCCATCTATTTCTTTCAGATTCGGCTGAAGATCCTCGAGCAGCGGCAGCCGCCACAACGAGCATGAGTAGCGATCCTGCTCACCCATCGACCCCGCTCGACGTCTCCCGGATCGTTTTGGGCTGTGTCGCATTGAGCACGCTGCCGACCCGCGCGGCAGCCTTCAGGCTGCTCGAGTCCGCGGTTGCAAGCGGCATCACGCATTTCGACACGGCGCGGGTATATGGCCAGGGGTTTTCCGAGCGGGTATTGGGCGAGTTTCTCGCGTCTCATTCCAGTTCGCTCCGAGTGACCACGAAGCTAGGCTCGCCCGACGGCCGCTTGGCAACGTTGCCGACTCGTATCGCGCTGCCGTTGAACTGGCTACGCAATCGACTTCGCCGGCCGACCGCCCAGAACACGCCGACTCGTAGCCTCTTGCTGCCCCCGTTGCCCCGCATCACGAGAGCGCACGTGGCGGCATCCATCGAAGCCTCGCTGCGCTGCTTGTGCCGCAGCCGCATCGATGTCTTTCTGCTTCACGAGGCGCTCCCGTGCCAGCTTGACCACACCGCTCGTGACCTCATCGTACGCCTGCAGGCTGAGGGCACGATTGGTGCTTTCGGCATCGGAACCGCGCGTCGCACCATTGAGCAGTACTACACCGATGATCCGCTCTGCACAGTGTTGCAATACGATGTCACCCCCGGGCAGCCATGCAACGTGCTCACCTCTTTTGCGGGTAAGACGCATATTCATCACAGCATTTTCAGGCCCCCGTTGTCGGCGCCTCGATCAGAGACGCTGCGATTGGCTTTAGGAGCCAACCCATCAGGCCGAGTCGTTTTTGGTACTCGCTCAGTGAATCACTTGCGCCACAACCTGGGCCTGAACGCATAGCGCCATGCCAGCGATCGATTTCAACGAACATCCACGCGCGTGCAGCGGCGATCACGACGTGGTGATCGTCGGGGCAGGTGCAGCAGGCCTTTACCTCGCCGCCGCGCTCAGCGCTCGCCTCCGCGTGCTTGTTCTCGAATCCGGGCATTTCGCGGCGGATCCGGAAAAGCAGCGCCTAAACGAGATTGAGTGCACAGGCGCACACCTTCTATCGGCGGTCGACGGCCGCAAACGAGCGGTGGGCGGCACCACGATTGCTTGGGGAGGGCAATCCCTGCCCTTCTCACCGCTTGATTTCGAAGCTCGCCCATGGGTGGAAGACAGCGGTTGGCCATTTGGATCCGATGCGCTTTTGCCCCACTACAAGCAAGCAAATCGGGCCATGGGAATCGACACGCTCGATTACGGAGCCGAGATTTTCGACCTATTGGGCATTCGCCCGCTTCCATTTGATTCAAGCCAGATTCGTTTCCATTTCTCGAAATGGGCGCCCGACCCGAACTTCCGTCGGATCTTCGCTCGACAGATCGAGTCGGACTTCACTGTTCTCTACAATTGCCAGTTTGTCGATATTGAAATTGAGGGCTCGTGTGTGCGGGCCGTTATCGGGCGCAATAGTGGTGGGAATGCGGAACGCTTCCCATGCGCTCGCCTGATCGTTGCCGCGGGCGGCCTGGAAACCAACCGCCTGTTGCTGTGGCTGCAATCTCGACATCGTTTCCTGACGCCGGACCAACAGGCCCGTCTTGGCACGGGCTTCATGGAACACCCGAGTGTCTATGCGGGAACAGTGACGCCTCGGAACGAGTACGGCTTTCAAAAAGCCTTCAACACGCAGGTCCACCGCCGCCGCAGGTATTCGCTACGACTGTCCGCGGCAGAGGAATGGCTTCGACGCTGCCGCAGGCTCAATGTGACCGCGGCATTCGTCATGCAGCGTCCTGACGATGCGTTCGATCCCTACACGGAATTTCGTGACTTTGCAAAACTCTGGGCAACGCGTGGCAGCATTTCGCTCACGGCAAGGAGTTTCAGCACCACGGCTTGGGCCCTCGCAAAAGATCGTTTCATTTATAAGTGCGGCGGTATCCCCACGCTGTCGCTGTGCGCCGAACAGGCCCCCTCTCCCACCAACCGTTTAACCCTCGCCGAGCGTGTTGACGCTTTTGGCATGCCTACGCTGTCGCTCCACTGGCAACCAGCTCCTGCCACATGGGAAGCGATTACCGACTTCGCGCAAGTCGTGCAGGCCGAAGTGGCCCGCCTCGACCTCGGAACAGTCCACCTTCGCGAGGAACTCACCAACCCAGATGAACCGCGACTCGACCTGCTTTACGACATCGGGCACCACATGGGTGGCACGGCCATGGGCGCCAACCCATGCCGCAGCGTCGTCGATCCCGATCTTCTGGTACGCGGACTCAAGAACACCTGGGTCTGCAGTGCGTCGGCATTCCCGACTGGATCGCATTCCAACCCCACTCTCACGGTGCTGGCGCTTGCTGATCGTCTGGCCCAACATCTTTTGAAATCGCGGTGACCGCGCGAGCCACAGCGTTGGCTAGCAACTCTTGCCCTACCGCGTTCGGATGGATCGGGTCGCCACGACGATATGGTTCCTGCCCGGCATCGAGAGCTGCCCGCAGTTCATCGCGCAGATCCACAAAGCCCAGCCCTTGCTCTGCGGTGAATTCCCTGATTGTGATGCCTCCTGCCTCCAATTCCCCGGTCACCTCTGTCCGCAACGGAAAGTGCACAATCAAGGGAATCGCTCGAGCCCGCCCCACTTCCCTTACCAATTGCCGCAGATCGTCCAATGACTGAGCCCGCGCTGCCTTGTCGTCCTCGTGCTCTCCAGATGCGTGTGATCCATAAGCAACAGGCGTCGGCTGCCCTAGTGTTCGTGATATACGGGGCAATACGTATCGCGTGAGCGCTTCCCCGAGGGCCGAGAGCGGACGGCTCTGTGGCAAGGCCGGATCGTTTGCTTCGACCGGCACAGCCCCCGGATTGTCGCCAATATCCCGGCTATTGAGAACCATGACGACGACGTCGGCGTTGGCCAACCCGAATCGCCGTACATATGCCAGGGCGTTCCCCGGCCCCCAACTCCCGGCGGAGATGTTTCCCACAGTCACCGGGCAGTCGAGAGTTTTTTCCAATAATGGCCTGAGTCGCTCAGAAGCCAGGTCGGATTGGTCCGTCAGCGAGCCGCCGTTTACCACGCTGTCCCCGAGCAGCATCACCCGAAATTCGTTGGTCGACTCCTTGTGTTCGGGAAATTCGGGAGACCGCATGTGCCGCGAATTGACGCGGACGGTGTTTCCGAAACGGTGATATTCTCCCGGCTTGGCCAGATACTCGATCTCGCTATTCAGAATGACCAAGGGCGGATCTCCTAGCCCAAGACCGTATCTGGCGACCACCTCCCCGACCGCGAGCAGCGCAACGCCACAGCAAGTCACGGCCGCGAGCCTCCCCCAGCGACGGCGAGCGTTCGAAGGGTATGTTGCTTCGCTCTTTTTGTGCACTGCCTAGCCCCCTGATTTCATGTCACACACATCAGTCAACGTCGCCGCCAACCGCGCAAGCCGCCGGTATCGGCTCGGCGAACTATGCGGGCGAGTCCTGTGGAGCATCGGTGCCTCGGTGTTCCGGCTGATCCCGCAACCATTCTACGGCATCCGCCGCGCGATCCTACGTGCTTTCGGCGCCCAGGTGGGAAGGCACGTCCACATTCATCGGACTGCCCGGATATTTCTGCCGTGGAACTTGTCGATCGATGAATACAGTGCCATCGGCGACCGGGCGATCATCTACAACCTGGGGTCAGTCCGCATCGGCGCCCGCACGACCGTATCTCAAAACGCCCATCTCTGCGCCGGAACCCACGACTACCGTGATCCAGCGTTCCCGCTCCTGAGGCTCCCGATCACGATCGGCGACGACGCTTGGATCTGTGCCGACGCCTTCATCGGTCCGGGCGTGACGGTCGGCGACCACGCAATTGTCGCCGCCCGCGGCGTCGCCGTCCGCGACGTCGCCCCCGCCACCATCGTCGGCGGCAACCCCGCCCGCCTCATCAAACCCCGCCCCCAGTAACCCCCACCAACGCACAACAAACCCGTCGCGGCAGCGGCGGGATCGCAACGCTCAACCGCTCCCCACCGCCCCTTCGGATGCCGTCGCTCCTCCCCTCCCTCCGTCGCGTCACCACCTCTGGCGTCTACCTCGCCGAAATCGACGGCCTACGCTTCGTCGCGATCATGATGGTGGTCGCCTACCACATCGGCGGCTACTGGACGATCCGCGCCGGCCGCACCTACCCCGTCCCTGGCCCTCTCGACGCCCCGTTGCAATCGGCCCTCCACCTCGGCTACTACGGCGTCCACCTCTTTTTCGTGATCAGCGGCTTCGTGCTTGCGATGCCGTTTTGCAAGCACGCCTTGGCGGGAGGCAAGCCCGTCAATCTCGGCACATACTTCATTCGCCGCCTGACGCGGCTCGAACCGCCCTACGTAGTTTCGATGCTGCTTTTTTTCCTCACGATGCCGCTCTTCGGCAAAGGCTCCTGGACAGAACTGTTGCCGCATCTGGCCGCCAGCCTGGCGTACGTCCACAACATCGTGTACGGCTGCGGCAGCCTGATCAACAACAATGCATGGAGCCTGGAGATCGAGGTTCAGTTCTATCTTCTTGTGCCGCTCATTGCCGCCGCACTGTGGCTCCCGCCCGTCGCGCGCCGATGCCTCTGCGTCGCAGCGATCCTCTGGTTCTCCATGCACGATCTCTGGCTGCCTCGAGGCTTTCCCCTCACGATCCTGCAGTTTGCGCAATACTTTCTCACCGGCATTCTGCTTTGTGACTTCTGGACGACGCGATGGCGTCACATCCAGCGGCTCGCCACGGCCGACCTGCCTGGGCTGGCCGCGATCGGAGGATTTGCGATCGCAAACATCGGCTCTCCTGGACTGGTCTCGGATCTCGCAAACCCCTGGCTCATGGCCGCATTCTTCTATTCTGCGCTCCGCGGCACACTCCATTCCCGACTGCTAACCTGGGGCTGGATTCCGGTGATCGGCGGGATGTGCTACTCGATCTATCTGCTGCATGCCCGCGTGATCGCTCTGGTGATTCACGGCTGCCTCGCACGCCTGCCCCTGTTTGGATCGTTCGCCGCCGACTATCTCACGACGTTTGCCATCTGCGTACCGCTGATACTCGTGGCGAGTACGATGTACTTCCTGGCCATTGAGAAGCCGTGCATGCAGCCAGAATGGCCTCGCCGTCTCCTCGCCTGGATCAAGGGCCGTCAACTCTCGCAGCCATGACCTCCCCCGCCGCGCAACAGCGTCGTCGGTTGCTCGTGATTTCGCAGGTCTACGTTCCTGACCCGGCTGCCGTCGGCCAGCATCTTGCAGACGTGGCAGAATCAATGGCCGCCGCCGGCTGGGATGTTCACGTCTACACGTCGTCCCGTGGATACGACGACCCCGCGATGCAGTATCCCTGGCGGGAACTGCGGAATGGCGTTTCCGTGAACCGCTTTCCGCTCTCGAGCTTCGGCAAGCGGTCGATCGCCGTCCGACTCCTGGCGCAGTTTTCATTTCTCGTTCAGGCGACTGCGCGTGCGGTGTTCGCTCGTCGCTTCGACGCCCTGCTCGTAAGCACGAGCCCCCCGTTCGCCGGTTTCTTCGGCGCCCTGCTCTCCCTGATCCGCGGAACGCCATTTCTGTGGTGGGTGATGGACATCAATCCCGACCAGATGGTCATTTCAGGGAAGCTATCGCAGACATCATTGTTCGTGCGGGCGTTTGACTGGATGAATCGTGTCACGCTGCGACGGGCAACAGCGGTGGTGACGCTGGACGACTACATGGCGGAAACGCTTTACCACAAGGTGGACGGGCGGGAGAAGACGCACGTCATTCCGCCGTGGTCCCATAACACGCCGCATGGCGGGACTGCCGGGGATGCAAATCCTTTCCGGATGGCACACGGACTCCAAGGCCGGTTTATCGTGATGTATGCAGGCAACCACGCCCTCCAGCATCCGCTCGACACACTTCTCGACGCCGCAAAGGAACTCGAACACGATAAACATCTCGTGTTTGTCTTTGTCGGTGGCGGTGCTGGCAAAGCCGCCGTCGAAGAGCGGATTCGAAACGGGGCCAAGAATATCGTGTCGCTTCCGTATCAACCGCTGGAGATGCTCGACGAGTGCCTGGCGGCTGCGGATGTGCACGTCGTCAGCATGGGAAACGACATGGTTGGCATCGTGCATCCTTGCAAGATCTATGGGGCGATGGCCGCGGCTCGGCCTGTGCTTGCCTTTTCACCACATCGCTCACATATCGGCTCGCTCCTTGCAACACCTGGCATCGGCTGGCAAATCGACCACGACTCAGTATCGACGGCGGTTGCAATCCTTCGTGCCGCTCTCGCTTCCCCTCGAGGGGAGCTTGACGCAATGGGCGATGACGCGGCAGAGCGAGCCGCCCGACTATTTGCCCCGCAGCGATTGATTGCGCGCTTCTGTAGCCTTCTCTCGACGGTCTAACGCATCTTTAATGGTCATACGGCGACTGCTCGAAGCACGGATTATGCGTAGTAGGCTATATCGCCTCGCGCCCAGCGACGCACTCTGCGTAGCGCGTTTTTGAGCCGCGCCGCCAGCACTAATCCCGGCCCGACCAATCGGCCTTTCTGGTCAAACTGCGCCATGCCGTTCGCATTTCCGCGAAGCAACGCTATCCACAACGCCATGTTGCCGCAGTGATTGACGATGCGACCGCAGTGCGCTAGTAGAGCAGTCGTGGCAAGTACCTGTTTGGCAAAATCCAATTTCTTCATCTGCAGCGCGGATGAATCGAATTTGTGCAGGACAGTGCCAGAAGTTGTGGTTGGCATTTCCTCCAACGCAAATGAGTTCGGGATCCGCGCCATAAACAGTTCTTTCGCTTGAGCTTGATCCGTCTGCACAAGCACTCGCACTCCATCTCGACAAAAGGGCAACACAGCACGCACGTAATCCTCCGGCTGCGCCACTGAAACCTCCGTCGATTTGTCGGTTCCGCGATAGCACAGTCCAATCGTCGATGGCAGATCAATCTGGTATTTGTCCACCATCGCCGAAACGAGGGCACGCACCGTGTCGCTTGGCTCAAAATAAGCCCGGATAAAAGGGTCGATCTCCCAGAAAGGCAGAACCTGATAAACCGTGTGGTGGTCTGGGCACCTGATATCCCGATATGGCGCCCAACAACTCGGTATGAGCGTTCGCGCGAGCTCGTCTGAGCGAAACAAGTCAGGATAAATATCTCGCTGACGGTCGTCGTCTTTGTAGCTTCCAAAACCATGCGAAAAGTCGATGCGTTGCGGAAACACGCCCACATGCGAGAGATGAATGAGTGCCGCCAGCGTGAACGAGCAATTTGAAAACAACCCCGTGTCACATCGCGGATACAAAACGTTGGCGGATCGATCGTAGTCAACGCGATATCGGCCCAGCATCGCTTGCACCAAGGCCGCTCTCTCGGGGCCGCCGCGTTTATGCATGCGGATGTCCGTTAAACCGCCGTCCTCTCCGCCTGTAGTCCCGTTAAGCATTACCAACAGTTCCTTCTCTTATGAGTCGACGCGGATCGCTTGCTGGGTCTTCCATGCGTGGCAATCACTCAGAAGGCCTGACCAGTAGCGCTGTGTAGTGCCCGCCGATCCACGCGGCCGACTTTAAGACAAACCGCCCTTTGAAGCCATAAATCGCCGCCCCCGGGGCTGGCCCGCAGAAATAACTTCGCAAGGTTTCTTCAGTCATGATGTTGACATGGGTGGGGTCCTGAAAAGCCATGGGCCACGGAAAGCAGGGTGTGTTTGAGAAAAACAACCCACCAGGCTTCAAGCAACGGTGAAGTTCGTTCATCAACTCCACAAACGGGAACCGAACGCCGCCTTGCCCTTCCGACGCACCTAACACCCGCGGTATGTGCTCAAGCAAATCATACGCGGTCACAGCATCCACCGACGCCGAGTCACATGGAAGCAGGCCGGAGCTCAGATCCGCCTCTATAACATTTGGGCCGGGGCGAATATCAACACCGCGAATGACCTCGCAGCAGAATGGGTTGCGAGGCGATGGCCCAGATCCAATGTCCAGCGCGAGCGTTCCGGACCGGCCCGTAAAAGAGTTTTGCTTATAGACCGCATCCTGCCACCGTTCATCCGCCATTGGCGTCGATAAGAAAAGCCTACAGATGCTACGCCTGGCCATTGCCCGTAGATACCGCAAGATAGCCTCCACAGAACTCGTGATGACCGCCCGCCCTAGCTGGCCACATTGATCTGACCGATCACTGAAGTATTTTATCCGTTTGCGCCTACAGCTACTAGACCCACTGTGACCGACAAGCGAATCCAGTCTGTTGATCTGCTACGGTGCATCGCTGGCACTGCAGTGTTGTGGTATCACCTGACTCACGTGTGCCGCCTAGAGAAAGCAACACCCCTTCTGTAAATCGCGGATTTCAGAGGTGGGTCATCTGGCTTCCATGGTCAAGTATGCACGTTCGGTTTCCCAATCGTCACTGATTTCCGAGAGGACTGCAGAGGCGAGTCGCAGGAGCGACGCCTCGTTCGGGAAGAGAGTTGCGACCCGTGTCCGTCGTTTGATTTCCTTGTCGAGTCGCTCGAGCCCGTTCGTCGTGCGGAGCCGCCGTCGATGGGCCGCGGGTATCCGCAGGACGGGCAGGGCCTCTGGGAGGTTCTCTTCGAGTCAGGCTGCGGGTCGCGGAGCAGGCTTTTGGTAGCGGGTCACGACGTCGCGGAGCCGTCGCTCAGCCTCGGCAGGCTCATCGGCGTCGAAGACGCGGCGGAGTTCGCCGGCAACCTCCGCTCGCATGGCGACCTTCGGCACGTGGGCCATGGCATTCTGCATGATATGGAACTGGCAGCGTTGCCAGGGCACTCCGGCGAGGACGGCCTGCCTGGCGGCCTTGAGCCCGGCGTGGCCGTCGCTGACGACGAGCTTGATACCCCGCATCCCACGGTCGACGAGGCTTTGGAGGAAGGAACGCCAGTGCGTCTCTGCCTCGGAGAGCTGCACGGTGCAGCCGAGGATGCTTCGCTTGCCGTCGGGGCAGATCCCGATGGCCGTGAGCAGTGCGCAAGGCACGATCGCCCCGTCGTGGCGGACTTTTTCGTAGCGGGCATCGAGGATGAGGTGGGTGATCTCGCCGATCGGCCGGTTCCGCCAGGCACCGAGCTGCTCGTCGAGCTCGGCCGCCGCGCGGCTCTCCTGGGTGGAGGTGATGTCCAGGCCGCAGAGCTCCTGGACGACGGCCGTGACCTTCCGGGTGCTGGCGCTCTGGACGTACATCTCGGCGACAGCAAGGGTCATGGCCCGTTCGCTGCGGACGCCCCGCCCGAGGGACCGGGGGTAGAACGGCCGCCGTTCTCGTCGCAGTAGTCGCGGGTCTGTGGGATCCGCAGGTCGACCCGGCCGACGCGGCTCTTCAATGTCTTCGGCTTGAATCCGTTCGCGTAGCCTTGACGATCGGTAGTTCGCTGATGAGACTCGGCCTGAAGCACTTGCTCGCGCTCGATCTGCATCGCATGATTCATGGGCGTGGCGAGGGCAGAGGCCATGGCGGCTGGTCCGTGCTCGATGAGCAGGGCCGTGAGGTCGTTGGTGGCCGGGCATTCGTCTTGGTGGGTCATCGCAGGTTCCTTCTTGGTGGAGTAAGCACTTCCAAGAAAACCTCGATGGACTACCTCTTCACTCGGACCGCCGCAGCCGCGAGCTAAAATACCATCTGAATGAGCCTCCCTACTTTCATGCGAGAACAAGAGCGATGATCCTCGTCACCGGCGGCGCCGGCTTCATCGGCAGTAATTTCGTGATCGACTGGCTCGCGGGCTCCGACGAGCCGGTCGTGAATCTCGACAAGCTCACCTACGCGGGCAACCTCGCTAATCTCGTTTCACTCGGCAACGACCCGCGGCATGTGTTCGTGCGTGGGGATATCGCTGACACTACGCTCGTGGGAGACCTTCTCGGGCGGCATCGCATCCGCGCGGTCGTGCACTTCGCGGCGGAAAGCCATGTCGATCGGTCGATTCATGGCCCGGAAGACTTTATACAGACGAACGTGGTCGGGACGTTTCGCCTGCTTGCTGCCGTGCGTAGTCACTGGGAATCGCTGTCACCCTCCGATCGGGAGACGTTCCGCTTTCTGCATGTATCGACCGACGAAGTCTACGGCTCGCTCGGCCCCGACGACCCGCCGTTTCGCGAAGACAACCTGTATCAGCCCAACAGCCCGTATTCGGCTAGCAAGGCTGCGTCGGATCATCTCGCGCGTGCGTACCACCACACTTATGGGCTGCCGGTTCTCACGACGAACTGCTCGAACAACTACGGTCCATTCCACTTTCCCGAGAAGCTGATTCCCCTTTGCATCCAGAACGCTCTCTCAGGAAAACCGCTCCCGATCTACGGCGATGGGCGGCAGGTGCGGGATTGGCTCTATGTGCAGGATCACTGCAGTGCGATCCGCCGCGTGCTCGAAGCAGGCCGCCCTGGGGAGACCTACAACGTGGGCGGCTGGAATGAGAAAGCCAATATCGACGTCGTGAAGACGCTCTGCTCGATTCTGGACGAGGAACAGCCCCGCGGCGACGGCAAGAGCTACGCGGAGCAAATCACCTATGTGAAGGATCGGCCGGGTCATGACCGTCGGTATGCCATCGATGCCTCGAAGCTGGAGCGCGAACTTGGCTGGAAGCCTGCCGAGACCTTCGAGACGGGAATCCGAAAGACCGTCAAATGGTACCTGTTAAACCAGCAGTGGGCCCAGGATGTGACGAGCGGCGCTTATCGCGACTGGATCACGAAGCAATACGGCTCGTGACGGAAAGGAAGCCATTCCATGGATCGCAAAGGAATCATTCTCGCGGGTGGCAGCGGCACGAGGCTTCACCCGGCCACGCTTGCGACGTCGAAGCAGCTGCTTCCGGTGTACGACAAGCCGATGATCTATTACCCGCTGTGCGTGCTCATGCTCGCGGGGGTGCGGGAGGTGCTCGTGATCTCCACGCCGCGCGACACGCCGCGGTTTGAGGAATTGCTGGGCGATGGTTCCCAGTGGGGCATGCAGCTGCAATACGCCGTGCAGCCCAAGCCCGAGGGACTTGCTCAGGCGTTTCTGATCGGCGCCGCTTTCGTAGGGCAGAGCCCTTCCGCGCTCGTGCTGGGCGACAATATTTTCTATGGGCACGACCTTGGGAAACGGCTCGCAGGGGCGAATGCTCAGACCAGCGGAGCAACCGTCTTCGCCTACCCCGTCGCCGACCCGGAACGGTATGGCGTTGTTGAATTCGACTCAGATTGGAAGGCCAAGACGATCGAGGAGAAACCAAAGCAGCCGCGGAGCCGTTACGCCGTGACAGGGCTGTATTTCTACGACGAACAGGTTGTGGATATCGCCCGCTCGATCAAGCCTTCGGCTCGCGGCGAATTGGAGATCACCGACCTCAACCGGGTTTATCTCGAGCGCGGGCAGCTGAACGTCCAACTGATGGGCCGCGGCGATGCCTGGCTCGACACGGGCACCCACGACAGCCTGATCGAAGCCGGACAGTTCATCCAGTCGCTCGAAAAGCGACAGGGGCTGAAGATCTGCTGCCCCGAGGAGATTGCGTGGCGCAACGGCTGGATCGACGAGCGGCAGATCGCCTCGCTCGCTGAACAGTTTCGCAAGAGCGGCTACGGGGAGTATTTGCTCAGCGTCATCAAGGATGACGTTCACTAAACCGCGGCGGCCGGGTCGCTACGAACGCTCATTCCGCGGGCTTTCGGGCCATAACTCTCACAAACTCCCCATGTCCGAGCAGCTCCCAGGCAACCCAGCGCATCAGCCGCCAGACGCCAGGGACGCCTAACAGAGGCGCTCGCATGCTCCAGAGTGTTGACTTCCACGTCTTTGGCCTTCTTGCTTGAGACCCGCGTCCGCTGGCGTTTGCCTCCGGCGTCGAGGTTGAAGCCGTCGCTGCGTCTGGTTTCCCAAGCAGCCCAAGACCGCCAAGCCGACGCACTCGAATCGGCGTGAAACCCTGCTTACGGAGCGCTCGCTGGAGCGTCGATGGCGTGTAGTGGAACAAGTGCGTGTCGGGGTACAGCGGAACCCATTTCGCTCCCAGGTGCCGAGATGCTTTGCATCCGTAGTTCGGCACCTCGATCACGGCGATGCCATTGAGCTTGGTCAGACGCGCTATCTCGGCCAGAAATGGCCCTGGATGAGAAATATGCTCCAAGACGTGCATTGCGGTGACACAATCGAACGACGCGTCTGGAAAGGATCCCAGGTCTACGTTCTGGACATTCCGGCCCAATTTCGACGCGGCCAGGCAGGCGGCCTCGCTGGGCTCCATGCCCGTCGCCGAAAACCCGGCATCTGCGAAAGCTTCCACCAGCTGCCCGCCACCGCACCCGATGTCCAACGATGCGGGAGTGGCGCTCTTTATGAGCCGTGACACTTCGCGGACGAGCGCGCGCTGATCCTCGGTGACCGGGTTTTCCTGGTCTGAGAAATATTGCGCTGTGCCCTCGTAGTAGCCCCGCTCGTAATGCCGTTTCAATGCCTGCTCTTGCAGTCGGGGGGCCGTGAAGACGATGTCGCACTTCTCGCATCGCCTCAACGTCCATGGATCCACGTCTAATTCGTGAACCAGTTGGGTCGAACCACAGAGTTCGCACACAGACACGTCTTCCAAGTCTGCTGTGGAAAAACCTGCTGCACCACCATTCGACGACGTCATGACGATTCCCTCACCTCACCCGCGCAAGCAGGTCCGCATCGGATCGCGGCGTGTATTCGTGAAGCTCTGCCAGTGATGGAGAGTTTCACACCATAAACTACATCTTCGCGTCACCAAATGCTTTGCTCGTGCGACTTGTCGATGCTGACCCCGACGGCGTAGCCGATGGCCCGGGATAGACGCTTGCCAACGGACTCCCGGGACTGGTGTCATCCGTCAAGCGAGCGGGTGATCTCGTCTTCGCACTCAACTCCGGCACGGGCCAAAAAGAAACACCGTCTTAAGGCGGGGTTCGACCGACGATTCCACGCTGACGCAGGTGGGCCGGATCGCGATCGCATTCCCCGGCTCGTTCGCCCGCACGACCGACTGCCTTGCCATGCGTCCCACTACTGGCGGCGGCGCGTAACGGTATTTCTATATCGGCGTCCACGCCAAAGATACGTCCACGCCGCCGCCGACCAGAAAGGCGTGATCTACAAGACCACGTACGTTCCCGATCCATCGGCGAAGATCCTCACCGTAGCGGGGACCCGCGGCCTGCTTATACGGCCGCGAACTTCCGCCCATCTTCTGCTCCCGTCAGCTGACCATACGCCTCGAGGCGTGGGTACTGCGGCAGCGGCTCGGCAGACACGACCATCAAATGCGGCTTGCGCAATTCCGGCGATTCCCGGAAATGGAAGTGCAGCTCGTTCCAGGGGATGAGCCGACGCTCGTGCAGCCTGCGGATGTCGTCGACGAATGCGTGCCGCGTCCAGTTCTCCATCAGGACAACCTGCCGGCGAGCGGTGCGGAACAGGTTCTCTAGTGCAATGAGATGCCCGTCGACCGTCTGGATATGCATCAGCACGGCCTGCGTGTAGGCCACGTCGACGTGCGGAAAGTTTGCCGGGAATCGCTGCTTGGCGTCGAATGCGGCGACCGAAGCCGAGAGTCGGGGATGCCGCTTTCGCAGCAGGGCGAGCTGCTGCTTCGAAATATCCACTGCGTGCAGCGTGACGCCGGGCAGCAACAGCTCGATATTCGACAGATGATCCCCACCCCCGCAGCCGAGTTCGAAGACGGACGCAGGCGAGAGTTGCAGGATCGTCTCGTACAGAAGGCGATGGTTCGGGTGAAGCGGCAGCATCCCCGCCCGCGTTTGGCACAGGGCGCCATCCAGAAACTCGTAATCCCCTTCACGGAGCACGAGCGTGTGCTCCTTCGAGATACCGGCGAGTTCGCCGCGGTAATGCAGGCTGTAGGCGGCCCAGTCGAAATCGTCGGTGACGCGGCGGCCGGTCATCCGCGATATGCGGTGCAGCAATCGGTAGAGGAGGATTCGTCCATTCACCATGTGCGGCTCCTTGCACCGAAAACAGTCTAACGCAGCACACGGCAGGGCAATCCGGTATCTTGCGATTCATGCAGCTTTCGGGCCCTCCATCACCAGCCGCCGCACGGCATCCCGTTCTGGCTGAACGGGTTGCCGGTGGGCTGATCTGCGCGGCAGCCGTCGCAGGCCCGCTGGCGCTCGGGGCAACGGGTCCTTGGCCGCAATTCTGCCTCGAGGCCGCCGTGGTGATTGCGGCCGCGCTGTGGGCGGTTTCAGGAGCCAGGGCTTGGCGGACCATGATCCTGCCACTGGCCGTGGCCGCGCTGTTTCTTTTCCAGCTCGCACCGCTTCCCGACGCCGTGCTTTCGATGCTCGCGCCGGTTTCGGTCGGCCGGTGGAAGGCGGCCCAGGAAGGGCTGGCCAGTTCGTGGGCCACGATCTCCGTCGATCCTGGGGCCACCGCCTCCGGCATCCGCCGAGTGGTCCTCGCACTGGCGACGATCGCGGCCGTGGCGAGCCTTTCCCGCACGCCCATGTTTCGCCGCTGGTTCTACACAGCCCTCGCCGTCTCGGGATTGCTCGTGTGGGTGGCCGCGTTTGTCTTTCCCGTGGATCCGAACAATCGGTCCGTCATGGGCTTTTTCAGCCTCCGCGGGCCGATCGACTTTTGGAAGTCGCCCGAGCGAGGGCCACTGCAAACGTCGGGCTTCTGCTACCTCGATTGGGTCACCGTCGGTAACGTCCGATACCAGGCCGACGGACCGATCTCCGGCGACGGCTTCGGTACGTATATCTACAGCAACCACTACGCCAATGCCCTCTGCCTCACGCTGCCGGCGGCGTGGGCTCTGTGGATGCTGTACACGCGGAACCGAATGCCATTTCCGGCACGGTTTGGCGTGCTGCTCAGCGGTATGGCCCTCGCATGCTGGACGACAGGAGGCCTCGCCCACTCCCGAGCGGGCACGGCCGCGCTCGCCTTCTCGGCGGTCGTCTATCTGGCGCTCGTCGCCCAGTCGCGCTGGCTCCGCTGGACGGCAGGGGGCCTCGCCGCGGCGGGCACGCTCGGTCTGGCGGGATTCGTGGCTGCGGTTCAAGGGCCGCTATCTGGCCTCCTGACCGTTCTCCCGGCTTCGTTGCTCGAAAGAATCACGCCGCTGCTGAGTGACGCGCGGATCGTGGCAGCGCGGGTGGCCGGCAGGATGTTTCTCGCTTCGCCGCTTCTGGGGACGGGGCTCGGCACGTATGGCGACCTGTATGCCGTTTTGCAGCGGACCGACCACACGATGTATTTCGCCCACAACGACTACGCGCAGTTCCTCGCAGAGGCGGGCCTGCTGGGCGTCGGGATTCTCGGGACGGTGGCATGGGCACTCGGCTGGCGCCTGTGGCGCTTTTGCCGCGAGCGGGCTGCGGCCAATCGGCTCATCGACGCTGGCGCATGGGCCGCTCTCGCGGGGGCCGCAGCGCACTCCTTCTTCGACTGGAATATGCACGCCCCGGCGAATGTGGTTCTGGCGTGCATCGTTGCAGGACTCGCGATCTCGAGCGTGACGCCGATTGCCGGTCGGCAGCGAGCCAGCAGCATAGGCTGGCCGGCTGCAACGATTCGCGTCGCGTTCGTTCTCGCGTGCCTCGGCGTGATCCCACTGCTCGCCCGCGATGCCTTCACGGCTGACACGCTCGACGAACTGCGCCGGGCCAATACCGCGGCGCGGGTCGAGGCACTCAAGCCCGATGCGCCTTCGGCGCAACTACTTATCACCGTGGCCATCGCCAGGGGCGAACGGGCGAGGCGATTCGATCCCGGAAATTGGCAGCTCGCCGCGATGCTCGGGCAGGCGAATGTGCATCTGGCGCAGGGTGCGGAAGATCAAACGGCCCGGCAGGCCCGGATGGACGCCGCCGAGCAATGGTTTCGAAGGGCCCGGCAGGCATGCGCTGCCACGCGAGGGTATCCGGAGCCGTTGCCGGCCGCAGCGAAGTGAGACGGGTAGCAACCCGGTGGTCCACGGCGGCCGTCGCGGGAGCGACGGGATCGCAACGTGGGCACCAGCAAGCCCGTCGCGGGAGCGGCGGGATAGCAACGCAAGGGGCTCGCACCCAAACGACTCTATCCCTGGGCTACCGCCCGGGGCTTTCTGGAAACTTGCTCGCGATGAGTGCGCCGAGCCGGTGGCCGAGGTCTATGAAACCGCCCGCCCGGCGCCGGTTCTCCCTGATCGCGAAAGCCCGGGCCGCGTAGTCGCCGTCCGACGTTGAATTGCACGCCGCGATGAGCTGGTCGAGGCTCTCCACCTGGATGATCCCGCCCGCATCAAAATACTCGCCGATATTTCGGCAGCCCCAATAGATCGGCACCGTGTCGGTAAGGAAGCAGTCGAGCAGCTTCTCGGTGAAGTAGTACCGCGAGCGGCAGTTCTCGATCGCGATATGAAACCGCGTTTCGAAGAGCGGCAGCTTCGATTCGCCCAACACAGGCCAGCCCCAGGGATTCACCGGCAGCGGATCGAGCCACGGGCAGCCGCGGAGCCACGAAAGCTTCCGCGGCCAGCCGCGGTCGCTCGTGAAGAACGACTTCGGGGCCAGGATCTCGTCCTGCCGTCGCCACACGTCGTGCCGCAGCCGATGGCCCTCCGTCCGCTGCTTGCGGCCCACCACCATCGAGATGCCCGGCCGCTTCTCCGGCAGGACGACGCCGTCGGGAATCCACGACGTGCCAAACTCAAGCGGCACCACCTTCGGGCTCGGGCCCACGAGGTGATCGGTGGACACGACCACCAGATCGAAGAGGTCGAGATGCGCGCGGGCATATGCCGTCATCGCAGGCAGGATCGGCTCCGGCTCGCACAGATAGAGCACGTCGAACACCCCGGGCTGCTTCGGCGTGCGTTTCCGGCGATCGACGTGGATCGCCACGGGCCCCGAAAACTGCGTGGGCACCACGAGCGGCCAATCGCAGTGAATCTCGGCCCTCACTGCGAGCCTCGCCTCAGCCGGGCGTTCACTCGGCGTTCGAAGGCGCCAACCAGTCGCGACCGAAAGGCGGGCTCCGCGATCGCCGCCTTGAAGAGCAGGGGCAAAGCCGCAGCGTGTCGGCCCTCGCTCATCAGAATCCGGCCTTGTAGCCACCGGCGCGCCGCTGTCAGAAGTTTCGGCTCACTGACAGCCACAGGATGCCCCTCGAGACTGCGGAGGCTTTCACGGGCGGAAGACGCCGGCCCGCCGGCCACGAGAACAGTCTCGGCCCGACTCAGGGCGGTATTGATTGTCTGCCGGGCGATCTCGGATTCCGTGATGCCGAGCGCGGCAGCGAGACTGCGGTCGGCGACGGCCGCCGTGGCAACCGGATCTCGTGCTCCCGCCGCCCGGCGGTTTGCCGCGGCCTGGGCCACGAGCGTGGCGATCGCCACCGTCTCGCACGCCCGCGCCGTCGCTTGCCCGGAGTGCACCCGATACTCGAGAACCACGTCGGGCAGATTGGCGAGGTCGTTGTGCTCGGCGAGCCGCAGCCAGAGGTCGTAGTCTTCGGCGGGCTCCATCTGCGGCCGGTAGCCGCCCACAGCCAGCACCGCCGCCCGACGCAGCATCGCGGCCGGATGCGCGAGCGGTGAGGCTTTCGCCAGAAACGCCTGCACCGCCTCGGGCGACGTCGGCAGGCTCGTGGCCGGGCCGCGGCGGCCATCTTCGGCAACGAGCCGCGTTTGCCCGCCCACGGCGGCCACCTGCGGATGGGCTTCGAGAAACGCCGCCTGCTTCTCTAGCCGATTGGGCAGGGCCACGTCATCGGCGTTCATGATCGCGACGAAGCCCGCACGGGCTTCTGCGAGCCCCTCGTTGAGAGTGCGGGTGAGGCCGCGGTTTTCGCGGGCGACGAGCCGGATTCGCCGGTCGCGGGAGGCCAGATCGGCGAGGATGCCGGGCGTGTGGTCGGTGGAGCCATCGTCGATAACCACAAGCTCGAAGGCCGCGAGCGTTTGCGCCAGGATGCTCTCCACCGCCTCAGCGACGAATCGCTCGGCGTTGTAGACGGGCAGGACGACGGAGACGCGCAGGGGCGGGCTCATAAAAAACCATTGTCACCCCATAAAGCCCGTCGCGGAAGCGACGGGATAGCGCCGTACAACGGAATCACGCCGGCAGTTGCTATCCCCGGGCTTCCGCCCGGGGCTTCCTGGCGGACGACGCCCGGAGCTTCCTAGGCCTTGGGTGTTAGGCATCCGCGCCTCGGTATGCCAGAAACGCGTGGGCCTTGCCTTGCACGACCGCCGACGGGCTGGCGCTGCCGAGTCGCTCTCCCATTGCCGCCATTGCCTTCTGCGCGACATTCAGCATCACCGACGTCAACTTCGCGCCGCTGCAGTAGTGGCGGCCTGCGCCGAAGGGGATCGCGGTCTGCCGGGTGAACGGACACCCCGACGCAGAACCAAGAAACGAGTAAACCATGTCTCCGGGTAGAATCATCTCGTCGCCCACCACGTTCTCCGCCACGCACTCCCGCATCACGAAATTCGTGGCCACGATGGAGTAGGCATCCACGCCGCGAGCAAGGCGAGCCGCCTCGTGCGGATCCTCACCGGACCGCACGGCCGTTATCGTCTCGTTTGCCATCGCCGTGAACATCGCATACAGCGGGCTCACGCCCATCACTAACAACGAGAGGACGGTCGCCTGCTCGGCCTCGCCGAGCCCTTCCACACCGATCGCTTCGCAGCATGTGGCGAGCGCCTCGTTGCTGCGGTAGAGCGTGGAGAGCGTGGGAAACGGGTTGAAGAAGTCGATCTCGAAGATCGTCTCATCGAGCGGCGGCGCGTCGTTGCCGGTGACCGCGGCGATGCATTCCGCGAACAGAAACACCACGAGCACCCTGCCGACATCGTGGGCGGAGCCGCCCGGGGCTTTCTGGATCGCCGCCTCCAGCACGGCAGCCGTCCGCTCCGGCGGCAAGCCGATCAGCCGGTGAACGCACCGCTCGAGCAGCTCGTTGGTGGCCTGCCGGCGGCGCTCGTGCTCCGGGCCGTCGATCATGATCAGGCCCACGTCGCAGAACCTGCGAATCCAGCTGGTGCGATCGGCCTTGGCAACGCTGAGAATTCGCTCGACGAAGTTGTATTGCCTGTAGGCAGGCGACTCGAGAACGGCCTTGGCGAGAGCGGCGTCGTGCACCATCACGACTTTGCGGCCGTCCTGATCGCTGCGGATCACGAGGAGCGAGCCCGGCTGCGCTGGAAAACGATCCCCGCCCCGGTTGCCGGTTATCGATCTCACCGCGTCCAACACCCTCAGAAAATCCATCGTGTTGCCTGCGTCATGCACGTTACGGGATGGAAAGGCCGTGAGGAGCCGTCACGTCGGTTCTGCGTCGGGGGGTTTTCGGGGTGCGGGTGCGACCGGCTTTCCTCTCGCGTTTAGTGTACTTTTAGGGGCGTGGCAACGGCGAATAAGCTGCGACTCGGCTTCGTGGGGGGCTGTCTGGCGCACCAGCCGGGGATTCCTTATGCGCGGCTCTTTCACCGCGTGCTCTCCCGCAGGCTCGAAGACCGGCTGGGGGTGCGGCTGGAGGCCGTGGTGTGTGACCGGTTCGGTGAAGAGCCGCAGGCTCGGCTGGAGGCGATTCTGCGGGATGGGCCGCTCGATGCGGTGCTGCTGCATCGAAGCACGAACACCTTCTTCACGAAGACCGCGATGGTGTTCGTGGTTCAAGATCCAGATCAAGCCCGCTACGTGCTGCATCCCATGTTTCCGCGGCGCCGGGCAAGGTCGTGGCTCGAGCTTGAACGAAACGGCTTTCGCGAGTGCCTCGCGCTCTGGAAAACGCGCACGCCGCCCGGCGCCGCCGATCCACCGCCCCTCCACGAGATCCCGGCCGACCGCCTGACGGCGCTCATGCATGCCGCAGAGGCTCGCCCGTTCAGGCTGAATGACCTCTCCTGGATCGCCGCCGACCGCTGCGGGCTCGTGGCCTGGGCCATTCAGGATGAGGTGCGGATCGTGGAGCAGGTGCATGCCGTCGCGGCGAGCGCCGGCCTGCCGCTCTTCGTGATCGGCCCCGGCCTGCAAGTCGGCCACCGCTGGGTGAACCGATTCGGGACTCGCCTCGATATGGCACTGGCCCGGGCGGTTTCGCCGCTCGATGGCGCCTGGTATGCAAGCCTGCTACGGAGCGAGGCCGCCAGTTGCTCGCCACAGCCCCTCGGCGTCGAGCACTACATGGACGCAATTCATTTCAACACGGCTGGCCACGCGCTTGTGGCTGACCACCTCGAGCCGCTACTGGCACAGGCCATCGAGGCTACGCCTGCGGCTTTGCGGCAGCCTTCGCCTCGATGAAGTCAATCATCTGCTGCACGGTGGTGTCGGCCGAGATGCTGTCGTCTTCGATGCGGATGTCGAACGCCTCCTCGACCTCGTTGAACAGCTCCATCAGATCGAGCGAATCGAGGCCCGTGCTCCCGAGCCTGGAATCGAGGAACTCCCGGCCGGCGGGTTCCCTGCCAGTGAGCCCGGCGAGCTTTTCGAGCATGAACGTGCGGGCTGTGTTGTTTGCCATCGGAGACTCTATTCTTTCAGGAGTCTGTCGAACCGCCTGTCCGTCGGCTCCACTGTACCCAATCGCCCGATGCTCGTCGCTCTGAAACGGCTGGTCTGCAAGCTGCTCGGCGTGGACTACGTCGTGCGGCACATCGGGGCCTCCGAGGACCGTCTCCAAAGGGGGTTGCTGCTCGTCGGCAACGCCCTGCGGTACGCCCGAGAAGATCCCGCGACCGTCCGCGAGACCCCCGAGTATCGCCGGGTGGCGGAAGTGGTCGGCCTGCTGCAGCCCTGCCGGGTGGAAGGACTCGGGTTTGTGCGGATCGGTGCCGGCAACGATGGCGGCTACGTGATGCTCGATGCCCTCGCCGCACCGCATGTGGCTGCTGCCTACAGCTGCGGCGTGGGCGACGATGTGTCGTGGGATCTCGACGTCGCCTCCCACGGGATCGATGTGTGGCTCTTTGACCACACGGTGCCCCGCCTCCCCGCCGAACATCCGCGGTTTCGCTTCGCACGGACGGGCCTCACCGGCCGTGTTGCCGCGCCTCGCTGCCGGACGCTCGGCCAGCTGATCGCTGCCAACGGCCATGAGGGCCGCCGGGATCTGATCCTCAAAATGGACATCGAAGGCGCCGAGTGGGACGTGCTCGACGAGACCGCGACGGCTACGCTTGAACAGTTTCAGCAGATCGTCGTGGAATTTCATGACGTGGCGAAGGTGCTCGACCCGGTGCTCCGGAAACCGCTCGTGGCGGTGCTCGAGAAGCTCAACCGCACGCACCAGGTGGTCCATGTGCACGGCAACGGCTGTGATGTGCCCGTCTGGATCGGCGACCTCGTGCTGCCCCAGGTGACGGAGGTGACCTACGTGCGGAGGCGGGATTTCGAGGGCCGATTCGTGCCCCACACCGGAACGTTCCCGACGGAGCTGGATCGTCCCAATCGGCCGGGGTTTCCGGATGTTTTCCTGGGTCGGTTTGGGGCCGACTGCGGTGAAACAAGGCTTTGACTCGACCGGGCCGGTGTCGATAATCCATTTGTCAGGGACGCACACCGGAACCCGAGAGCCCATGAACACCATGCCCGTCGAGCCGCAGAAAGCATCCGCACGCTGGCTTCGGGCGGGCACGCTCGCCGCGTGGGGCATCTCCGCCTGCATCGCGTTGACGCCCTTTCCCGCCGCCGCCGTGATCGTCACCGGAACGCAGGGAAACAACACGTCGGCACCCTCGGATTCGGCCCTCGCGGAGCGGTGGAGCCAGGTGGGCCTCTTTCGCCCCAGCTGGGGCCCCGACGGATTCCTCGGCACACCGATCTCAGCCAATACGTTCATCACGGCCAAGCACATCGCCGGCAGTGTGGGCGACACGTTCACGCTCGCCGATGGCACGCCCTACACGACCGTCGCCCGGTTCAACGACCCGTCGAGCGATCTCGCCATCTGGCAGATATCGGGCACGTTTCCGCAGAGCGTGATCGTGCCGCTCTACACTTCGGGGTCGATCGCTTCCAACGCGCCGATGTATCTGTTTGGCGTGGGTAGCGCCCGTGGCGCTGAGGTGACGGGCACTGGCTTCTTCGGCGGCACGGAACTCAAGGGCTGGCGGTGGGGCGATTACAACTCCACCAACCCAGTGAAGAGTTGGGGCACGAACAACTTTGCCGGCCTTGCCAACGGCGGGTCGATCGGACTGCAACTCGTCTACGACTTTGCGATCGGCGTGAGCAGTAATGAAGGCACGCTCGGCTATGGAGACTCGGGCGGGCCGGTGTTCATCCAGCAAAACGGCGTGTGGTCTCTGGCCGGCGTGAACTACGGCGTGGAGTCGCAGTTCAACACGACGAACACGGGAGGCGGATTCTATGCCGCCGTTTTCGATGTCGGGGGGCTCTACAGCCGGGTGAACAATGCCTGGGTCTACAACACGCCCACGCTGTTCGATGAGCCGGCCGTCGCCTATTCCACATCGACGACCGCCCGGCTCTCCTGGATCAACGAGACGTTGGCGTCTGTGCCGGAGCCGAGCGCCATCGCCGCTGCGGTGATAGCCGGCGTTTGCCTCCCGTTCGCGCGAGCATTCCGCCGCCGCTCGTAATCTGGAAAGGCCGTCACGGGCCGGACATTCAAGCGCGAATCCAGCGTGGTGGAATGAGCCCATCACGGGCCTCCGCCGTTGCGAACCAGCGTTGCGGTGCGACCACGATCGTGCCGGGGGCTTCGCCCAACCACGCCGCCCACCAACTGAACGTGCTGTTGGCGATGATGAAATGATGGCAACATGCCATCAGCCGCTGTTCCACTGCCGGCGAAAAACGTGCAGCAGCATCCAGGAACCGCATGGGCCCCCCGAGCATGACGTGCTCCCGAGCCCAAGGCAGATCATCGGAGAACACGAAATACCTCGCCTTCTCCACCCGCGATTCAATGACTTCCGCAGCTGCCCCGTAGTAGTCGAGCGACAGCGCGCCATGTACCAGGGCAATCTGCTCATCCGACACATAGTCTCCCCGACGGACGTGCACGCACACCGACTCACATGCATCAAGTTCCGCCGCTAAAGCCGCGAGGTGCGCGGGCAAAGGCTGCCTCAGATCGAACTCTCTCCGCAAGCGGCGGGCAACTTCCTTATCCCGTTCCACATATGCCACCGACTGCCAGCAGCCCTCGAGAACTAAATGACCGGTCAGTGTGAACAGCCGCTCATCGACGACATGGCCTTCGTCACGCAGCAGCGTGTATACATCGGATGAGACGGTACATGCCGCCGCCCGCAGGAACGCCGGCACCCTCGCTCCGACCTGGGCTCGAATCGTGGCCCGCCGCAGCCAGCCAATCGGCTCGCCCTCGATCCGGAACGAGGAGAGTTCGTATCGTCGCACACTTGAACCGCGGCGAATTGCCGTCGGGTCGAGAACCAGCCGGCGGCCCGTTTGCAGGGCCACTGACCGTCCGGCCGCGTACTGAAACATCTGGTTACCCAGCCCCCCCTCGAGCCGAACCACCACGGTTGCTGGAGTTGGCACACGCTCACCATCTTTCGGAGGGCAAACTCGAGGCTCCGCGGCGGGGAAGCCTGATCGTAGAATAGCGTCGGATGTGTCGACGCTGCACCGGGGCATCGTGCCTGTCGTGTTCTTCTCCAACCTCCCTCGTCCCGAGTCCATGAGCGGCGCAAGGCTGCCAGACCGCCTCGCGATAGGATGCCTGTCCGCGGCTGCGATTCTCGGTCCCCTCGCGCTGGGCGGCACCGCGACCTGGGCCAGGCTCGGGCTCGAGTCAGCCGCCGCAGCAGCCGTGGCGATCTGGTCGCTCTCCGGCCCTCGGCCGCGCTGGCTCGTGCTCCTGCCGCTCGGCATCGCGGTGCTGGCATGCCTCCAGATCGTGCCGCTTCCGCCTGCTGTACTGCGGCTTGCCGCGCCCCCGGCGGCAGCCGCCTGGCAGGCTTCGGAACCTTCGGCATGGGGCAGCGTGTCGATCAATCCTGGGGCCACGGCGAGCGGAATTCGGCAACTGCTTCTGGGCCTCGCCACCGCCGCGGTGGTGTCCGACCTGGGTCGCATTGTCGCGCTCCGCCGCTGGCTCGTCGGGTCCGTCGCCGTATCAGGCCTGCTCATATGGACGCTCGGACTTGTGTTTCCAGTGGACAGCCGCGAGCGACTTTTGCTCGGCTTGTTCGACCTCAAGGGTCCGATTGCCTTTTGGAACACTCCGGCAGACGAGCCGGTGCAAACGAGCGGCACCGGTATGCATGAGGTCGTGACGGTAGGTTCACATGAGTATGAGATGCCTGCCTGGTCGATCGGCGATGGATTCGGGTCGTATGTGATCAGCAATCACTTCGCCGGTGGAATCGGCCTCACGGTGCCGCTCGCCTGCGGCTTCTGGCTCCTTGCCACGGCAGGCCGGCTGCCGAGCCTCGTTCGCTACACGGTCGCCGTGACCACACTGGCAGCCGCCGTGGTGACCATCGGATGGCTGGCCAACTCGCGGGCCGGAGCCGCGTCGATGCTGTTGGCAGCTCTTGTCTTTCTCTGGCTCACCGTCGAGGGCCGGGCATGGCGGCTCGCGATTGGTGGACTTGTGGCTGGGTATGTTGCTTTCCTAGTTCTCTTCTGTGTCGCGTTTTTTGGGCCGTGGACTGTGGTAGAGCAGGTGATGCCACAGGCCGTAACCCACCCGCTGCGGAGCCTGCGGAGCGACGGACGTGTGGTAGCCACGCGTGTGGCTGGTCAGATGCTTGCTGGGTCGCCGCTGCTCGGCACGGGAATCGGCACGTTTGGGGACCTGCAGCCGACATATCTGGGCAATGTGTTCCTGCTGTACTACGCCCATAACGACTATATGCAGCTGCTGGCTGAGACGGGCCTGGCGGGCGGCTGTGTGGCCGCCGGGCTGGTCGTCATGCTGATCGCCCGCAGCCGCCGGTGGTATCGCGATTCCACCGTACCCGATCGCCTGCTCGATGCCGGTCCGTGGGCCGCGCTCGCCGGCCTTGCCCTGCATTCGGCTTTCGACTGGAATCTCCATGTTCCGGCCAATGCGTTCCTGGCGGCGATCGGTACGGGGCTCGCGGTGTCGAGCTCCCACGGCCCTCGCGATCGGGCTGGTGACACACCGCCGCTCGTACCGAACGTGAGGGCGAGTTGGGCCCCTGTGCTGCTAGCGGCGGCCTGCTTGATGGCAATCGTGCTGCTCGTGCGGGATGCCGTTTCGACGGCGGCTCGCCGCCAACTCGCCTTGGCGGTGATCGCTGCTCGCACGGAGCCGCCTGCCGCGGCAGCTGCCGTGGTTCAGAGGCTCGATCGAGCCCTCGCCGCTGGCACCAGGGCCGCCCGTTTCGATCCCTCCGACACCCGACTCGCCCGGCTCCTTGGCCAGGCCATGCTTCACAGGGCCGACCGGACAGGCGACAAGACCACTCTGGGAATGGATGCGGCCAACGAATGGTTTCTGCGGGCGAGGTTGGCCTGCCCCATCTGCCGCGGCATTCCGCACTCGGTGGCATCCGCAGGAACACGCTGATGCCTCACTCGATCTGGAACGTGTGCCTGACACACGACCCGGCGCTGGGCGGCCTCTACCGCGCCACGAACGACTTCTCCCGTGCTCTCGACGCGCCGATCCTGTCGTTCGACGACGGCCGCCGGCCTCGATCCGATCTGACGGTCCTCGATCACGCGGTGCGGATCCCCTGTGGCACGGGGCCTCTCGCCCGCGACTGCCATGTGATGGCCCGGGCCGCCGCCGAGGCGGCCGACGCGGCGATCCAAGACGCCCGGTTGCTCGTGGTCCACTCGATGTTCCGGGCCCATGCGCCGTGGGCTGCCGGCTGGGCCCACGCGCAACGCCGCCGATACTGGGCGGTGCCCCACGGCTGCCTCGACCCCTGGGGCCTCGCCCATCGAGGCCTGGCGAAGCGGGCCTGGCTGACCATCCACGGCCGAAGGTTTCTCGCGGATGCCGAGCGGGTCGTGTTCTCGACTGGACGCGCCCTGGAGAAGGCGCGGCCCTGGGTGAGAGGCGACCAAACCGTGGTCGTGCACTGGCCGGTCGAGACGCCGGCTGACGACCGCCGCACCGAGGGCCGCGACCGTTTCCGCGCCGCGCACGGGATCCCGGCCGACGTGCCGCTGCTGCTGTTCGTGGGTCGCCTGCATGCCGTCAAGCGTCCCCTGGAGACGATCGACCGCTTCTGCCGGGCCGCGACCGGGGCGGCGCATCTCGTGATGGTGTGTGGCGCGGGCCCGATCGCGCGGGATCGCCTGTTCGCGGCAATCCCGGCCAGCCATGCCGGCCGGATCCACGTCGTGGGCCCGTTCCAGGACGCCGAACTCGCGGCCGCCTACCTGGCGAGCGACGGATTCGTGTCGCTCTCATACCAGGAGAACTTCGGTTACGCCGCCGCCGAGGCGGTCGCCTACGGTCTCCCGCTGGTCCTGTCTCCAGGCCACGACCTCGCCCACGACATGCCGCGGACCGCTTCCGGGCACCTCGCCTGCGGCTGGCTCCTCCCCGACGATTCCGCGACCACCGCCGCCGAGGCGATGTCGGCATGGGCTGGCCTGGCCGCGGGCACGGGTTCGGCTCGGGCAGGCCTGGAATCACTCGGCTCCGTCGGCCGGGCCTGGGCGCGTGAAACGCTCGGCGTCGCACGGTTTCGAGACGTGCTGCAACGGCTGGCCGGGATCGACGTCAGCTCGTCGCCCCACACCCGCGGCGTGGGATCCTGACGGCACCCGACGCTAGCGGATGCCAAAAGGACCAACGCCAGCGGCTTGCGTCTGCGCCTTCATGCCGGAGGAGTTGCGAATGCCAACGCCTCCCTGGGCAGCTCCAGCTGCAGTGCCCATCGACCGGTACCCGTCGCTGTTGAACACTCTACTGTACCGGTTGCCCGATACCGACGGTGCGACCGAGCCACTCCTTCCACCCTGCTGCCGGCCCATCATCGGTACGGACGAACCGGGAGCAGGGGGTTTCGCCGCTGCCGCATTCATTCCGTTCATCCCGCCGGACCGCCGGAGCGACTGCTGCGGTGCACCCGGCGTGCCCTGCATCTGAGCGACTGCCTCCCGGGAGGCGTGGAACGTGACGCCGAGAACGAGGATGAGGCAACTGAGCGTCGTTCGGTGTGTGACCACGACTGGCACTCCACAGGGGCAAGGGGTCGAAATCGAACTCACCTATTATTGCCCGAGGGGCCGTCAAGGGCAATCTGCGGGCCGCCGCCTGCCCGGATTCCCGGTTGCACGGCAACCGGGCTACCACGGCGGCAACCGGGCTACTCCCGCCTTCGGTAGCCCGCCCGCCGTCTTCGGCAGACCGGTCGCCGTGCGACCGGATGCCCGGGAGGCTGGCGACCGCCGACCGGCCGTGCGATGCTGCTTGCCTCATCGGGAAGCCCCTCCATGATCATCAAACGCGCACTCGTCACCGCCGCCGGCCGCGACGGGCACGACCTCTCGCTCCAGCGACTCGTCGACCGCGACGGCACGGCCAAGTCGGCCCTCCAGATCATCGTCGAGGAGGCCCTCGCCGCCGGCGCCCACGAGATCGCCGTCGTCGTCCGCCCCGGCGACGAGGCCTCCTACCGCTCAGCCGCCGGCAGCGGGCCGTCGCGGTTGGAACTGATCCCCCAGCACGAGCCCAAGGGCTACGGGCACGCGATCAAATCGGCACGCGCATTCCTCGGCGACGAGCCCTTCCTCCATCTCGTCGGCGATCACCTCTCGGTCAGCGACGCGCGCGACTCGGCCGGTCAACCCCGACGCTGCGCGGAACAACTCGTGGCCGTCGCCAAGGCCGAAGGCTGCGCCGTCTCAGCCGTGCAGGCCACGCGGGAGCACATGCTCCCCTTCTTCGGCACGATCGGGGGTCGCCGCGTGGCCGGCGGCCGCGGGCTCTACCAGGTCGATGCCGTCGTTGAGAAGCCCACGCCCACCCAGGCCGAGCAGGAGCTCATCGTCCCGGGACTGCGGGCCGGGCATTACCTCTGCTTCTTCGGGATGCACGTCCTCACTCCGGGCGTGCTCGACCTGCTCGACTCGCTCGGCGCGGCGGGCGACCGGCAGCTCTCGCTGGCCCTGGCGGCGCTGGCGACCCGCGAGCGGTATCTTGCCTACGAAGTGCACGGCCGGCGGTACAACCTTGGCGAGACCTACGGCCTGCTCGTGGCGCAGCTGGCCCTCGGGCTGGCAGGAAAGGATCGCTCGGAGATTCTCGCCCAAATGGTCGAACTCCTGGCCCGGGACGGGCTCTCGTAGCCAAACGGCAACGCCTGACCGGATTCCCGGTTGCACGGCAACCGGGCTACCAAAACCGGCAACCGGACTGCCATATCGACGACTCGACCGCCGTCTTCGGTAGACCGGTCGCCGTGCGACCGGCTGCCCGCGACGCGACGCCCAACGGCAACGCCCTCCCGGATTCCCGGTTGCACGGCAACCGGGCTACCAAATCCGGCAACTCGACCGCCGTATCGACGACTCGACCGCCGTCTTCGGTAGACCGGTCGCCGTGCGACCGGCCGGGACGCGGTTTATGATGCCTACCGGCCCGACGGAAGCTGGCCGCCATGCAGGTCGACGCTTGAACACCCACGGCACGCTCGCATCACGGCTCGTCGACGTCGTCACGGCGGCCGACGCCGACCTCCGTGACCAGGCGATCGAAGCGGTCTGCCAAGACGCCTCCGTCGCGGAACTGCTCGCGGAAGCCACGGCGCTCGAAGCCTTCCGCCGCCGGAGCACCAACCTCTACGAGCGGGTGCGGGCGCTCTTCTTCCTCCACGCCATCCACCGCTTCCATCTGCCGGCGAGGCTGGCCGACGCCCCGCGGGCGGCGCTCATCCCGGCCGCCGGCTACCAGCACCTGCTCGACCGGCGGTTCGAAGAGGCCATCGACGCCTTCCTCCAGGCGCAGGCGGCCGACGGCCCCTCCGACGCCATCTCCAGCGCCCTGGCGGCCGCCTACCGCGATCTCGGCCTGCAGACCCTCGCCAACCAAGTGCGCCGCAGCGTCCGCGGGCTCCGCGGCAACCAGTGGATGTTCCGCGTGGGCCATCCCGCGGACCAGGCGCTGCGGGTCCGGCCGGAGCTGCTGGAGGTCTCGCGTGAGCCGCCCGGGATGTTTCCCGTGCTCCGCGAGTCGACGCCCGTGCGGATGGACCTCTCGCACACCGGCTGGAGCGACATCTTCTTCCTCGGGATGGACTTCCCCGAGGGGGCCCGCGTCCTCAACGTGTCGATCGACCTGGCCGTCCATGGCCGCGACAAGGCTCCACGCCCCCCCGTCGAGGCCTCCTTCCGCGTGATCGACAGCCCCGTGCTGCGGCTCACGAGTGTCGATCTCGCCGCCTCCGCCGAGATCTCCGAACTCGCCGACGTCTTCGACTTCGCCCGCGATTACCTCGGCCTCCTCAAGGCCGCCGTCATCGCCGCGGGAATCGTGCCCCCCGGGATCGAGGGCTCCGGCGAGAGCCTCGCCGCCCTGCTCGAGCGGATGGTCGGCCCCGGCCGGGGCATCGAGCTGGTGAGCTGCGTCAACAACATCCCCAAGGGCTCGCGGCTCGCCGTCTCCACGAACCTGCTGGCGGCGCTCATCGCCGTCTGCATGCGGGCCACCGGCCAGGCCGGCTCGCTCACCGGCCAGCTCACCGAGCCCGAACGGCGGCTCGTGGCGGCGCGGGCGATCCTCGGCGAATGGCTCGGCGGCAGCGGCGGCGGCTGGCAGGACTCCGGCGGCGTCTGGCCGGCCGCCAAGCTCATCCGCGGCGTGGCGGCCACCGAGGGCGATCCGGAGTTCGGCACCAGCCGCGGCCGGCTGCTCCCCGTGCATGAACCGGTGAAGCTCGGCGGCAGCCTCCAGGACTCGCTCGTGCTCGTCCACGGCGGCATGGCCCAGAACGTCGGCCCGATCCTGGAGATGGTGACCGAGAAATACCTCCTCCGGTGCGGCGCCGAGTGGCAGGCCCGCCGCGAGGCCGGTGGGATTCTCGACGAGATCATCGCCGCCATCGAGGCGGGGGACGTCCGCCGCATCGCCGCGGCCACGACCCGCAACTTCTTCGGCCCCATCCAGACGATCATCCCCTGGGCCACGAACCTCTACACCGAGACGATCATCGACCGCGTGAAGGCCCGCTTCGGCGGCGACTTCCACGGCTTCTGGATGCTCGGCGGCATGTCCGGCGGCGGCATGGGCTTCATCTTCGCGCCGCAGGTGCGGGACGCCGCGAAGGATGCCCTGGGCGACATCATGCGGCAGGCGAAGCGGGAGCTGGAGTCGGCCCTGCCCTTCGCCATGGAGCCCGTCGTCTACGACTTCGCCGTCAACGACCGTGGAACCTGGAGCGACCTGCTTACCGGCGGCGAGGCGTTGATGCCGCCGGGCTACTACGCGCTCGCCGTGCCCCGGCTGCTGCGGGCCGAGCGGCTCACGCCCTCCCGGCGGGCCGAGCTCGACGCCTTCGCCGCGGCCTGCCGCACGAGGCCGGAACTGGCCGGCATGGTCGACACGCTCTTCGACCGGCTGTTCCCCCGGGCCGCCGCGGGCAGCGGCTCCACCGCCGACCTGCGGGGGCTCCTGGGCGGCCTGGGCTTCGACGACGTGCAGCACGAGCAGATCCGCGCCGACCTCCGCGCCGGCCGCATCGGGCTGGCGCAGAACCGCCTGCCTGCCTCGACGGCGATCGACGACGTGGCCGACGACGACGTCGAGTTCTGCCACGCCGCGTCCGGCACGGCCGACGACGACTTCCGGGCCGCGGGCCTGGCGGCGCTCGGCCGGGGCGAGGCCGCCGTCGTCACGCTCGCGGCCGGCATCGGCAGCCGCTGGACCGGCGGCGCCGGCGTCGTGAAGGCCTTGAACCCGTTCTGCCGGCTCGGCGGCCGGCACCGTTCGTTCCTGGAGGTGCACCTCGCCAAGTCGCGGCGCACGGGGCGGCTCGCCGGCACGCCGGTGCCTCACGTCGTGACGACCAGCCACCTGACGCACGACCAGATCGCCACCCGGCTCGCCGCCGGCGGCGGCCACGAGGGCCGCGTCGTGCTCTCGCCGGGCCGGGCGGTCGGTCTGCGGATGATCCCCATGACCCGCGACCTGCGATTCGCCTGGGAGGAGACCGCGCACCAGCGGCTCGACGAGCAGAAGCAGAAGGTGCGGGAGAGCCTCCACGCGGCGCTCATCGGCTGGGCCGAGCAGGCCGGCGAGGGGACCGACTACACCGACAACCTGCCGCAGCAGTGCCTCCATCCGGTGGGGCACTGGTACGAGGTGCCGAACCTGCTGCGGTGCGACCGGG
>JBIIUP010000276.1:0-3556 GCA_044339885.1 Pirellulales bacterium | reverse complement strand
GCCACCTGCTGGCCAACAACCCCAACTACTCCAGCCGGTTCGTGCCGCTGGCCGTGGCCCTGATGGAGGAACGGGACGGAGTGTCGTTCGAGAGCGTCTACGGCCCGGTGGCCCGCGAGATCTCGTTTGAGTACGACAGGTTCCTGGCCACGCTCGGCAACGGCTACCGATCTGACCTGGCCGCATGGCCATGGCGGGCGAAGTTTCAGCGGCTGGGGGACGCCGCCGCGGTGACGGTGAAGATCCGGGCCCAGGGGGGCTGGCAGGCCTCCCGTGTGATCGTCGAGGCCGGCGACCGCTACGAAATCGAAGCCGCCGGCACCTGGCGGATCGCCCCCGCCGGGCGGCCGCTCGCCGCGGACGGCGACGCCGACGGCCGGGGGCGTCTGGTCGCGGCCGTGTTCGCCGACTTCGAGCTCTCCGCGGAATTCCCGCTCGGCACGCAAGCCCGCTTCGAGCCGCCCGCCTCCGGGCAGCTCTTCTTGCGGTGCGCCGACGCCTGGACGGAATTGGGCGACAACGAGGGCGAGGTGACCGTCACGATTCGCCGCGCGACGTCGTCGGCCGCAAAGGGGCCCGGGGAGCGATCCCGGCCCTGACTTCCCGCGCCGTTCGACAGGAATCACCCCAGGCAGCTCGATGCAACGACGAGACTTTCTGAACATCGTGGGAGCGCAGGCGGCGCTCGCCTCCGCCGCTCCGCTCATCGGCGGCGTGAACGCCGCGGAACCGCGGCAGGGATTCGACCCCGACGCCGTCGGCGGTCACGTCGCCAAGCCGCCGAGAGCCTACGTGTTCACCGATCATCGGCTGATCCAACCCGGCGACGTGTCGTGGGCGAGCCCCGCGGGCGCGGCTCTCCCGTTGACCGACCCCCCGCAGCCCGTGGTCGACGCCCACGTCGTGCCGCCTATTCCACCGCCACACCCGCCGCCGTTGTTCGTGCACAAGAGCGACACCGACACGACGGTGGTGCACGACGAGTGGCTCGGCGCGTACGTCATGTACACCCGCCTCTATTCCGTCCAGCGCCGGATGGTGGCGGTGTGCGAGGCCGGGGACTTCCGGCAGTGGGGGCCGGTCAGGCCCTTGATCTGGCCCGGATTGGAGGAACCGCTGTCGACCGACGTCTACACCAACGCCCGCACGCACCATCCGTGGCGTGCATGACGGTCCGCGTCGGGGTGCCGTGGGAGTGCCTGTGGTTGTGCGCCTCGTTGACGCCGGTGTCAACGAGGTGCCAGAGGCCATCCCGCCGCACCAGCGCATGGGGCGCGGAGATCCCGTAGCTGTCCGGCTCGCCCGGTTCGCCGCGAGGAATCCGCCCGCGGCGGCGGGGGCGCTGCCACGTGATGCCGTCGGTGGACACGCAGGCCTCGAGGTCCACCGTCTGGGCTGCGACGCGGTAATGGCCCAGCATGCCGACCCGGCCCTGGGGGGTGTGGGTGACGGCGAGGTAGTAAGTAGAACTGCTGGTCGATGGGGTCCTGCGCGTCGGGCACCAGGACCCGCCGGCGATCCGTCCAGTCCAGACCGTCGGTGCTGGTGTACCGGTCGATCACGCGAAGAGAGCCCGCCGCGTTGTCATGGGCGATATACCGCGGGTCGTCCTTGGCGACCTTGATCAACCCCACCGAATACATCTCGAACGTGCCGTCCGGCAGGCGGTAGACGTTCGTGGCGTCGTTGAACACCAGCCGGGCGGGCGCCGGAGGCTCGCCCACCGCTGGCCGGCGGACCCGCTCCGACCACACCCGCATGAAATCGGCCCCGCCGCCGGACACGATCCACGTCCGAAAGCCGCGGGCCCGCAGGAGGGCGAGCAGTTCCTGCATGGGGCGGTAGGTGAGCTCGTCGTAGGGGCGGTCGAACCGCGGATGCCTGGCCACCGCCAGCCAGTCCTCCACGGCCCGCTGGACGATGCCGATCGAAGCCCGCTGGACGGCGCTGCCTCGATCGAGCCGGACGGAGAACGGCGGCTCGGTGGTGGCCACTCCATCCCGGGCCATTGTGGCGGATTGTGCATTGCACGGGCTGCCCGATGGGCCGTAAGCAAAGGCCTTCATTTCCCCACCCGGAGCCCAGCTTCTCGATGCACGCGATCTCCCTCGCCCGCCTGGCCCCCGTCGCCTTGGCGCTCACCGCGGCAGCCCTGTCCGCGACCCCAGCGGTCGCCCAAGCACCCCGCCGCCCCAACATCCTCGTGATCTGGGGCGACGACATCGGTCAGTTCAACGTCGGGGCCTACAACCTCGGCATGATGGGCTATAAGACGCCCAACATCGACCGCATCGCCCGCGAAGGAGTCCTGTTCACCGACTGGTACGGCCAGCAGAGCTGCACCGCGGGCCGGGCCGCCTTCATCACCGGCCAGTCGCCCATCCGCACCGGCCTGACGAAGGTCGGGCTGCCCGGAGCCCCCGAGGGGATGAA
This sequence comes from Pirellulales bacterium, assembly GCA_044339885.1. Taxonomy (GTDB): domain Bacteria; phylum Planctomycetota; class Planctomycetia; order Pirellulales; family UBA1268; genus QWPN01. The sequence goes on along the minus strand of JBIIUP010000276.1, from coordinate 1,123 downwards.
GGCCGAGGATCCGACCATCGCCACGCTCCTGCGGGCGCGGGGCTACGTGACCGGCCAGTTCGGCAAGAACCATCTCGGCGACCGCGATGACATGCTGCCGACGAACCACGGCTTCGACGAGTTCTACGGCAATCTCTACCACCTCAACGCCGAGGAGGAGCCCGAGCATCCCGACTACCCGAAGAACCCCGAGTTCAAGAAGCGGTTCGGGCCGCGGGGCGTGATCCATTCGTTCGCCAACGGCACGATCACCGACACCGGGCCGCTCACGCGGAAGCGGATGGAGACGATCGACGAGGAGGTCAACGCCAAGACGTTCGCGTTCATGGAGAAGGCGAAGCAGGAGGACAAACCGTTCTTCATCTGGTGGAACTCCACCAAGATGCACATCTTCACCCACCTTCAGGCGGGCGTGGCCGGCAAGACGGGTCTCGGGATCTACGCCGACGGCATGGTCGAGCACGACCGCCAGGTGGGGGCACTGCTCGCCAAGCTCGAGGAGCTGGGCCTCGCCGAGAACACGATCGTGATGTACTCCACCGACAACGGCGCCGAGGCCTTCACCTGGCCCGACGGCGGCTCGACGATGTTCCGCGGCGAGAAGAACACGCAGTGGGAAGGTGGCTACCGCGTGCCGTGTGCGGTCCGCTGGCCCGGCGTCATCAAGCCCGGCACCATCGTCAACGAGGTCGGCGCGCACGAGGACATGCTCACCACGCTCTGCGCTGCGGCCGGCGACACGACCGCGAAGGAGGATCTCCGCCAGGGCCGCCGCGTCGGCGACCGCACCTACAAGGTGCACCTCGACGGCTACGACCTCGGTCCGGCGCTCCGGGGCGAGGCGGCCTGGCCGCGGAAGGAGTTCATCTACTGGACGGACGACGGCAGCGTGGCGGCGCTCCGCTACGAGAACTGGAAGGTGACGTTCCTCAAGCAGAACGCCCACGGCCTCCACGTCTGGCAGCGCCCCTTCGAGGAGCTGCGGGCCCCCACGCTCGTGAACCTCCGCATGGACCCCTTCGAACTCGCCCAGGACATCGGCATGGACTACCAGCGGTGGTACCTGGAGCACATGTTCGCGATCGCCCCGGCGGCGGCCTACGTGGGCCAGTGGCTGCAGAGC
>JBIIUP010000070.1:0-13231 GCA_044339885.1 Pirellulales bacterium | reverse complement strand
GATCTTCGAGTTCTTGCTGTCGCCGTTGGTCTCCAGCTGGTAGCGGACGGGGTCCTCGCCCCCCTCGCCCGTGTTGCTCCAGCCGCCGAGCCGGTTCATGGCCACGGCGAGCGTTTCGTGGGCCTCCTTCGAGATCGAGCCGTACGACATCGCGCCGGTGGCGAACCGCTTCACGATCGCCTTGGCCGGCTCGACCTCGTCGAGCGGGATCGCGCTCTCAGCCCACTTGAAGTCGAGCAGGCCGCGGAGCGTGAGCAGCTTCGTCTGCTGCTCGTCGATCAGCTTCTGATACTTCCTGAATTCCTCGCGGCTGTTGATCTGCGTGGACCGCTGCAGGCTGGCGACCACCTCGGGGGCCATCACGTGGGCCTCCCCCTTCCGCCGCCAGGCGTAGCGGCCGCCGACGTCGAGCTCGAGCACGCTCGGCACGGCCGTCCGCGGCCAGGCATGCTCGTGCCTTTTGAGGTTCTCCTCGGCGATGCCCTCCAGGCCGATGCCGCCGATCCGGCTCGGCGTCCGCGTGAAGAACTCGTCGACGAGGGACCGCTCCAGGCCCACCGCCTCGAAGATCTGGGCGCCGCGGTAGCTCTGCTGCGTGGAGATGCCCATCTTGCTCATCACCTTGAGCAGGCCCTTCGTCGCCGCCTTGACGAAGTTCTTGTGGAGTTTCTCCCGCGGGTAGTCGCCGGCGATGATCTTCTCCGCCTGCATCTGGTCGATCGTGGCGAAGGCCACGTAGGGGTTGACGGCCCCCGCGCCGTAGCCCGTGAGCAGGGCGAAGTGCTGCACCTCGCGGGCCTCGCCCGTCTCCACGACGAGGCCGCAGCGGGTGCGCGTGCCCTCGCGCACGAGGTGGTGGTGCACGCCCGCCGTGGCGAGCAGCGCCGGCACGGCCGCCTGCTCGCGGCAGACGCCGCGGTCGGAGAGCACGAGGATCGTCGCGCCGTCCTTCACGGCCTGCGACGCCTCGGCCCGAATCGCATCGAGCCGCTTCCGCATGCCTGCGGCCCCCTCGGCCGCTGGAAAGAGCATCGAGATCGTCCTGGTCACGAGGCCGGGCTGCTCGAGGGCCTTCACGCGGGCGCACTCGGCATTCGTGATGACCGGCGTCTCGAGCCGCAGGAGCCGGGCCTGCTCCGGCTGCGAGTCGAGCAGGTTCCCCTCGCACCCGATCGTCGTGATCATCGACGTGATGATCTCCTCCCGGATCGCGTCGAGCGGGGGGTTCGTCACCTGGGCGAAGAGCTGCTTGAAGTAGTTGGCCAAGAGCTGCGGCCGGTCGGAGAGCACGGCCAGCGGCGTGTCGTTGCCCATCGACCCGATCGGCTCCGCGCCGTCGGTGGACATCGGCGCGAGGATCACCTTGAGGTCCTCCAGCGTGTAGCCGAACGTCCGCTGCAGCTCCAGCAGGCTCGCGGTCTCACCCGCCACGCCGGCCGCCCGCCACGGGTCGACCGCATGGGGCGCGCCGTTGCCGTTCGCCGCGTGCCCGTTGCCGTCGCTGCCGGGCACGAGCCCCGCCGCGGGCTCCACGGCCCGCGACACCGTCACATGGGCCACGTTCGCCGGGTCCGCGACCGCATCGAGCCGCACCTGGTTCGCCGTGATCCACTCCCGCCAGGGCTTGGCCGTGGCGAGCTTCCGCTTGATCTCGTCGTCCTCGACGATCCGGCCTTCCTTCGTGTCGACGAGGAACATCCGGCCCGGCCGCAGCCGGCCTTTGCGCACCACTTCACCCGCCGGGAGCTGCAAGACGCCCGCCTCGCTCGCCATCACCACGAGGCCGTCCTTCATCTGCCACCAGCGGCCGGGCCGCAGGCCGTTGCGGTCGAGCGTGGCGCCGATCCGCGCCCCGTCGGTGAAGGCGAGCGCCGCCGGGCCGTCCCACGGCTCCATGAGGCAGGCCTGGTATTCGTAGTAGGCCTTGAGGTCGTCGGCCATGCTCTCATGTCCGCTCCACGGCTCGGGGATGAGCATGCTGACGGCCTCCTCGATCGGCCGGCCGGCGAGCACGAGCAGTTCGAGAACGTTGTCGAAGGTAGCCGAGTCGCTGCCCCCCTCGCGGATCACGGGCTTGATCTTGTCGAGGTCGGGGCCGAACACCGGATGCGCGAGCATGCTCTCGCGGGCGTGCATCCAGTTGATGTTGCCGCGGACGGTGTTGATCTCGCCGTTGTGGGCGATGTAGCGGAAGGGATGGGCGAGGTCCCAGGTGGGAAACGTGTTCGTGCTGTACCGCTGGTGCACCAGCGCCAGCGCCGACGTCATCTTCTCGTCGGACAGGTCGGGGTAATACTTGTCGACCTGGTCGGCGAGCAGCAGGCCCTTGTAGACGATCGTCTTCGCGGAGAGGGAGCAGACGTAGATGAAGCCCTGCTCCGTGAGGCCGAACTTCCCGATCTCGATCCCGAACCGCTTGCGGGCCACGAATAGCTTCCACTCGAAGTGGTCCCGCGACACCTTTTTGCCGCGGCCCACGAACGCCTGCCGCACGACGGGCTCCACCTCGCGGGCGGTGCCGCCGATCGCACGGTTGTCGGTCGGCACGGTCCGCCAGCCGAGGAACTCCAGCCCCTCCTCGCGGCAGACCTGCTCGAAGAACTGCTCGGCCGCCTCGCGGTCGCCCTCGGACGGCGGCAGAAACACGTTGCCCACGGCCCAGTCGCCCGACGCCGGGAGCCTGATGCCGGCGTTCGGCGTGACGGCCGCGAAGAACTCGTGCGGCATCTGGATGATGATGCCGGCGCCGTCACCCGTGAGCGGATCGCAGCCGCAGGCGCCGCGGTGGGTGAGGTTCTCGAGCACCTCGAGCCCCTGCCGCACGATGCGGTGGCTCCTGCGGCCGTGCATGTTGACGACGAAGCCGACGCCGCAGGCGTCGTGCTCGTTGGCGGGGTCGTAGAGGCCCTGGGGGGCCGGGTAGCCGGGAGATCGCGTCATCGTGGCGTCCTGCACTTCTGTCCGGTGAATGGTGGGTCGTGGGGGCGGCCGGCGCCGGCGGGCCGCCTCAGCCGCGGGCGACGGCCGGCAGTTCCTCGGCGTCTTGGGCGTGGGCCCGCAGCAGGTCGAGGAACCGGGAGGCGGTGGGGCCCAGGGCCTTGCTGCGCACCCGGATGATGCCCAGCGGCCGCACGAGCTGGCCGGCCGCGGCGTGGTCGGCGATCGGCACGCAGCAGAGCGTTCCGGCCGCCACCTCGCGCCGCACGGCGGCCTCGGGAAGGATCGCCAAGCCGGCGTCGATCTCGACGGCCCGCTTGATCGTCTCGATGTTGTCGAACTCCATCACGACGTGCGGCGTCACGCCGTGGGCCGCGAGGACGCGATCGATCTCGTGGCGGATGACGAGGTCGGCGTCGAAGGCCACCATCGGCCGGTCGGCCAGGCTCTCCAGCGGGGCCGCCTCGAGGCCGGCGAGCCGGTGGCCCGGGGCGCAGACGATCGCCATCGGCTCCTCCCGCCACGGCTCGGCGTCGACCGCCTTCGTGCCGCGCGGGTAGCTCACGATGCCGATGTCGGCGTCGCCTTGCTCGACCGACTCCAACACCCGCTCGGGATGGAGGTATTCCAGCCGCACGTTGGCCTTCGGGTACTGGCTGAGGAACTCCTGTACGTAGCGGCTCATGTGGTGGAGGCCGACGGAGTAAATCGCCGCCACGCGGACCCGGCCGGCCACCTCCTCGTGGAGCGTGCGGACCTCGTCTTCGAGCGCCTCGTACTGGGCGATGAGCTTGCGGCAGCCGTCGAAGAAGACGCGGCCCTCGTGGGTCGGCCCCAGCGGCCGCTTGGACCGCTCGATGAGCTGCACGCCCAGGTGGCTCTCCAGCTGCCCGACCACCTGACTGGCGTTGGACTGCGAGACCCCGTTGTCCTCCGCGGCGCGGGAGAAGCTCCGCCGGGAGACGATGTCGCAGAAGATTTTCAGGGACTTGAGGTTCACGGTGGCTCGCAGGCCGCAGGTGGCCCCGGAAAAAGCCCCGTCCATGGGTGGGCGAAAACAAGGAAAAAGAATGCGAAAAACGAATGACGCCGCCTTGCGTCATTCGGAAAACAAATAGAGCCTAGACCCTCGCGGGGCCGAGTCAAGCAGCGGGGCCGAAAAAACCGGCCAGTTCCTGCCGGACGAGCTCGAGAAACGCCCGTCCGCCCGTGCGGGCGTCCGGATGGGCCGAGCAGGCGCAGCAGAGGGTCGTTCCCTCGGCGTACCCCAGCACCCCGACGGCGGCCCGGGTCCCGGGGCGCAAGGGAGGCACGCCGGCAAAGCTCCGGATCGTCAGCCCCCCCGGTGCGTCCCGACCGCCGACCCGCGGCACGCCCGCCCTCATCCGCCGACCGACGTCGCCGACGTTGCTCACCGTGACCGTCGCCAGGCAGACCGGCAGGCGGGTCACCAGGGCGAGGAGCCTCGGCCACTGCGCCACCACCGTGATGGTCTCGATGAACCGGGAGGCGGCACCGGATCCCACCACCCACTGCGAGGCCGTGGCCAGGAACCGCGTGAGATGCTCCCGGTCGCGGCACTCCGCCGGCGTGCGGTCGAGGAAGGCGTAGCCGATCGCGTTGTCCGCAGGACGGCGTTCGCGGACGGCCCGCAGGTTCACGGGCATGGTCACCCGAATCCCGCGCCGCCGCACCCCCGCTCGGTCGTTCCATTCGACCACCGCCCGCATGACGGCCGCCAGGACCAGGTCGTTGACGGTCGCCCGGCGTTCCTGGGCCGCGGCCCGCAGGCGGGCCGTGAAGTCGGCGTCGAGCTCGAGGGAGGCGAACGGCGGGCCGCCGTCGGCACCTCCTTCGGCAGGCAGGAGACCGGCGGGCACGTTGGCCAGCGGGGCGGCCAGGAACCGGGCGAAGGCGAGGGTCTCGCCGACGACCGTGGAACGTTCCCCCGGAGCGACTGCAGCCGCGTCTGCGCCAGGCTCCGCCGGCCCCCGGGCCCGACGTTCCGCCGGCGCCGTGAACGGCCGCGGCTCGCCGCCGTCGTAGTAAGTCCAGACGTCCCCGAGGAACTCGCAGGCCGCGATCCCGTCGCAGACCGCGTGATGGACCACCAGCGCGACGCCGTGGGCACCGTCCCCGAACCGGCGGACCACGATGCGGACCCCGCTGCCCCGCTCGAGGTCCGGCGGCCGCCACGGGGCGTCCCCGGGCGCCGGCCGCCAGACGAACTCCGGGGCCGCGTCCGGGGGCAGCCAGCACGGCCGGCCCGAACGCCAGCCCACGCGGCTGCGGGTCAGCGGGTGCCGCTGGGCCGTCCGCTCGACGGCCCGCCGCAGCCGTGCCTCGTCCAGGTCCCCCTCGACGACGCACTCCAGATAGAAGCACATCGGATGCCCGGGCCGGGCGTCCGCGAGCATGAGCTGCTCGAAGGCCGCCAGGGGCACGGGGGATGGTTTTGCCGAAGAATCCATGGGTTCTGACGACGATACCTCGGTGACCGAAACGGGCGAAGAATCGGGGAAAAAGACCGGGAAAGCCCGCCTGAACGGGCTTCTCCCCAAACTTGACGGCCCCCTGCCGTGAGTCATACTCCCCGAGCGCCAAGACGCGTCGGCCCGAGGGTTTGCGCCGACTTTCAGCCCAGGGATGGGGCGTTCACTCCTTCGCGAGACGCCGAACCATCCCCCTTCTCCACCGCGCGACATGAACGTCGACGACGGTCCGTCGGACGCCAGCGCGTCCGGACCGTCCGCGCGGCATTTCCAAGACGACCAAGACGACAAGGACGACGACTTTGAGTGAGCCAATTGCGATCGTGGGCATGGGTTGCCGCCTTCCCGGCGCCGACGGCCTCGATGCCTTCTGGGATCTGGTGGTCCACGGCCGCACCTCCTGGGGCCGCCTGCCCGAGAGCCGGCTCTCCCGCGAGCTCTACTTCGACCCGGAGAAGGGCAAGGTCGGCCGCAGCTACTCCGACCTCGGCGCCATCGTCACCGACCGCCCCGCCGATCCGACGGTCTGCCCGATCAAGGCCGACATGCTCGACCGCTACGACGTCGCGCACCACGTGTTCCTGGAGGTCGCCTCGCTGGCCTGCCGTGACGCCGGGCTCGACCCGTTCGCCATGCCGCGGGACCGCCGCACCGGCGTCTACGTCGGTCACACCGGCGGCAGCACCCGGATCGGCGACTACGTCTATTCGACCGGGATCGAGGGCACCGCAGCCTGGCTCGCGGAGGTCGCCCCGGCTTGCGAGCTCCTCGGGGCCGACGTCGACCGGGTCGCCGCGGAGGTCACCTCGGCCATCCGCCGCGAGCATCCGGGCCGGCAGCCCGGCGAGGAGCTCGACCTCGGCGCCCTCGGGGCGGCGAAGATCGTCGTCGAGGCGCTGGGCCTCGACGGCCCGTACCTCGTGGTGGACGCCGCCTGCGCCTCGTCGCTGCAGGCCCTGGCGATCGCCGCCCGGGCACTGCGCCAGGGAGGGATCCACCAGGCCATCGTCGGCGGCGCCTCCTACTGCAAGTCGGACAGCCTCGTGCTGTTTTCCGCGGCCCAGTCGGTGAGCAACACCGGGTCGTGCCCGTTCGGCCTCAACGCCGACGGCCTGGTGACCGCGGAGGGCTACGTCTCGCTCGTCATCAAGACGCTCTCGCAGGCCATCGCCGACGGGGACCGGATCCGCGCCGTGATCCGCGGCATCGGCGTCGCCAGCGACGGCAAGGGGAAGAGCCTCTGGGCTCCGCGGCAGGAAGGTCAGAAGCTCGCGGTGGAGCGGGCCTACCCCGACCCGCGCGAGATGGGCCGCCTCGACTACATCGAGGCTCACGCCACGAGCACCCAGGTGGGCGACGCGACCGAACTCGGCGCCCTGTCGGCGCTCATGGCGACCCACCTGCCCCAGGGCAAGAAGATCCCGATCGGCAGCGTGAAGGCGAACATCGGCCACACGCTGGAGACCGCCGGCATGGCGAGCCTCGTGAAGGTCGTGCTGGCGATGGAGCACGGCGTGATTCCGCCGGGCTCGACCTGCACCGAATACAACGACGAGTTCGACTGGGATCACGGGCCGTTCACGGTGCCCCGCGAGCCGCTGGCCTGGCCGCAGCCCGCCGCCGGCGAGCCCCGCCGGGCCGCGGTGAACGCGTTCGGCATCGGCGGGCTCAACGTCCACCTGGCGATCTCGCAATACCTGCCGGCCCAGCCGCCGGCGGCACGGCCCGCCCGGCCGATGGCGTCCGCCGCGGATGACCGCGCGGTGGCGATCGTCGGGATGGGCAGCGTGCTCCCCGGCGCCCTCACGCTGGCGGCGTTCCGGGAACTTCTGGGCCGAGGCGACTCCGTGGTCGGCCAGGTGCCCCGGGGCCGCTGGGATCTCTCCCGAGCGCTCGACCCGAGCGGTCCGCGGACCTGGCACACGACCGCCGGCATCGGCGGCTTCATCGAGGGCTTCGCCTACGACTGGCGCCGGCACAAGGTGCCGCCGAAGCAGATCGCGGCCGCCAACCCGCTGCAGTTCATGCTCCTGGAGGCCGCCGACGCCGCGATCGCGGAACTCGGCGGCGTCGGTGCGCTCGACCGCATCCGCACCGCCGTGGTCGTGGGCACCATGTTCGGCGGCGAGTTCTCCAACGACCTGCAGATGGGCCTGCGGCTGCCCGAGACCTCGCGGCACCTCCGCGCGGCGCTCGAGCGGCGCGGCTGCACGGGTCGTGACATCGACCGCGTCGTGGAGGCCTACGGCAAGCGGCTCCTCGAACGGATGCCGGCCCTCGTCGACGAGACGGGGAGCTTCACGAGTTCCACGCTCGCCAGCCGGCTGACGAAGTCGTTCGACCTCATGGGAGGCGCGCTGGCCCTCGACGCCGGCGATTGCTCGAGCGTGTCGGCCCTGTCGGCGGCGACGGACATGCTCCGCGAGGGCGACTGCGACGTGGTGCTGTGCGCCTCCGGACAACGGTATCTCGACCTCATGGCCTACGAGGGCCTGTCGCTCGCCAAGCTCCTGGCCTCCCGGGCCGCTTCGCCGTTCGACGCCGCGCACGAGGGCCGGCTGCCCGGCGAGGGCGCCGTCGTACTGGTGCTCAAGCGGCTGGCCGACGCCCGCGCCGCGGGCAACCGCATCCACGGCGTGATCCGTGGCATCGCCGTGGCGTCGGGCCGAACGATCCCCGGCACCGTCGGCCGCGTGGTCCGCGAAGCACGGGCTCAGGCGGGCCTCGCGGCCTCAGCGGTGAAGGCCCTGGAGTTCGTGGGCACCGGCGCGGCCCAGGCCGATGCCGAGGTGCTCGCGGCGACGACCGCCGAGTACGGCGCCGACGGCGTTGCCGGCGCCCTCGACGGGCTCGTCGGCCACCTCGGCGCGGCGGCCGGGGCCGCCGCCATCGTGAAGCTCACCGGCGTTCTCGAACACGGCACGATGCCGCCGACCGTCGCGGCCGGCACCCCGGCCCACGGGAAGCTCGCTGCCTCCGCCGCGCCGCTCCCGGTGCCCGCGGTCGATGCGGCGGGCTACCGCGCCGCCGGCCTGACCACCGCCCACGATGCCCAGGTCGGCCACGTCGTGCTCGACAACGGGCTGCCCGTGCCGCCGCAGGCCCGGCCGGCCGAGTCGGCTCCCCGGGCGGCCGTGGAGCCGGCCCCACGGTCCTTCGCCGGCGGCCGCGGCCTCGTGGCCGCGCTGTTCCCCGGCCAGGGCTCGCAGTACACGGACATGTTCCGCTCCCTCGTCGCGGAGTCCGCGGAGGCGGAGTCGTGCCTGCAGGCGGTCGACGCCTCGTGCCGGTCGGCCGGTCTGGAGTCCCTCGCCGCGATCGCCTGGCAGCCGGTCAACGGCCTGGGCACGCGGGTCTGGGACACGCAGTGGTCGATGTTCCTCGGCGACCTGTTCGCCTGGAGCGTGCTGGAACGCATGGGGTTCGCCCCCGACGCGATCGCCAGCCACAGCTTCGGCGAATTCCCCTCGCTCGTCGCCGCGGGCGGCTGGAGCTTCGCCGACGGGGCCGCTGCCGCCTTGGCCCGCGCCCGGGCCGTGGAGGAACTCGGGCCGAAGCAGGGAGCGATGCTGTCGGTGATCGCCGGCCGGGACGAGGTCGCCGCCGCGATCGCCCCGTTGGCCGGACAGTGCTGGATCTGCGCGGAGAATGCGCCCGAGCAGGTCGTCGTCGGCGGCCAGGCCCGCGCGGTCGACGCCGTCGAGGCCATCCTCGAGGCGCGGCGCATCCGCTCGAAGCGGCTCGCGGTGCCCAGCCCGTTCCACACGCCCCTCCTGGCCGACGCGGCGACGCGGCTCGCGGAGACGATCGATCGCCTCGCCATCGCGGCGCCGGCCCGCCGGGTGTACAGCAGCACGACCGCCGCCCCGATGGCCACGGCCGCGGACGTGCGGGAGAGCCTCGTGCGGCAGATGTCGCAGACGGTGCGGTGGGTCGAGGTCGTCGAGCGGCTCTGGTCCGACGGCGTGCGGACGTTCGTCGAGGTCGGGCCGTCGGGAGTCCTGACGGGGCTGACGCGCCGCATCCTCGAGGGCCGCGCGGATGCGACCTTCATCCAGTTCGACCATCGGGGTCGGGATGCCGCGGCGCACCTCGCGAAGGTCCGCCAGCAGCTCGCCGAGGCCGGAGCGCTGCGGGCAGCGACGCCGGCGGCCGGGACGCGGGCCACGCCCGCGCCGCAGGCCGGAACCGTCCTCGCCTTCGACGCGACCGCCCGCCGGCGGGCGCGGAACCGCGCGGCCGCCGACACCGGCCGGCCGGTCGCTCCGGCCGTGGCACGGCCGCAGCCCGCCACCGTCGCCGGCAACGGCCAGTCAACTCGGGCCGCCGCCGGCGATGCCCCGCGTCCGGCCGTCGCGCACGCTTCGGCGGCGTCGACAGCCGTCGGCGGCACGACACGAGTGAACCGCCTCGCCTCCCCGCCGGCCCCCCCCGTCGCGGCCCCTGCACCGGCCCCCACGTCGGCTGCGGCCCCGACGACGTCCCGGGCCGCCGGGATCGAGGAGCAGCTGACGTCGCTCATTCGCGACTACGGCGCGACCCTGCCGCTCGCCGGCATGCCCGATCGGGGCGCCGAGATGCTCGACGCTCTCGGCCAGCTGTTCGACTGCGGTCCGGCCGATCTCGAAGCCGTGCGGTCCGCGACGACCGTCCGCGGTGCCTGCGAGATTCTGTCCCGAGCCGGCGGCAAGGCCCGGTGGATCGACGGCCCGTCCGGGGCAGCGGCGCCCGCCACCGATGCACGGCAGGAATCGGCCGGCACCGCCGCCGCGGTGGAGGCCTTCCTCGTCGACTTCGTCGTCGAGCAGACCGGCTATCCGAAGGACATCGTCGAGCTCGACGCAGACCTCGAGGGTGACCTCGGCATCGACTCCATCCGCAAGGCCCAGCTCTTCGGCGAGATCGGCCAGACCTACGGCCTCTCCGCCGACTCGAGCGTCTCTCTCGACGACTTCCGCACCCTCCGCCACCTCCTCGACTACATGCTCCCCCGCATCGCCGGCGGATCCGCCAGGCCGGCCGCGGGCGCTGCGACCACCGCCGCCGCCGCCCCCCGGCCGACGCACGAGGCGAACGGTCATGGGATGAACGGTCACGGCAGCAACGGCCACGGGATGAACGGCCACGCTGCCAACGGCCACCACGCCCACGACGGCAACGGCCGGCAACTCGCCCCGCAGCACGACGAGGCCTCGACCGCCGTGCTCGAGCCCACCGACGCCGGCACCGCCGCCGCGCTGGAGGCCTTCCTCGTCGACTTCGTCGTCGAGCAGACCGGCTACCCGAAGGACATCGTCGAGCTCGACGCAGACCTCGAGGGTGACCTCGGCATCGACTCCATCCGCAAGGCCCAGCTCTTCGGCGAGATCGGCCAGACCTACGGCCTCTCCGCCGACTCGAGCGTCTCTCTCGACGACTTCCGCACCCTCCGCCACCTCCTCGACTACATGCTCCCCCGCATCGCCGGCGGATCCGCCAGGCCGGCCGCGGGCGCTGCGACCACCGCCGCCGCCGCCCCCCGGCCGACGCACGAGGTGCTCGGGGCCATCCGCCGCTGGACCCGCGAGTTCGCGGCCGCGACACCGGGACACGGCAACGCCCCGACCGCGGTCCGGTTGGCTTCCGACGAGTCGGCGCAACTGGAAGCCACCGCCACCGCGGCGGGCATCGACGTCGGCGTGCTCCGGGCGGCGCTGGCCAACCCCGCGGCGGCCCTCGGCGGGCTCGACGTGGTTTTCGCCGCCGGTGACGGCGGTGCCCGTGGCCTCGCCATCGGCTTCGGCCGGCATGCGGAACCCTCCTGCACCTGCTTCTCGGCCGACGGCGTCACGGGGACGCTCCTCGGGATCGCCGGCCTGCCCGGCGGCATCGCGTCCTGGAACGACGCCGGACTCGTCGTCGTGGCCCACCCTGCGCCCGCCTCGTCGGCAGGAGGCCTGCCGGTGACCTGCGCCGTGGAGCGGCTCGCGGCCTGCCGGTCGCTCGCCGACGCGGACCGCGTCGCGGCCGCCCTGGAACCGATCGCCGGCGGACTGTTCGTGATGGACGCAGCCGCAGGCGGAGTCCACGAGATCGGGTTCGATGGCCGCCTCTCCGCGGCCGCCTTTGCACGGTCGGCCTGCGGCCAGGGTTCGGCGGTCGTGAAGGTGGCCGGCGACGGCACCGGCGGCGTCGCGGTCGGGCGGATGCTCGCCGCCCCGGGCGGCGCCGTTCGCGACGGCCTCTCCGCGACCGGCACCTGGTTGGCGGCCGGCGCCGTCGACGGCTCGGCCGCGGCGTTCGCGGGGAGCCCGCTGGGAGACTGGCTGGCCGTGGAGTCGATCGATTCGCTGACCGCCATCTGGCGGCCGGCCGCCGCCCGGCAGGCCGCAACCGCGGCGCCGCCGGCCACGGCGGTCCCGGAAGTGACCGGCCGCTTCGCACTGGCACTCGCGGCCCTCCCGCCTGCGGCCCCGTCCCGTTCGCTCGCCGGCGAGCGGATGCTGATCCTCGCCGGTGCCGATGCCGCGGGACAGGAACTGGCCCGGCACCTCGCCGGCGGTTTCACCGCGGCCGGCGGCTCGCCGCTGATCGTCACGGCGGCGTCTGCGGCCGACGCGGTCGCGGCGATCGACGCCGCGGAGTCGCGCGGCCCGGTGCGGCATCTCGTGATCTCCTCGCCGTGGAGCGCCGCGGAAGCCTGGGTCTCCGACCGGGAGGCGGCCGTGGCGGCCGGATACTTCGCCTGCCAGCGGTGGCTGGCGGTCCGGAGCCGTGCGGGCGACGCGGCCTGCGCGACGCTCACGGCCGTGACCGGCCTCGGCGGCGACTTCGGGATTTCGGGCGGCATCGCCAGCGCCGTCGGCGGCGGCTTCGCCGGCCTCCTCAAGGGGCTGGCCCGTGAATACCCCGACGTGCAGGTGCGGGTGGCGGACGTCGCCGCGACCGAGCCTGCCGCGCAGGTGGCCGCGGAGGTCGTCGGCGAGGTGCGGTCCCCGGGACCGGTCGAGGTCGGCTGGCAGGCGGGGCGACGGCAGACCGTGGTCGCCGCCGAACGGCCGCCGGCGGCGGTCGGCAGGCTCGCCGGGCTCGCCCGCGGCAGCGTCTGGCTGGCCACGGGCGGCGCCCGCGGCGTGACGGCCGCCTGCGCCCGGGCGCTGGCCGCGCGGCACGGGCTGTCGCTGGTGCTCGTCGGCTCGACGCGGCCCGTGGCGGTGGACGATGCCTGGCCGTCGCTCGACGAGGCCGGACTGAAGTCGCTCAAGGGCGGGATCATGCTCGATGCCAAGGCCCGCGGTGCCGATCCGCGGCGGGCCTGGCGCGAGGTCGAGAAGTCGATCGAGATCGCGCGTGAGCTGGCGAAATTCCGGGCCGCCGGCATCGCCGTCCGCTACGAGACCTGCGACCTCGCCGACGGTGCGGCGGTGCGGGATCTCGTCCGCCGGGTGGAGCGGGAAGTCGGCCCGATCCGCGGCATCGTGCACGGCGCGGGCTGGGAGTCGGCCTGCAAGTTCGAGAAGAAGACCGCCGAGGGCCTGGCCGCGACGCTGGGGCCGAAGTGCGTCGGCCTCGAGCACGTGCTGGCGGCCGTGAACCCGCAGGCCCTCGAGAGCGTCGTCGCCTTCGGCTCGACGAGCGGCCGGCTGGGCGGCCTCGGCCAGGCCGACTACTCGCTGGCCAACGACATGCTCGCCAAAATGGTCGGCCGCCTGCGGCGGACGCGGCCCGGCGTCCGGGCCACCGTGTTCCACTGGCACGCCTGGGACGAGGTCGGCATGGCGAGCCGTCCCGAGAGCCGCTTCGTCCTGGAGCAGTTCGGCATG
>JBIIUP010000275.1:0-3611 GCA_044339885.1 Pirellulales bacterium | reverse complement strand
GCGGCCCCGGTCGAATGCCGACTCCGCCCCGCCGCCGCCCAACGCCGAGCAGTCGCCCATCGAGCCGCTGTCGTCGAGCAGCACGAGGTGCAGGGTCGGGCCGGCCCCGAAGAGCGAGCCGAGCGCCGACCGCCACCGCGGCTGGGCGAGGGCGGCCACGAGTCCCAGCACGGCGGCGGTGCGGAGCGCCAGCAGGAGGATCTGCCTGAGCAGGACCTGCAGGCGGTGCCGCCGCCGGCTGACGAGCAGGAACTCCAGCGCCGCAAACGGCACCCGCGCATGCCGCAGCCGGCTGAGCAGGTGGATCGCCAGCGGGGCCGCGGCCAGCGGCAGGCCCCACCAGAGGAGCGTCGGGAAGTCGAAGAACGGCATGGAGGCGATCGCTCAGTGAACGCGGCGGGCGCGGCGGGCCAGGAACCGGACCAGCGCGGCGGCGGGCGGGTCGGCCGCCCGCACCAGCTCGTAGTCGCACCCCAGCGACGCGGCCCGGCGGCGGACCTCGTCGAGGAAAGCCTGGAGCGCCTCGAGGTATCCCTTCCGGAAGCCGCGCGGGTCGCAGGCCACGCGGCCGGGCCCCTCGAGTCCCTCGAACAGGGTCGGGCCCTCGAAGGGAAAGTCGAGCTCGTCGTCGTCCAGGACGTGGAGGATGGCGACGTCGTGACCGCGGGTCCGCAGTTCGCGGAGGCCGGGCGCGAGCCCTGCGCGGTCGCCGAGCAGGTCCGAGATCACGATCACCAGCCCGCGCCGCGGCAGCGCCTCGGCGATCGTCCGGCAGACGGGGCGGAAGGCCGTGGGGCGGCCCGCCTCCCGCGGCGCCTCCAGCGCCTCGACCACGCTCGTCAGCTGCGACCGCCGCGTGCGGTGCGGCACGCTCGTCCGGACGCGGTCGTCGAAGACGGCGCAGCCCACCGCATCGCCGTGCGAGAGCGCCAGCCACGCCAGGCTCGCCGCCAGCGTGGCCGCCTGCTCGTACTTCCGCGGTCGCCGCGGGCCCGTCCCCGGCGGCTCGTAGTCCATGCTCGCCGAGCCGTCGACGAGCAGCTGCAGCCGCAGCTGGGTCTCCTCCTCGTACTCCTTGACGTAGAGCCTGTCCTGTCGGCCCCAGACCTTCCAGTCGACCCGCCGCGGGTCGTCGCCGCGGACGTACTCCCGGTGCTGGCGAAACTCGACGGACTGCCCCAGCGCCGGGCTCTTGTGCATGCCGGCCAGCACGCCCTCGACGACGGTGCGGGCGCGCAGCTCGAGCCGCGCGATCCGCTCGATCGCCTCAGGATGCAAAGATCGTGCGGAACCTTGGGTCACGCGTCAGGTCGTCCTCGGTGGCCGGCGTGGCCTCGATGATGCGGGCCACGATCGCGTCGGGAGTCACGCCCTCGCTCTCGGCCGCGAAGCCCACCACGATCCGGTGCCGCAGCACCGCCGGGGCCAGGGCCCGGATGTCCTCGGCGGTCACGTGGGCGCGGCCCTGGAGCAGGGCCCGGGCCTTCGACCCCACGATGAGGAACTGCACGGCCCGCGGCCCCGCCCCCCACGCGAGCTGATCCGAGACGAACGCGGGCACGCCGGGTTCGCCGCGGCGGGTCTGGCGGACGATCGCCAGCGCGTACCGCACGAGGTGGTCGCTCACGGGAACCTCCCGCACGCCCCGCTGCAGGGCGAGGATGTCGGCGGCGGAGAGCACCGGGCGGGCGTCGTCGAGCGGGAGGCCCGTGGTCCGGCGGGCGATCTCGAACTCCTCGGCGAACGACGGATAGCCGACGAACACCTTGAACATGAACCGGTCCTGCTGCGCCTCCGGGAGCGGGTAGGTGCCCTCCTGCTCGATCGGGTTCTGCGTGGCCAGCACGAAGAAGGGGTCGGTGAGCGGATGCCGCACGCGGCCCACGCTCACCTGCCGCTCCTGCATCGCCTCGAGGAGCGCCGCCTGCGTCTTGGGAGGCGTGCGATTGATCTCGTCAGCGAGCACGACGTGGGCGAACAGCGGGCCCTCGAGGAACCGCGGCAGTCGGGCCCCGGTGGCCTTGTCCTCCTCGAGCACGTCGGTGCCGATGATGTCGGCCGGCATGAGGTCGGGGGTGAACTGGATGCGGGCGAAGGAGAGGTCGAGGCTGCGGGCCAGCGTGCTCACCAGGAGCGTCTTGGCGAGCCCCGGAACACCCTCGAGCAGGCAGTGGCCGCGGCTGAACAGGCAGACGAGCAGCTGCTCGATCACCTCGCGCTGGCCGACGATCACGTGGCCGAGCTGCTCGAGGATCCGCTCGTGCGCCGCGTGCAGCCGATCGACGACGGAGGCTTCGGGTGCAGGCATGAGGGGCTCCGGGTTCGCGGGCGTGCTCGGCGCGGGCGCTGGTCGCCGGCGGGGGCCCGCCGGGAACCATCTTCGCCTCAACGCTGGTAGATCGGAAGCGCCGCCCTGTCGAGCTGGAGAATCGTGAGGTTCACGGCCGAGGTGTAGACCTGGCCGATGTACCCCTGCGGCCAGAAGGTGCCGTCGCGATCCTGCTGCGCCTCCGTCAGGAGCCGTTTCTCGATCTGGCGGCGGTAGTCGTCCCAGGCCCCGCCCCCCTGCCGGTACATCACCTGCGCATAGTAGAAATGGGCGTAGTGCCAGTGGCCGAAGCTCGTGTTGGAAATCGTGCCCAGATGCCGGCCGGCGTAGGCGAGCATCCGCGGCACATGGGTGTCGTCCTCCTCGCCGGCGTTGAACAGGCAGGCGATGGCCGCCGCCGAGATGGCGGGACGGCCCCCGCCTCCTTTGGAGCTGTACTGCACGCCGCCGTCGGGCAGGGTGCAGCGATGGATGTAGGCGATGGCCTTGTCGATGATCTCGCGCGGCACGGCAATGCCGGCGTTGCGGCAGCCGCGCAGCCCCTGCACCTGCGTGATCGTGGTGGAGCCCTCGTCGAAGTCGTTGCCGTCCTTCGCGCTGACGTAGCCCCAGCCGCCGTCCTTGGTCTGCGCCCTGCCGGAGAACTCGACCGCGCGGGCCAGCACGCCCACGAGCTCCTCACGCCGCCGCTCGTCCTCCTCCTCGCCGAGCAGCTGCGAGAGAAAGAGCATGGCGAAGCCGTGCCCGTAGGTGTAGCGGTCGTCGTTCCGCGGATCGCCGATGAGGCCGTTGGGCCGCGCCCGTCCGACGACGTAGTCGACGGCCCGGCGGATCGGCTCGGCGTGCCGTCCCTGCGTGGTCGTCGATCCCTCCATGAGCAGGGCCGTGCCCGCCAGGGCCGTCATCGCCACGGGGTAGCGGCCCTCGTTCGCCGCCCAGTTGCCGCGGCGCGACTGCCGGGCCGCGAGCCACTCCAGACCCTGCGCGACGGTTTGTTCGACCCGCTCGTCGGCGGCGGCAGCCGGGACCGCCGTCACCGCCGCCAGGAGAGCGGCCGCCAGCAGGGCCCGCGGTCGACCGCGAAGCTGGGCAGCGGCCGCACGCGGGGCCGGAGAGATCGCTGCGATGCACTGCAGTGCGGTCACGTTGGCTCGGGACCCGGGGTTCATGGTCGACGACGCATCGGCGTCCCGGGGTGGCGTCCGTTCCCCGGCAGCGGGCCCAGCGGGCCTTCGAACCGACCGAGATGCGGGCCCGGCTCCCGGTCCGCCTGGAACGGCCG
>JBIIUP010000005.1:0-37981 GCA_044339885.1 Pirellulales bacterium | reverse complement strand
CGGCAACCGGGCTACCGAGACCGGCAACCGGGCGATGGTGGTCCACCACTCTGACTGCGGACCCGGTGCTCGACGTCTGCCGCAGTGCGGACTTCGGTAGACCGGTCGCCGTGCGACCGGATCGGGCCGCCGTGCGACGCCCGCCCGCATTCCCGGTTGCATGGCAACCGGGCTACGATGTCGGCAACCGGGCTATCGGGCACGGCAACCGGGCGACGATGTCGGCAACCGGGACCGAACTCCGCTCGTCGCGTCTATTTGCCAGGCGAGGGCTGCCGTCAGGGCGGCAGGCGAGCCGCCCTGATTCGGAGTCAGTACCGCGGCGTGCCCGGGTCGATCTCCTGCGACCAGGCGTCGATGCCCCCGGTCATGCTTCGGGCTCCCGGAAAGCCCCGCGCCCGCAGCCAGCGGACGACGCGGAGGCTGCGAACCCCGTGGTGACAGTGCACGACGACCAGCCCGCTGCGATGGGCCTCCAGCTGCTCGAGGCGATCCGGGATCTCCGCCATGGGGATGAGGACGGCCCCGGCGATGCTCGCCGTCGCGTGCTCCTCCGGCTCGCGGCAATCCAGCAAGAGGAACGGCTCTCCGGCCTCGCGGAGCGCCCGCACGGCGTGGACGTCGATCTCGATCGGGGTGTCGGGTGACGTCATCGGCTCCTCCTCGTCGCCGCATCCTAGCCGCCCCGGTCGGATACAGTGGCCTCGACCCGCCGCAAGCGGCCCCGAGGGGGCCCGGCCTCCGGGGAGCCGCACAAAAGCTCGATCATGGCGACTCGGTCACTGACACGGGCGGAGGTTCGCGAGATCGACCGGCGGGCGATCGCGGAATTCGGCCTGCCTGGGGTCGTCCTCATGGAGAACGCCGGGCGGAACGCGGCGGAACTCGCCGCGCGGCTCTGGCCCCGGGCACGGCACGTCGCCGTCGCCTGCGGCCGGGGCAACAATGCCGGGGACGGGTTCGTCGTCGCCCGGCACCTCGAACTCCTCGGCCGGGCCGCGCGGCTCCTGCTCGCCGCCGATCCGGCCGGCCTCACCGGCGACGCGTTGGTCAACTTCACCGTCGCTCGCACCGCCGGCATCCCGATCGTAGACCTCTCCGCGGCTGGGGCGGCCGGCTGGCATGCGGAACTGGCCTCCTCCGACCTCGTCGTCGACGCCCTGCTCGGCACGGGGGCCACGGGCGCTCCCCGCGGCGGCATCGCCACCGCGATCGCCGCCATCGAGGCCCGGCAATCGACACCGCCGGGAATTCCCGTATTCGCGGTCGACGTGCCCTCGGGCCTGGACTGCGACTCGGGGACCGCGGCCGGCGGCTGCGTGCGGGCCGACGCCACCGGCAGCTTCGTGGCGCCCAAGGCCGGGTTCAACGCTTCCGGTGCGGCCGCGTTCACCGGCGTCGTGCACGTCCTCGACATCGGCGTGCCGCTGCGACTGCTCGCCGAGTCCGGCGTCAGCCCCGACCGAACGTGATCAGCACGCCGAACTCATCGTCGTCCTCGAATGGATCGAAGTCGCCGTCGAACGGGCCGAAGACGGCGGCGGAGCGCGGGGTGGTGGGCATAGGCGGGGAACCTCCGCCGGCAACTCCACCCTCGCGGTCGGGCGGACGCAAATGGTTGATCCGCGGCCGCAAAACCGGCTAGGCTGGCCCGGTCGGGTCCCGTCACCGCCGGGCCACGACCCCCTCTTTCGGCGGTTCCCTCCAACCCCACCGCATCCCCCTTCATGGCCTCCATCACGCCCCCGGTCGCCCCCGATCCCTGGTTCCAGGAACTCTTCGCCGAGCGGATCGGCGGCCCCCGTTTCGGCAAGGGGACCGAGATCTACAAGTTCGAGCTCATCAAGCGGGCCAAGCGGAAGGCGATCGCCGACCATCCCGAGCGGCGGATGCTCGACTTCGGCATCGGCGAGAACGACGAGATGGCCCCGGAAGGCGTGCGGGCCGTCATGCGTCGGGAGATCGACCGCCCCGAGAACCGCGGCTACGCCGACAACGGCATCGCGGCCTACAAGGAGGCGGCCGCGGCCTTCATGCAGCGGGAGTTCGGCGTGACGCTCGACCCCGAGAAGGAGGTCAACCACTGCATCGGCTCGAAGACGGCCTATGCCATGCTGCCGGCGGCCTTCATCGACCCCGGCGACGTCACGCTCATGACGGTGCCCGGGTATCCCGTGGCCGGCACGGCCACCCGGTGGTTCGGCGGCGTCGTGCACCGGCTGCCGCTGGTGCCCGAGAACGACTTCTTCCCCGATCTCGAGGGCATTGCCGCCGACGTCCTCGCGCGGGCCAAGCTGCTCGTGCTCTGCTACCCCAACAGCCCCACCGGCAAGACGGCGACCCGCGAGTTCTATAAGCGGGTGATCGAGTTCGCCCACCGGCACGAGATCGTCGTCGTCCAGGACGCCGCCCACATCATGCTCTCCTACGACGACGAGCCGCTCTCCTTCCTCTCCCTCGACGGGGCCAAGGAGGTGGGGGTCGAGGTGCACTCGATGTCGAAGGGCTTCCACATGATCGGCTGGCGGCTGGGCTGGGTGTGCGGCCACGAGCGGATCGTCCGCGCCTTCGCCGATGTGAAGGACAACTGCGACTCCGGGCAGTTCATGGCGATTCAGAAGGCGGGGGCCGCGGCGCTGGCCGACCCCGAGATCCCGCGGCGGGTCCGCGAGAAGTACCGCCGTCGCCTGGAGAAGCTCGTGGGCGTGCTGCGGGCCGTGGGATTCGACTGCGAGATGCCCGGCGGCACCTACTTCCTCTACACGAAGAGCCCGACCGCGGCCGGCGACCGCCCGTTCGCCACGGCCCAGGATGCCAGCCAGTTCCTCATCCACGACCTGTCGATCTCCACGGTGCCGTGGGACGACTGCGGCGCCTACCTGCGGTTCTCCGCCACCTACGAGGCGGAGGACGAGGCGGCCGAGGACGACCTCATGGCCGAGACCCACGCCCGCCTGCTCCGCGCCCGCCTGAAGTTCTGACCACGCGTCCCGTTTCCGCCCGCCGCGGCGGCACGAGCCGGTTCCCTGGAGAGTCAGCCCCATGCGTCGCCCGCACCCCGCGCTCGTCGCCGCGTTCCTCGCGGCGGTCGTCAGTTCCATCGCGCCGGTCGCCGGCTGTGGCGGCAAGAAGAAGAGCCCGCTGACGATCGCCCAGCGGCTCGACAACGCCCGCGGTCAGCCGAGCGACGAGGCCAAGGCCCGGGAGCTGACGAAGGTGGCCCGCCTCCAGGCCCGGTCGAGCGACCGCTCCGGGGCGTCGGAGACGCTCTCCGAGGCCCGCAGCCTGCTGACGCCGAAGCCGCCGCGAAAGGCGCCACCGCAGGAGCAGCCGCAGGAAACGGCTCCCGAGGTTCCGGCGGAAGGGGGCGAAGCCGCGGCCGCCGGCGGCCCAACTCCGCCGCCCGCCGAGGGGACGCCGCCTGCCGACGGAACAACGCCCGCCGACGGAACGACGCCTGCTGACGGAACCACAACTGCCGGCGGAGCGGCGGCTGGGGAGGGTGTGGCTGCCCCCGACGCCGCGGCCGCCGCGCCGCAGCCGGTGACCACGGATGCCCCGGGGGCCACCGAACCTGCGCCGCCGGCAGACGGGCAGGCTGCGGCGCCCGAACAGCCCGCGGCAGCCGATGGCGACGCGCCCGCCGCTGATGCGCCGCCGCCCGAGCCTGAGAAGGTCATCAATCCGGTCCTCGCCGGTCCACTCCTCGTCGAGATCGCCTCGGTCTACGCCCTCATTGGCGAGCGCGGGACCGCCAAGGACGTCCTGGGACAGGCCCGCAAGCTGCTGCCCAAGATCGACGACGTGATCATCAAGGCCCAGATGCTCGCCGAGGCGGGCGGCATCTACGGCGCGAAGACCGGCGGGCTCGGCGACACGTCGAACGCCCGCAAGGTGCTCGCCGAAGCGGCCGGCCTCACCGACCAGATCGAGGAGCGGTTCCGCCCCGAGTCGCTCGCGGCCGTCGCCATGGGCTACGTGACCGCCGGGCTCGCCAAGGACGCGTCCGAGAAGGTCGCCAATCTGGAGACGCTCGCCCGCTCGGCCGAGGATCGACCGAAGGCCGAGGGCCTCGCCGTGGCGGCGACCGTCCGTGGCCAGACGGGCGACAAGGATGGGGCGAAGGCGCTGCTCGACGAGGCCGGCGAGGCCGCCAAGGCGATCGGCGGCCACGAGAACCGCACCTACGCGCTGCTGGCCGTGGCCCGGGCGACGAGCTCGGTGGGCGAACGCAAGGCGGCGCTGGGGCTGGTGACGGCCGCCGAGAAGTCCGCGGCCAAGATCGGCGATCCGGAGGCGCAGAAGAACGCCCTGGAGAAGGTCCGGGTGCTCCGCGGCGACATCGATAAGCGGAAGTGACCACCCCGGGGCTTCAGGCCCGGCCGCGGCTCACGGCCTTCAGCGCCTCCAGGGCCCGCAGTCTGGCCTCGGCGTGGTCGACGATCGGCTCGGGGTAGCCGCGGCCGAGCGTGATCCCGGCCTTCGCCAGCACCGCGTCATCGGCCTCCGCCGGCTCGTGGATGTCCGCCGCCGGCAGCCGCGCCAGTTCCGGCACCCAGGCGCGGACGTAGGCCCCGTCGGGGTCGAACCTGTTGCCCTGGCTGGTGGGATTGAAGATCCGGAAGTACGGCGCTGCGTCGGCGCCGCAGCCGGCGGCCCACTGCCACCCCAGCGTGTTCGCGGCGAGGTCGGCGTCGACGAGCGTGTCCCAGAACCACTTCGCCCCCTCGAGCCACGAGATCCGCAGGTCCTTGACGAGGAAGCTCGCCACGATCATCCGCACGCGGTTGTGCATCCAGCCGGTGGCCCAGAGCTGCCGCATGCCGGCGTCGACGATCGGAAATCCGGTGCGGCCACGGTGCCAGGCCCGCAGGCCGACGGGATCCTTCGCCCAGGGAAACCGGGCGTAGTCGGCCCGCAGCGGGGCGTCCGCCGTGTGCGGAAAGTGGTAGAGCAGGTGATTGGCGAACTCCCGCCAGCCCAGCTCCCGCAGGTAGACCTCGGCGCCGCCGGTGAGCTTGGCGGCGGGCCGGCCGCCCGCCGCCGCGCGGACGGCGTGCCAGACGCGGCGGGGTGAGATCTCACCGAAGTGGAGGTGCGGCGAGAGGCTGCTGGTGCCCACGTGGTCCGGCCGGTCGCGTTCGGTGCCGTACCCAGTGAGCCCCGTCGCGAGGAACTCATCGAGCCGCCGTGCCGCGCCGACGGTCCCCGGCGACCAGGTCTTCCGCATGGTGCCGTCCCAGTCGATGGCCGGCTGCAGGCCGAGGGCTTCGAGCGTCAGCGGCCGCGGCGTCGTCCGCACCGGCTGCGCGGCCACGAGCTTCCGCGGCGCGGCGATCGCCTCCGCCGGCTCCGGCCGGGCCAGGAGCGCCCGCCAGAAGGGCGTGAAGACCTGGTAGGGCCGGCCCTCCTTGGTGGCCACGTGGACGGGCTCGTGGAGCAGGGAGCCGTTGAAGCTCTCCGCCTCCAGCCCGCGTGCGGCGAGCGCCTTCTTGATCGCCGTGTCCCGCTGGATCACGGCCGGCTCGTACCGCCTGTTCCAGGTCACGTGCGTCGCCCCGAACCGGCCGGCCAATTGCTCGAGCGTCTCCAGCGACGGCCCGCGGTGGATGACGAGCGGCGCCCCCGCCTTGTCGAGCTGGGCGGCGAGCCGCTCGAGCGACCGGTGGAGCCACCATCGCGACGCCGCCCCCGGCTCCCACGGCCGCTCCTCCTCGGGCGCCCAGATGAAGACGGGGACGACCGCGCCCCGGGCAGCGGCCGCGGCGAGCGCCGGGTTGTCGTCGAGCCGCAGGTCGTGGCGGAACCAGACGATCGTGACGGGGCTGGCGGACTTCGGCATCGGCGGCGGCCTCGGAGACCCCGGCAAGATACCCGACGGCCAAAGTGACCGCGCGGCTGCGCGCCATGGGCCGGCCGGATCAGCCCCCGGCCAGGGCGGCGTGCAGGATCTCGACGGGATGCACCGCCGTGCGGCCGGTGCCGTCGGCGATCTGGTGCCGGCAGCTCGTGCCGGGGGCCGCGATCACGACGTCGCCCGACGCGGCCCGGACCGCCGGAAAGAGCACGAGCTCGCCGATCTGCATCGAGAGCTCGAAGTGCTCCCGCTCGTAGCCGAACGATCCGGCCATCCCGCAGCAGCCGGAGGGGATCACCTCGACGGCGTGGTTCCGCGGCAGCGAGAGGATCGCCACCGTCGGCTCCAGCGACGAGAGGGCCTTCTGGTGGCAGTGGCCGTGGAGCCGGATCGTGGCCGGCGCGGCGGTGAAGTCGGCGGGGCCGATCCGCCCGGCGGCCGCCTCGCGGGCCAGGAACTCGTCGACGAGGAACGTCCGCGCCGCCAGCCGCCGGGCCGCCGGCTCCAGCGCCGCCGGCACGAGGTCCGGATACTCGTCGCGGAAGGAGAGGATCGCCGAGGGCTCGATGCCCACCAGCGGGCGGTCGTCGGAGACGAGGTCCGCCAGCAGCTCGACGTTCCGCACGGCGAGCTCGCGGGCCTCCCGCACCAGCCCCTTCGAGAGCTGCGCCCGTCCGCTGTCGACGTGCCGCGGGATCGTGACCTCGTACCCCAGCCCCTCGAGCAGCTCGACCGCCTTGATGCCGACGGGGGCGTCGAGCGTGTCGGTGAACTCGTCGCAGAAGAGGTGCACGCGGCCCCGGGCCGGGCCGCGGACGGCCGGCCGGCGCCGGCGGTGCCAGGCCGCGAGCGTCGGGCCGCGGAGCGTCGGCAGCGACCGCCGCGGCGCGAAGCCCATGAGCCGCTTGACCACGTGCGACAGGCCCGGGGCCGTCACGGCGAGGTTGTAGGCCCAGGGGAGGACGGCGGCGCGGCGAAGCATGCGGGCCGAGCCGGCCACCAGCCGCGACCGCAGGGGAACGCCGTGGGCGTCGAGCCAGTGCTGCTGCCATTCCGCCTTGAGCCGGGCCATGTCGACGTTCGACGGGCACTCCGACTTACAGGCCTTGCACGACAGGCAGAGGTCCATCACCGCGGCGAGCTCGGGGCGGCTCCAGGGATCGGCGGCCGACCGCGGCCCCGAGAGCGCCTGCCGCAGCACGTTGGCCCGGGCCCGCGTCGTGTGCTCCTCGTCGCGGGTGGCCATGTAGCTGGGGCACATCGTGCCGCCGGCGAGCTGCGGCTTGCGGCACTGGCCGACGCCCGAGCACTTCTCCGCGGCCTCCAGCACGCCGCCAGTGTCGGCGAAGCGGAACACGGTCTGATGCCGCACGGCACCGGCGGCCGGCTCGTGCTGGAGGATCCGCAGGCTCGTGTCCATCGGCGGCGTGTCGACGATCTTGCCGGGGTTGAGAATGCCCTGCGGGTCGAAGGCCCGCTTCACCCGCTCGAGGAGCGCGTAGCACTCGGCACCGACCATGCCCCGGATGAACTCCCCGCGCAGCCGGCCGTCGCCGTGCTCCCCGCTGAGGCTCCCGCGATACTTCCGCACCAGCGCCGCGACGTCGGTGGCCACGTCGCGGAACATCTTCAGGCCCGCGGCGCTCCGCAGGTCGAAGAGCGGTCGCAGGTGGAGCTCGCCGGCTCCGGCGTGGGCGTAGTGGACGCAGTCGATCCCGTACTTCTCCGCGAGCAACCGGTCGAACTCGGCGATGTAGGCCGGGAGATCCTCGACGGCGACGGCCGTGTCCTCCACGATCTCGCGGGGCTTGGCCGGTCCGGGGACGTTGTTGACGAGCCCCTGTCCCGCCCGCCTCAACTCCCAGACGGCGTGGCCTTCCGCTCCGCGGAGCACGGGATACGCATACCCCAGGCCCGCCTCCCGCAGCTCGGCCTCGATCCGTGCCAGCGCCGCGTCGACCACGCCGGCGTCGGCGTGCTTCATCTCGGCGACGAGGATCGCCCCGGGCTCGCCCACGACGAAGGCCCGGTTCCGCGCCTGCTCGAGGTTGTCCCGGGTGCAGGCCAGGATCTTGTCGTCGATGAGCTCGCAGGCCGTGAGCGTCGCGGCGGCGTCCACCGGCGGCCGGCGGTGTCGCATGACGACCAGCGTCGCCCGGAGGGCCTCGTCCACGGTGCGGCAGTGAACGCAGAGGAGCGCCCCAGGGGGCGGCAGCGGCAGCAGGTCGAGCTCGAACTCCACCCCCACGAACAGCGTGCCCTCCGAACCGGCCAGGAGCCGGCAGAAGTTGAACGGCCGGTCGCAGGCCGGGTCGAAGCACGAGGCCTCCATGAGGGCGTCGAGCGCGTAGCCCGTGTTTCGCCGCGTGACCTCGGGCCGCGGGAAGCTGTCACGAACGAGCCGCCGGTTGGCCGCGTCGCCGAGCAGGTCGCGGATCGCGCGGTGGATTCGCGTCTCCAGCATGTCGGGACCGGCGCACTTCGCCGCGAACGCCTCTGGATCGAGCGGCCCGAACTCCGCCTCGGAGCCGTCGGCGAGAAATCCGCGGGCGGACACGAGGTGGTCGCGGGTGGAGCCGTAGGCGATGGAGTTGGAGCCGCAGGAGTTGTTGCCGACCATGCCGCCGATCATCGCCCAGCCGGCGGTCGAGGTCTCGGGCCCGAAGAACAGTCCGTACGGCGCCAGAAACCGGTTCAGCTCGTTGCGGATCACGCCCGGCTGCACCCGGACCCGGCGCCGGTCCACGTCGAGCGCGAGGATCCGGTTGAGATGCCGGCCGACGTCGACGACGATGCCCGAGCCCACCACCTGCCCCGCCAGCGACGTCCCCGCCGCCCGCGGGATGAGGCCGACGCGGTGGGCGGCGGCGAACCGCACGAGGTGGCGGACGTCGGCCTCCGACTTCGGCAGGGCGACCGCCAGGGGCCGCTCCTGGTACTCCGACGCGTCGGTCGAGTAGATCGTCCGCGACAGCTCGTTGGTGAGCAGTTCGCCCTCGAGGGCGTCCGCCAGGTCGGTGAGGGGGAGATTCGGCATCGGGTCCGGTGTCGGCGGTACTGCTGAGCCGACCTATCATGCGTCGGAGGCACGCCCCGCCGCAACGCGCGGCCGCGGGCCCCGACCGCGTGCTCCCGGGCCGCGTCCACTCCT
Organism: Pirellulales bacterium; assembly: GCA_044339885.1. GTDB lineage: Bacteria > Planctomycetota > Planctomycetia > Pirellulales > UBA1268 > QWPN01. The sequence goes on along the minus strand of JBIIUP010000005.1, from coordinate 28,973 downwards.
CCCGCATCCCGGCCCCCGCAGCCCATGAAGCCCAGGCAGCTGTCCTTGTTCGGCGCCGAGCCGGCCGCGGCCGGAGACGCGGCGGCACCGGCGGTGCTGCCGGCCGCGGTGCCCGCCGACGTCGAGGAACTCGCCCGCAGCCTGCCGGAGCACGTCCGGCTCGGCACCTCGAGCTGGTCGTTTCCCGGATGGACGGGCATCGTGTATGCCCCCCGCGACGGCCGACAGCCGGGGGAGCAGCTGCTGGCACGGCACGGCCTGGGGGCCTACGCGGCCCACCCGCTGATGCGCACGGTGAGCCTCGACCGCACGTTCTACGCCCCCCTGTCCGCCGCCGAGTTCGCGGCCTACGCGCGTCAGGTGCCCCACCACTTCCGGTTCGTCGTCAAGGCTCCGGCGGCCTTCACCGACCCGGCGGTGCGGAGGCCCGGCTCGGGGGAGCCGACCCGCGACAACCCTTCGTTCCTCGACGGCGCGGCTGCAGCGGCCGCCTTCGTGCGGCCGGCGGCCGAGGGTCTCGGCGGCAAGGCCGGGCCGTTGGTGTTCCAGTTCCCGCCGCTCGGCCGGCGGCTCTTGGCCGACCTGCCGCGGCTCGTCGCCCGGATCGCCGCGTTCATGGCAGTCCTGCCCCGGGGACCGCTGGTGGCGGTGGAGGTCCGCGACCCGGAACTGGCCACGCCCGCGCTCGCCGCGGGCCTCCGCGACGCCGGCGCCGTGCCCTGCCTGGCGGTCCACGCGCGGATGCCACCGGTCGCCGACCAGGCCGCCGCCTTCGGGCTCGACCGCGACGACTGCCGGCTGCCGCTGGTCGCCCGTTGGAACCTGCACGCCGGCCGCGGATACCGGGAGGCGCGGGCCGACTACTTCCCGTTCGATCGCCTCGTCGAGGAGGACGAGCCCACCCGCGGGGCCCTGGCCCGCCTGGTCCGCGGAGCCGGCCGCACCGGCCGCGACGCCTTCGTGACGATCAACAACAAGGCCGAAGGTTCGGCGCCGCTGTCGGTGCTCCGGCTCGCCGCGGCTGTTGCGCGGGGCCGGTCGTGACGGCGACCGAATGCCGTCAGTTCTTGCGGCTGGTTGCCGGGGCTCGTACAACTCGTCGGCGGGTGAGCGTTCGTCTTTCCACGGGGTGTGTCCAGTCATGAGTCCAGCCGTCTCCGCCGGAAAATCCGCCCTGCTGCCCGAGGCCAAGAATGTCGGCGGCACGCTCGGGAAGGCCCTCGAGGCCGGGCGGGGCATCCTCAGGCTGGCGCCGACGTGGGTGCCGCGGAGCTTCCTCCATCCCGGCAAGCGGGTGCGGCTCCATCCCGACGACTACTACGCCTACGGCCTCGACCGGGGCGGCATCGACGAGCGGTGGTTCGCGAGCACGACCGAGGCGGCCAACGAGGGCCGCGTCGCCGACGAGGGGCTGTCGTGGTGCGTGTTCGACGGCGAGCGTTTCCTGCTGCGGGACGCCGTCGCCGAAGGGGCCGCCACCCTCGTCGGCAAGGCGATCTGGGACCGCTACGGCAAGTGGCCGGTCTACTCCAAGTTCTTCGACAACATGGGGCCGATCCCCCACCACATGCACCAGTCGTTCGACGACGCGAAGCTGGTGGGCCAGGAAGGAAAGCCCGAGAGCTACTACTTCCCGCCGCAGTACAACAACTGCGACAACCACTTTCCCTACACCTTCATGGGCTTGGAGCCGGGCACGACGAAGGCCGACGTCCGCCGCTGCCTGGAGCGGTGGAACCGCGGGGACAACGGCATCCTCGACCTCGCCAAGGCCTACCGCCTCAAGCGGGGCACCGGCTGGCTCATCCCGCCGGGCGTGCTCCACGCCCCGGGCTCCCTGCTGACCTACGAGCCGCAGTGGGGCAGCGACGTGTTCGCGATGTTCCAGTCGCTCGTCGAGGGGCGGGCGGTGCCCTGGAGCCTGCTCGTCAAGGACATGCCGCGGGAGAAGCACGACGACCTCGACTTCATCATCGGCCAGCTCGACTGGGAGAAGAACGTCGACACCCACTTCAAGGAGTCGAACTACCTGGAACCGATCCTCGACGAGCCGCGGTCGGCGGGGGGCGCCCGGGACTGCTGGATCGTCTACGGCCGCGTCGACGGCCGGCAGCTGTTCAGCGCCAAGGAGCTCACACTCGAGCCCGGTGCGCGGATCACGGTCCGGGACGCCGGTGCCAGCGGCTGGATCACGGTCCAGGGGGAGGGCCGCGTCGGCGTCCACGACGTGGCCACGCCGACCCTGATCCGCTTCGGCCAGATGACGGCCGACGAGCTGTTCATCTCGGCCGACGCCGCAGCCGCTGGCTACGTCGTCGAGAACACGGGGCCCGGCCCGCTGGTCTCCCTCCGCTACTTCGGCCCGGACGTGCACGCCGACCTCCCCACCAACGGCTTGAAGGCATGATGCCGACCTCCCTGGCCCGCGGAGCGGGCAGCCACGGCGCGGGAGAGCCCACCCGTCCTCGGGCGCCGCGCGGGGTTGCCCGTGCCGTCGAGCCGGCGTCGCTGGCAAGCGCAGGCACGATGCCGAAGCGCCACCAGCGCCGAGTGAGCGCAGGCCCGGAGGGCCGCAGTGAACGTCCGGGCGAGACGGCACGGGCAACCCCGGCCCCCTGTTGACGGCCCGATTTCACCGCCGCGAAGGAACCCCCGTCATGCCAGGACACGCCGCCCCGAAACTCCACAACGCCATGTGGCCCGGTCTCGTCGGCAAGGGAAGCGACCCCGGCCAGGAGCCGCCGATCTCCCTCGACCGGATGCTCGAGCTGACGGCCGCGGCGCGGGTGGACGGCCAGGGCTTCGACGGCATCGACTACTTCCTCTTCCTGCCGCACACCAATCCCGAGGCCAGCGACGCGGAGCTGGCCGCCATCGCCGACACGATCGCCGCCCACGGCTTCTCCGTCGGGTCGCTGGTGGCCCCGGTCTGGCCGGGCACGGTGGGCGACTCGGCGATGGGCGACGCGGCCGCCCGGGAGAAGTTCCTCTCCGCCGTGAGGATGGCCTGCCGGATCGCGAAGGTGTTCGAGCGGCACGGCGTGCGGAAGTACGGCGTGATTCGCATCGACTCCGCGGAGTTCGGCGTGGCGAAGTGGCGGGAGAATCCGAGGGCCAACACGGCGCGGATCGCGGAGACCTTCCGCGAGGCGGCGAAGATCGCCCGGGACGAGGGGCAGCGGCTGGCGGCCGAGGGGGAGATCTGCTGGGCCGGCATGCATTCCTGGAAGGACATGCTCGACCTGCTCGAGGAAGTCGGCATGCCCGACTCGCTCGGCTTCCAGGCCGACCTCGCCCACACCTACCTCTACCTGCTCGGCTACAACGCCCCCGAGCACGCCCTCGTGCAGCCGGGCGCCACCGAGGCGGAGTTCTGGCCCGCCTACGAGTCGATGGTCGCCAAGCTGCGGCCGTGGACGATCGACTTCCACGTCGCCCAGAACGACGGCCAGGTCCACGGCGCGGGCACCCACGACAAGACCGGCAAGCACTGTCCGGCCGACGACCCGAACGGCAAGCTCGACATCGTCCGGTGCGCGGGCTACTGGCTCCAGGACGCGCCGTCCCGCGGCATCCGGCACATCTGCTGGGACGGCTGCATGTTCCCCAACGCGACGCTCGAGAACCCGAGCACCTGGAACACCGTGCTCGGCACCATGCTCGCCGTCCGCGACGCGCACGGCTGGGACTGACCCGCGGCGGCCCTTCGACCGCGAATCATCCAGCGGGCCGGGTGCCGCCAAAGCGTCGGTTTGCCGGCCTTTGGCGCCCCCTGTCGACTCGTCGTCAAACCCCGCGAAACCAACCAACGGAGAGGGCGGGATTCGAACCCGCGGTCCAGCTTTTGACCGGACACGTCTTTAGCAAAGACGCGCATTCGACCACTCTGCCACCTCTCCGAAAGACGCCGGGACGGCCTGGAAACCGGCATGGACGCCGACCCCGGACTCGACCGTATTCTGGTCGGACGTCACCCGTCCCGCAAGGATGCACCGCCGATCATGCCCGCCGCGCGTCTCCTGCGGTTCGCCGCCCTCTGCGTTGCCGCGTCCGCCCCGCTCGACGCCGCCCGGCGGACCGCCGGCGCGGAACTGCTCTCCGCAGCCCACGCCGGAATCCGGGCGACCGATGCGGGACGCCACGTCGCGGTGCTCGCGGACGATTCTTTCGAAGGCCGCGAGGGGGGCAGCCGCGGCGGGCATGCCGCCGGCAGCTACATCGTCGAGCAGCTGCAGCCGCTCGGGCTCGAGCCGGCCGGCGACGACGGCTCCTGCTTCCAGCGGTTCGGGCAGCTGCGGAACATCCTGGTGCTCCTCCGCGGGAGCGATCCGCGGCTCGAGCGGGAGCTGGTCGTCGTGGGGGCCCACTACGATCACGTCGGCTACGGGAAGCCGGCCAACAGCTTCGGCCCCTTCGGAATGGTGCACAACGGCGCCGACGACAACGCCTCGGGCGTCGCCGGCCTGCTCGAGATCGCCGCGGCCGTGCAGCAGCTTTCCACGCCCCCCAGGCGGTCGATCCTGCTCGCATTCTGGGACGGTGAGGAGCAGGGGCTGCTGGGCTCGCGGCACTTCCTCCGGGTGCGGCCGCTGTCGGTCGCCGGGATGCGGATCGTGTTCTCCGTGAATCTCGACATGATCGGCCGGCTGCGGGACCGGCGGCTCGAGGTCTTCGGCACCCGGTCGGCCTCCGGCCTGCGGTCGGCCGTGGTCGCCGCCAACAACGATCCGGCGAACGCCGCCGGTCTCGACCTGTTCTTCGACTGGGACTGCGACGAGGACTCCGACCACTACCCGTTCATCCACGCCGGGGTTCCCACGGTCATGTTCCACACCGGGCTCCACGACCAGTACCACCGGCCGGCCGACGACGTGCACCTCGTCAACCTCGACGGCATCGAGCCGGTGTCCCGGCTCGCGCTCGGCTTCCTGCGGTCGATCGCGGACGCCGATGCGGTGCCGGCATTCCGACCCCAGGCGCTCGGCGAATCCAACGCGTCCCGCCGGGGCCTGGAACTCGTGGCCACCGACGCGGTCGCCACTCCGCGCGGCCGCTGGGGCATCGTCACGCGGGCTGATCCCGCGGAGCCGGCGGCACCGGTGGTGGTGCGGGTCGCCCCCGGGTCCCCCGCCTCCGCTGGAGGCATGCTCCCGGGCGATCGCCTGCTGGCGATCGATGGGGCGTCGGTTGCCGGCCAGGACGACATGGTCGCCAGGCTCAAGGCCGCGGCTACCGAGGTCTCCATCGACATCGAGCGGCGCGGCCGCTTCGCGGAACTGAGACTCCGGTCACCGGAGCCCGCGATGGAGCGAGACGGCCACCGCAGCGGGGGCAATTGAAGGGAACGGACGGTTCCCGGGACGAAGGACGGACGGTCCGATCGACGGGTCGTCAATCGTCGTCATCATCCTCTTCCTCGTCGTCGTCTTCCTCGTCGTCGTCTTCCCAGTCCTCGTCGTCGTCCTCCCAATCCTCGTCGTCCTCGTCCTCTTCAGCGTCTTCCTCGTCGTCTTCCTCGCCCTCTTCCTCGTCGCCCTCTTCCTCGTCGTCTTCCTCGTCCTCGTCCTCGTCCTCGACTTCCTCCCAGTCGTCGTCGCCCTCTTCCTCCTCGTCGTCGTCCTCGTCCTCGTCGTCGTCGTCCTCGTCGTCGTCGTCCTCGAACTCCTCGTCCGCGTCCTCGTCACCGCGGGCGGCGATCTCGGCGGTCACTGCACCCCCTGGAGCGGCCGCGAACAGATCCTCGGCGGCGAGCAGTTCCGGCAACTCGCTCCACGAGAACACGTCCGCACTCGAACCATCCTGCCGCACTTTGCTGCTCGCAACGATCGTCACGTCAAAAACCTCCTCCGGAGCCACCGGGCGACCACGAACCTCGGCCAATTCTGTACCCGATCGGCCGGACAGCGTCCAATGAACGACCGAAAAAACTTTTTTCGCCGGGGCGTCGCCCGGCGGACCCGATCAGCGGCTCCGCCGCTGCCGCGCGGTGTCCGGAAGTGTGGCGCACGCCTGCCGGGGCTGCAAGGGATCGGCCGAGCGGTCAGGCTCCGGCGGCCGGCTCCGGGGGCGACGGGCCGTCCGCGGCGGAATCGTCGCCGCCCGGCAGCATGTCCATCGGTGGCAATTCCTCGATCCGGGCGAGGCCGAACGCCGCCAGGAAGCGGCGGGTGGTGATATAGACATTCGGGCGGCCAAGATCCTCCGCCCGGCCGCCGATGGCCACGAAATCCCGCTCCATGAGCTGCCGTAGCATCTCCTCGCTGCCGACGCCGCGGATGGCCTCGATCTCGGCGCGCGTGACAGGCTGCCGGTAGGCCACGATCGCCAGCGTCTCCAGGGCCGCTGCCGAGAGGCGACCGCCCGGCTGCACGGTGCCGAGTCGCCGCACCCACGGGCCGAAGGCGGCACGCGTCAGGAGCTGGAAACCGCCGGCGATCTGCTCGACGCGGAACGCGGTTCCCGATTCATTCTGCAGGCTGCGGAGCTCGGCGAGCAACGCTCGGGCCCGCGTGCCGTCGTCCAGCCGCGCGAGCTTCGCCAGCCGCCGAGTGGAGAGCGGCTCGCGGGCGAGGAACAGGGTCGCCTCCAGGCGGGCGATCTCGTCCGAGCGACGATGGCGGGTATCCGTGACGGGCAGGGCCGCGGCAGGGGGGGCGGGCGGGTCGGCGCGGAGCAGCCTCCTCCGCCGCACGGCCGGCCCCGACCGGTCGGGGGAAGGTTCGGCCGCGCCGCCGTGGGCGCGTCTGATACAGGCCGCCAGCTCGTTCGCCCGCGTGCTGTCCATGGTCATCGCGTCTGCCGGCGGGCGGTGGAGTGGCCGGGAGGATTCAAAAACGCGGGGAGTCCGCGGCCAGGGACGCCGGTCGTGGCTGTCCGGCGGCGAGCTTCCAGGAGGCGACCGCGGACGCCAGGGTCTGGGTCGCTGCGTCGGCGTCGTGTCCATGGGCCTGAAACACCCGGTGCAGTTGGCCCGCGGCGTCGACCGGCACTCGGCAGCGGGCGACATGCCCACCGACACCTCCCGGCAGATGCTGGCACTCGACCGCCACGGCGCCCAGTCGCGCGAGCGTGTCGCGGCTGCTGGTTCCCGCAACCTGGGCCGGTGCCTGCGTTGGCGCCCGCGGTGCGGAGGCGACCGCCGCCGGTGGCCGCGGGGCCGCCGCCGCCGGACGTGTGGGCGCCACGGCCGAGGTTCCCCTGGTCCAGAGGTCGCCGACCGTCCTCCGCACGGCCGTGCGGAGTTCCGTCGGGATGCGATGCGAGAACATCGCCAACAGTGGGACGACCACCATGCATGCCAGTAGCAGGCAGGATCTCAGCTTCATCGGAGCTTCATGCCGGAAGGGACGATGTCGCGGGGAGGCGCGGGCCCGACCGGGGCCGGCCGCCGGGGAGAGGGGAGGCTAGCGACCCGGCCGCGGCCGCGACACCCCGGAATTCGGCCGCTTCAGCTCCCGCCCGCGGACGTCCCGGGAGGCTCGGCGATCCCCGTGACGATCACCCGGCGGGGAGCGGTGACGTTCGGCGGCGTCGTCGGATCGAAGTGCGGCACCCCCGGGGCGTAGTCGATCCGGGTGGCAGCCCGCAGCCGCGTCAGCAGGTCCTGGAGCACCTCGGTGGCGAGGAGCTTCTCCAGCCGCGGCCGCACCACGTCGATGCCCAGCCTGCCCGGAGCGAGGTCGGTGACCTGGACGACGTGCACGCCGAACGGCGTGAGGAAAGGCTGCGAGACGTCCCCCTTCGCCAGGGCGAACACCTGCCGCGAGAACGCGTCCAGCAACGGGCCGTCGCGGGTGATCCAACCGACGTCGCCGCCGCGGAGTCGGCTCGGGGCCGCCGAGTGCCGCGTGGCCGCGTCGGCGAACGACACGGTGCCCTGGAGAATCTCCCGCCGGATCGCCGCCGCCCGCTCCAGCTGCCGGTCGACCGCGGCGTCGCCGAGCGCCACGTCCGGCCGCAGGAGAATCTGGCTCACCCGCAGCCGGGTGCCGTCGAGCTCGCGGCGGTGCTTCTCGAAGCCGGCGGCGAGCACCTGGGCGTGCAGCTTGGGCCGCACGAGCTTGGAGATGGCGATGTCGAGCATGATCTGGTCCCGCAACACGGCCTCGTCGCGGCCGACGCGTTCCAGGAAGTTCGCCCAGTCACCCCCTCGTTCGACGATCTGTGCGCGGAGCTTGCCGAGCTGAGCGTCGATTTCAGGGCCGCCGACGGTGATCCCTTCGCGCTCGATCTCGGCGCGGAGGAGCTTCTCGTTGACCAGCTGCTCGACGGCGGTCGCCATCACGAGGCTCCGGTCGGCGCCCGCCGCCTGGCCGACGCCGACGGCCGGCACGGCCGACGCCCCCAGGCCCGCGTCGAGGCGGGCGAGCACGGCGTCGAGATCGGCCCGCAGGATGGGCGTGTCACCGACCGTCGCCACCACGTCGGCACCTTCGGTCGCGGTCGCGGCCGGGAGTCCCGCCCCCAGGCACGCCGTCAGCCAGCAGAGCACACGGGCGACGCGGCGGATGGTCGTCAGAGGGGCGGACATGCAGCGGGGTCCCGCGTGGGAAGGCAGTTCGACAGTATGCCATGGTTCCGGGCTCGACCGCCGCCGCCCTCAGGCAGACGGGGACGGTGGCACCAGCGCCCTCACGAGCGCCGGGAGCATCGCCCGCATGGCGCGTGCCCTGTGGCTGATCATCGCCTTCACCGCGGAGGGCAGCTCACCGAAGGTGCGGCCATACTCCGGCACGATGAACAGGGAGTCGTAACCGAAGCCGCCCGTGCCCCGTCGGGAGCCGGCGATCTCGCCCCAGCAAACGCCCCGAGTCTCCGCCACGATCGAGCCCGCGGGGTCGGCGAGGGCCGCGTGGCAGGCGTAGTGCGCCACCCGGCCGCGGCCGGTGAGGCCGGCCAGCCGGTCGAGCAGCAGCACGTTGTTCCGTTCGTCGGTCGAGTCGCGGCAGCCCGGGGGCACCGGGCCGGAAAACCGCGCCGAGTGCACGCCGGGAGCCCCGTCGAGCGCGGGCACCACGAGCCCGCTGTCCTCGGCGAGCACCCATCCGCCCAGGGCCCGCGCCTGGGCACGGGCCTTGAGCCGCGCGTTTTCGGCGAAGGTCGTTCCCGTCTCCTCGACCTCGACCGCCCCGGGAAGCCCGGCCAGCGACCGGCAGGCGATCCCCAGCGGATCGAGGAGATCGACGAGCTCGCGCACCTTGCCGGCGTTCGTGGTGCCCAGCACGAGCTGGGCGACGGACGACGGGGATGACGATGCGGGCATGTCGCGGGTTCTACCAGGCGATGCAGGCGGCGCGAAAGCGGCACCCACCGTCTTTCGGCCCGCGCGGGACCGGCGCCCGGCTTCAGCGCCGCCGCGTGGGCGCGCGGGGCACGTCGATGGGCTTCGGCTGCACGTCGAGCATGATCCCCTCGAAGGACCGGGGCACGATCCTTCCCTGGGCGAGGCCGGCGGGATCGGGACCGAGGGCCGTGACGATCCTGGCGATCTCGGGATGCACGGCCGATCGTCCGTCCACTTGCGGCACGGCGAGCTGGTCCACGGTGCCGACGCAGACGATGCTCGAGTCGCGGTCGTGGTACTCCCAGGCCGGCCAACCGCTGCGTCGGAGGGCGTCCGTGAGGCGGTGGGCCTTGTCGGCAGCCTCGACGAGGCGGCTCTCCGCCGGCAGTCCGCGGAGTTGCGGGTCCCGCCAGCCGCTGCCGCGGAGCATGTCGACGAACCGGTTGACGTCGACGAATCCGCCGGCGGACTCGGAGGCCGCCGCGGCCGGCGTGCCGGTGTCGAACGTGCCGGCGCCGGAGAAGGTCGCGACGCGGACGCTGTAGCGGCCCGGGCAGTCGAGCAGGCTGTAGGTGACGCCGGCGTTCATCTCGACCACGAATTCGTCGATCTGCTGCCGGTTGAAGAAGTCCTCGGGCAGGAGCGGATTCGGGATGAGCATCGCCGCGTGCATCGGCGGCCGCGCCTGCTGGTCGCCGCCGAGCCGCAGGGTGTCGCGGTTGGCCTGGAGGAAGTCCGACACGAGACGGCTCTTCGCGGCGTCGCCGCCGAGCGCATCCGGCCGCAGTCCCTTGATCTTCTGCAGGGCCTTCTGCCCGCGCGGGTCCTCGCAGGAGGCGAAGTCGCCGACGAGGACGGCGACCTCGAGGACCTGCCGCGCGTTGGCGTAGCGCATGGTCTTCGGCGTGCCGTCCGGGTTCAGGCCGACGCCCGGCTGCCGGCCCGTGTAGTCGAACGCCTTTTCGTGGGTGTAGGCCTCGAGCTTGTGGCGACTCCGCAGCTCCTGCACGAGGCGGCGGGCATCCTCCCGGGCGGTCTCACCGCGGAAGGTCGTCGCCAGCACCAGCCAGGGACCGTCCTTCTCGGCCAGCGGGTACATCGCCTGGAGGTCGACCTGCTCGGCCCCGAACCATGAGGCCGGCAGCCAGCCGCCCTGCCCGGCCGCGCGGGGCGGGCCCAGGAGGGTGGCGAGAACGACGAGCGCGAGCTTGAACGGGAGCGGCAGGAGGCGGGACACGGGTCTGGCTCCGGGAGGGACCAGGGGACGGTAGCAACGGCCCGGGAATGGTGCCAGACTGAAAGCGTCCCGGAGAAATGGGTCGGCGGGGCCGTCTGAGGCGGCCGGGAGCATCGTGGGCTCATGACAACTCAGCTGCACGGCCGTCGCAGGATCCGACCGGCCACGCTGGCGTTGGCGGCATTCGCCGCGGTCTGGACCGCCACGTTGGTGGCGCCGCCCGTCGCGTTCCTGCGGTGGCGCGAGGGACGGCTGGCAACGCTGGCGGAGCCGTCCGCCCAAGAGAATTGGGACGCGTTCCGGGAGGACATGCGTCGGCAGTCGGGGCCGACGGGCCCCGTGCAGCGAAAGGTGCCCCGCAGCGCCGAACCGCCGGAGCGGGTGTGGCTCCGCGACTACCCCTGGCTGGCCGTGACGGCGTGGGTCACGTTCGCCGGAGTGCTGGGAGGCTGCCTGGGGCTGCTGCTTCTGGGCAGCCTGACGGGCACGAACATGGCGGGCACGAAGGCCCCCCGGCTCGGCTCCGCGTCAGCGGCCCAGGATGAGGCGGGCCGTCAAGGCGACCACCAGGAACAGAACGATCGCGATGCCGAGCACGCCGAGAAAGGAATACACCGCTCGCCACCTCGCGGGATCGCCGGAAGCCGTGGCGGTCGCCCGCCCGAACGGCGGGAAATGTAGACGCACGCGGTCCCGGGAACAAGGGGCGTGGTCACGGCGTCCGGCGCCGGAAAATCTCCTCGGCCACCGTCATCCGCCCGGTGCGGCCCACATCGTCGAGCGTCCGCCGCTGTCCCACCGTGTGCCACGGCGTGACGTCGGCGAGCTCCGGCATGATCTCGAGAATCTGGTCCACGAGCATGTCGACCATCCGCCCCGCCGGCGTGCCCTGGCACCGCTCGCGAATCGCCGCGGCGGTCTTCATCAGCTTCACCATCCTTGAACGCTCCAGCACCGGGCCGGAGAGCTGGCCTTCGCCTTCGACGAGGAGCTCCGCCACGGGAACCTCGAGCACCTGCTGCCAGCGATGCAGGTCGGAGAGCCGCAGGTCGCAGTCCGACTGCTCCTGGCGGCGGACCACGGGGAGCGACATGCCGAGCCGGCGGGCCACGTTGCGGAGCGTCACGCCCTGCCGCTGCCTGACCTCGGCGATGCGGTGAAGTTGCTGCCAGCTTCGGTCGGCCCCGGAGCCGGCGGACTCCCCTCCGGCCTCGGTCTCGGCCCGCACGACGTCGGAGTACCCGGCGTCGGCGACGGCGGCCGGATCGGCGAACAGGTCGTCCTCATCGAACTCCTCGCGGCGATGGGCGCGGTTGCAGTCGACGGTAGCCATCTCGGTCTCCTCGTGCGGCGGAACCCACCGGCGGTGCCGTCGTGGCGTCACCGCGGTGCCCCCAGTACGCAGCCCGTCGGGGGTGCGTTCGCCGCCCCGCCGGAATTTTTGCCGTCCAGGTCGGCACCGCCGCCGGCTCCGGGTTTTTCGCGGCTTCCGCCCACCCCGGGGCGGGTTCGCCGGTGCTACGCTGAAGGGCCCGTTTCCGAACGACCGGATCGTTCCGCGCCTCCCGCCGCCGTCCTGGCCCCCCATGCACGCCACCGAGGACTCCGCATCCACCCCGTCGGCCGGCCCGGGCTGCCCGCTCGGGTGGGCGGATCTGCCCGGGCGATCCACGCTCCTGATCGGCGGCCGCGACGCGGTGAGATTCGTCGACAACTTCACGACGGCGGCCGTCTCGACTCTTGCCGAAGGTCGGGGGACGGAGGGTTTCTTCACCGACGCGCGCGGCTGGGTGATCGCGCTGGTCAACATCCTGCGGACGCCCGATGGATTGTGGATCGACGGGCCGCCCGGGCTCGCCGCCGGCCTGGCGGCGCACCTCGGGCACTTCCAGATCCGCGAGGACGTGACCTTCGTCGATGCGTCGGACGAGCGGTCCTCGCTGCTCATCGTCGGGGCCGGCGCCGCCGACTGGCTGGCGGCGCGAGGCATCGCGGCTCCCACGCGGCAGCTCGACCACGGCACGGCTCGGCTCGGCGGAACCGACGCCGCGCTCGTGCGGCTGGACTGGTTCGGCCCCGAGGGGTGGCTGATCTCATGCTCGCGGGACGACGGCCCGCGGCTGGCCGAGTGGCTCGCGGCGGAGGGATTGCCGCGGTTGGCGGCCGCTGCGGTCGAGGCGGCGCGGATCGAGGCGGGCAGCCCCGAGCCGGCTGACATCCCCGCCAAGACGCTGCCGCAGGAGCTCGGCCGCGACGTGGGGGCGATCTCGTTCACGAAGGGCTGCTACCTCGGCCAGGAGACGGTCGCGCGGCTCGACGCGCTGGGGCACGTCAACCGCCGCCTGGTGACGCTCGTCATCGACCCCCCCTCCGCACCCGCGGTGGGCGCGCCGGTCCGCGTCGGAGCCGAGACGGTGGGCACGCTCACCTCCGCCGGCCCATCGCCGCGGCTCGGCCGGCCGCTCGGCCTGGCGATCGTCCATGTCCGGGCACTGAAGGCCGATGCCCGGCTCGAAGTGGCCGGCCGCCCCGCGCGCGTGCTGACCCGCGGCGGCCGGGAGGCGACGTGATGGAACCCGTCGGCACGGAGCTGCTGCAGACCAGGCGGTTCCGCGTCCTCCGCGTGGAGGAACCGTGCGCCGACGGGAGCGTGCGGCACCGCGAGGTCGTCATCCATCCGGGCAGCGTGGTCGTCGTGCCTCTGGTCTCGCCCGCCGCGGTGTGCCTCGTCGAGGTGGTGCGGATCGCGGTGGGCCGCACGCTTCTGGAACTCCCCGCCGGCACCCTCGACCGCGAGGAGTCGCTCGCCGCGGCCGCCGCCCGCGAACTGGCCGAGGAGACCGGGTACCGCGCCGGCCGGATCACCGCGGCCGGCTCCTTCTGGATGTCGCCGGGAATCCTCCGGGAGCGGATGCACCTGTTCGTCGCCGAGGATCTCGTCGCCGGCCCGCAGGCGCTCGAGCCGGGCGAGCGGATCGTGCCGCGGGTCGTGCCCTGGGACGAGGCCGTCGCCATGTGCCTCGACGGTCGCATCGACGACGCCAAGACGATCGCCGGCATCCTGCTCGTCGACGCGCGGCGCCGAGCGGGTGCGCCGGCGGCTCAGTCCTGAGCGGGCCTGGCGGAGGCCCGCCGGTCGATGAGGAACAGCACCCCGCCGACGAGCCCGAGAACCACCGAAGTCGCCAGCCACAGGAGCCCCACGGCGATCGCGGGCTCCGGCGGCACGCCGTGAGGCTTCAGGAGGATCGCCAGGGCGTTCTCGCGGACGCCGACGCCGTTGATGCTGATCGGCAGCACGACGGCCAGCGCGACCAGCGGCACGACACAGAACCACACCGACAGCGGCTGCGTGAGTCCCAGCGACCGCGCCAGCAGCGCCACCGACAGGGCGCCGCCGGCCTGGACGACGAGGCTCCAGCCGAGTGCGTGGGTCATGAGCCGCGGCTGCTGCTGATACGGCAGCAGTCGGCCGATGACCTCGCGGGCCGGGTGGGGAGCGGGGATCAACGACAGGATACGGTCGATCGAGCCCACGCCGACGCGGAACGCGGCCCACGTGGCGGTGGCAAGGGCCGCCGCGACGAGCGCCGTGCCCAGCAGGCCGAGTTTCCGTTCCGCGGCGATGAGCGCCGTGCCGCCGAGGACGCCGAGCGCCGCCAGGCCCGTCAGCCGGTCGGCCAGCACCGTGCAGCCCGCCAGCAGCCTCCGCTGCGTGGTGTCACCGATCCGGTAGGCCTTGATGACGTCGCCACCGATGGACGAGGGAAGGCAGAGACTGAAGAACGACCCTTCGAAGAACCGCCACACGAACGACCGCCTCGAGAACGGGAATCCGAGCGGCCGGGCGAGCGCGGCCCAGCGGACGCCGGCGATCACCTGACCGCAGAACGCGATGGCCAGGCCCGCAATCCACCACCGCCAGTCGGCTTGTGCCAGCAGGTCGCGGAAAGCGGCCAGGTCGACGCCGCGGAGCGCGTAGGACATGAGTGCCGCCGTGGCCGCGACCCGCAGCAGGAGGCTGGCCCAGCCGGGGAGGGACCGACGGGCCGCGGGCGGTTCGATGTCGTCGGGTGCGAGCATACGTAACGGGGGCGGTGGCGGGCCGGGCCGCCGCGAGGATCGGCGGGCGTGCCGGGGAGCCGTCGAGTCGATACCCTAACGGAATCCGTTTCCCGAGCACATATCCGATGGCGGTTCCTGCCCCTGTCGCGTGGTCCCCGCCCGGGTGGATGGCCGCGCCGGATCTGGAGCCGATGGTGGGCCCCGCCGCCGCGTTCGTGCTGGGCGCGCTGCTGGGCAGCTTCCTCAACGTGGTGGCCCATCGCGTGCCCCGGGGGGATTCGTTCGTTCGCGGTCGATCCCGGTGTCCACGGTGCGGTGCGGGCATCCGTGCGCGGGACAACGTGCCCGTTCTCGGCTGGCTGCTGCTCGGTGGTCGCTGCCGTGACTGTCGCAGCGAGATTCCCCGGCGCTATCCGCTGGTGGAACTGGGGTGCGGGATCCTGCTGGCGATGCTCGCCGCCGCCGGAGGGCCGCTGGACGACGTCGCCGCACTGGTCGTCTTTGCGGAACGGGCGGCGATTCTGCTGACGCTCGTCGCCTGGGGGCTGCTGGCCGAACAGGGGCACGCCGTCACGGCGAGGACGGCGCTGGCCGCGGCGGTCCTGGCCGCCGGATTCGCCGCGTGGCCGGCCCTCCGCCCGCCCGGCTGGTCCTGGGACGCGCCTCCATCGGCTGTCGATCCCGTCATGGCCGCGGTGGCGTCGCTCGTCGGTGGCCTGGCGGGTTGGTGCGGCGGCCACCTCGTTGGTGGGGTGAACGGCGCTGCGGCCGGCATGCTCATCGGGGCCGGGTACGGCTGGCAGGCCGCGGCGATCGTGATCGTGACGGCTGGCATCCGGCTGGCGGCCGGGGGCCGGAGGGATGGCCGCGGGGTCGCGGGCATCGGGGCGGGGGTGCTGCTCGTGGTGGGGTGGCAGCAGATTCTGCCCGCGTGGCGTGCGGCGTGCGGCTGGCTGGCC
This sequence comes from Pirellulales bacterium, assembly GCA_044339885.1. GTDB lineage: Bacteria > Planctomycetota > Planctomycetia > Pirellulales > UBA1268 > QWPN01. The sequence continues at coordinate 13,429 of JBIIUP010000005.1, read as the reverse complement.
GCCCGCTGAAACCCGGCCCCCGACGCGGGCTTCCGGCAGGGAGGCCCCAGCCGCGCCCGACGGTTTCCCGACCCGGTAGGATGAGGTAGGGTGAAGAGGTCCGTTTTCAGGAATCGGTTCGACGACAGAAGCGCCAGACACGCCGGAACCCGCACCGCCGTTCCTTCAGCGGGTCAAAGACATGTTTAAAGGTCCATCGTCCATCCTTCCCGCATCACCTCGTGGTCCGGCGCCGCTGCGGCCGGCGGCGGTCCCGGTGGCTGCGCCGCAGCCCCAACGTCCCGCCGTCACCGTCGACGACGACGGGCTGGTGCAGGGCGCGACCCGCCGGATGCGGGAGTTCGTCGCAGATCTGGCCCGTCCCGACGAGCGGACCGCCTGGGGCGTGATCGCGGCCCTGGTCGGGCTGCTCGTCTTCAGCTACTGGCCTGGCCTGATGAACGCCCGGTCGAGTTGGGACAATCCGCAGTATTCGCACGGCTGGCTCGTGCCGCTGTGTTCGCTCGGGCTGCTCTTCTGGTGGCGGCGGCCGGTCGAGCCGGTGGCCACATCGGCGCGGGTCGCCGGCCTGGCGCTCCTCGTGGGGAGCTTTCTGGTCCGGCTGTGGTGCGCCTATTACCGGATCGTCACGATCGACATGTACACCCTCGTGCCGGCGCTCGTCGGCGCCTTCCTGCTGGCGGGCGGCTGGAGCATGTTCCGTTGGTCGTGGGCCCCGCTGGCGATGCTGATCTTCATGTATCCGCTGCCCGACGAGGCGACCCGGTATCTGCTCGGCCCGATGCAGACCCTGGCGACGATGGTCAGCACCTCGGCCATTCAGACGCTCGGGCTCGACGCCTATCGCGAAGGCAACAAGATCGTGCTCGGTGACAACCAGGTGCTCGGCGTGGTGGACGCCTGCAGCGGCTTGCGTATGCTCACGATCTTCGTCTGGCTCGCGCTGATGATCGTGCTCGTCGGCGGCGGCGAGTGGTGGGAGAACCTGGCGATCGCGGCCAGCGCGGTGCCGATCGCGTTGCTCGTCAACGCGACCCGGATCACGGTCACGGCGATCATGTACACGATCAACCCGGCCATCGCGGAGAAGATTTTCCACGACTGGGCGGGCTATTTCATGATGCCTCTGGCGCTGGTGCTCCTGTTCGTGCTGCAGCGGCTGCTGGCCTCCCTGATCGTCGTCGAGGAGGCCGCTCCGACCGCGGTCCTGGCCGGCGTGGGACGGGTCTTCGGACCCGGGGCGGCGAACGTGTCCGGCGGGGTTGCCGGGACGTCGACGCCGGATTCGCAGCCGGAAATTCAAGCCCAGGGACGGCTTTCGGCCGCCGCCTCAGACCGGCCGGAAACCACCGAAAAATTAAGCTAAACTCTGGTATGAGTTCGTTCGGCCTGGAGACGCGAGGTTCCTGGCCGGCCAGGGAAGGTCGTGGGCCCGCGGGCCAAACCCCGCGAGTCGTGGAGACATGAGCGAATCCAAGGCAGTCGTCGAAGGGCAGCTCGGAGCATCAATGGCTCCGAATGCCGGCATGTTGTCGACGATCACCGACACGTCGCTGACGCAGCAGGGGGGCTACGCGCCCCCGGCGTACGGCGGGCCGGTCGGCGACCCGATGGCGGGCGGCGTCGACTTCATGCGGGTCTGGCACGCCGTCCGGCGGCGCTGGATGATTGCCACGACGGTGGGGCTGGCGCTGGCAATGATGGCGGCGCCGTTGGCGTGGTTCCTCCTGCCCCGGGGGTACGAGGCCGTGGCATGGCTCCGCGTTCGCTCGAATCCCGGCACTTTCACCGGCGGTGGCGGCGGGTCCGACTACGAGCAGTACCGCAAGACCCAACTCCAGCTGATCAAGAGCCCGTTCGTGCTGAACTCGGCGCTCCGCAGGCCCGGCATCGCCGGTCTGGTTCTGATCAAGGACGAGAAGGATCCGGTGGCCTGGCTCACCCGGTACCTGCAGGTCTCCGCGCCCTCGGAGTCGGAAGTCGTGCAGGTACGGCTCCGTGGGAGCAACGCTCGCGAGGTGACGCAGGTCGTCAACGCCGTCACCCAGGCCTATCTCACCGACGTGGTCAACAAGGAGAAGACCGAGCGGCTGGCCCGCCGCGACATGCTGGAGCGGAAGTACAAGGAGAACATGGCCGAGGTGCGGAACCGCATGGAGACCTTCAACAACCTCGCCAGGTCGCTCGGCACCCGAGACAGTTCCGAGGTGGGCACCCAGCGCAGCCTGCTCCTCGACCACCTCGGCACGCTCCGCGCCCAGCTCACGCAATTGCAGCGGGACCTCGTGCAGATCGACACCGAACTGGCGATCCTCGAGGCCACGCCAAAGGTCGATGGCGATGGCGCCGCGGGCGGCGACGACGAGGTCGATTCGATGCTGATGCGGCATCCGCAGCTGGCGGAGTTGAGCGGCCGGCTGTCCGAGCTGGAGGAGACGATCGCGTTCCAGGCCGGGCGGAGTGCCCGGGGGGCGAACGACCCGGCCGTCCGGCGGCTCACCGCCCAGCGGGCCGACCTGTTGCGGCGCATCGAGGACCGTGCCGCCGAGCTGCGGCCGCAGGTCGCGCAGCAGCTGGCTGCCGAATGGGCCGGACGACGCGGCGGCGGCGCGGCGGATGCGAATCCCGCGATGCTGCGGATGCGCCGTGAGATGCTCGCCACGCAGCTCGAGGGCGTGTCGAAGGAGTTCGATCAGGTCGCCAAAGAGGTGACGGTTCTCGGCAACGCCAATGCCGATCTCGAGGCGCGGAAGAACGAGATCGCCCAGCTGCAGGCCGTCACCAATCAGATGGGCATTCAGCTCAATGCCTCCGAGGTCGACATCGCGATGCCCAACCGCGTCGAGCTCATCGAGGAGGCGAGCGTTCCGGGCGAGGGAGAAGAGTTGTTCCGGGCGATGCTCTCCGGGCTGGCTGCCGTCGTGGGCCTCGGCCTGGGCTTCGGCGGCGTGGTCCTCCTGGAGTATCAGCGGGATCGGCTGGACACGGCGGAGGAGATCTCCCAGCGGATCGGGATCCGGGTGATCGGCACGGTGCCGGCCATTTCCCGGTCGGGCAAGAGCCCCAATCACGCGCACGTGGCGGAGTGCGTCGATGGAGTTCGGGCCGTCATCAGTCAGACCGGTCGCGAGGCCCCGAAGGTCATCATCGTGACGAGTGCCGTCGAGCACGAGGGCAAGACGACGTTCGCGGCCCAGTTGGCCGCCAGCCTGGCCCGGGCGGGCAATCGGACGCTCATCGTGGACGGCGACCTCCGGCACCCCAACACCCACCTGGCCCTCGAACTCGATCTCCGGGTGGGCCTGCCGGAGCTGCTGCGGGGCGAGATCGGTGCCGACGAGGCGGTGCAGCCGACGAGCGTCGACGGGTTGTTCGCCGTGACGGGCGGCTCGTGCGACTACGCCGCGATCACGGCGCTCTCCCGGTCGGAGACGTCGAAGGTCATCAAGGCGTTCCGCGGCTCGTTCGACACCGTCGTGATCGACGCCGGTCCCGTGCTCGCCTTCGCCGACGTCCTGCTCCTCGGCCAGTTGAGCGACGCGGCCATCGTCGTGACCATGCGGGACGTCAGCCGCGTGCCGCTGGTCGGCAAGGCGGTGGATCGGCTGCGGTCGGTGGGCATCCGGGTCCTGGGCACGGTGGTCAACGGCGTGAGCGAGACCACGCCCCATCGGCAGTATGCATCGCCCTTGCCGGCGTGACGGCCGCACCTGGTGACACGAGGCTGACGCGATGACGACTTCGAAGACCGGCCTGCTGACCGGAGCGGCGGCGACGCTGCTCGTCGTGGCGGTGACGCTCGTGCAGGGCATCTGGACGGAGCGCTGGACGAAGCAGGCCGACGACACCGCGCTGCGGCATTCGGCGGAACTGTTGGAGCGGGACTTTCCCCGGGCGTTCGGCGAATGGCGGTTCCTTCAGGACATGGAGACCAGCCCCGAGGAACTCGCCCGTGCCGGGGCCGTGGGCAGCATCGCCCGCGTCTTCAGTCACGCCGTGAACAAGACGGCGGTTTCGGCGTTCGTCGTCTGCGCGACGCCGCACGACGCGTCGGGCCACACGCCCGACCGGTGCTACCCGGGGGCGGGGTTCGAGATCGGCGAGTCGGAGCACCGCCAGACGGTTCGGCTGGAAGATGGCCGGGAAGCGGAGGTGTTCACGGGCACGTTCCGCAAGACCGGACAGACCTTGCGGGTGTTCTGGACGTACGGCATTCCCGGCAGCGCCGACGCGAAGGGGGCCGACGGCGATGAGGCATCCGGGACGGGTGGGCGGCCGCTGCAGTGGGTCGCTCCCCAGATCGCCAGGATCGCTCTCAATGGTGAGCCGTTCGTCTACAAGCTCTACGCGATCGTCGATCAGACGAAGCTCGGCAGTTCCCAGGCGACGTTCGAATGCACGAAGTTCCTCGCGGGACTCCTGCCGGCATTCGATGCGGCGCTCGTGGCCGACAAGGCCGGGCCCGGCGCCGATGGCCAGCCGGCAGCCGAGTCCTCGGCGGCGGACGCATCCCGGCCGGGCTGACCCACGCTCCGCCGAAGGCGGGTCTTGCGGCATCCCCGACGTCAGGTATCGTCAGGATTTCCAGGGGATCGAGCAATGATCGAGGGCTGCCGAGCGTGAGCATCTCATCCAAGCGAGCATTGGTCACCGGCGTCACCGGACAGGACGGCTCCTACCTCGCCGAGTTCCTTCTCGCCAAAGGGTACGAGGTGCACGGCCTGGTGCGCCGCTCGAGCACCTTTGGCACGCAGCGGCTCGAGCATCTCTACCGCGACGTCCACGAATCCCAGCGGCCTTTGAGCCTCCATCATGGGGACATGGCCGACGGCAACGGCCTCGCCCGGCTCATTCGTCAGATCCGGCCGACCGAGGTCTACAACCTCGCGGCTCAGAGCCACGTCCGGGTGAGCTTCGACCAGCCCACCTACACCGCCGACGTCACGGCCGTCGGCACCCTGCGGCTGCTGGAGGCGATCCGCGACTTCCAGGACGCGGTCGGCTACCAGATCCGCTTCTACCAGGCGTCGAGCTCGGAGATGTACGGCAAGGTCGTCGAGACGCCGCAGTCGGAGACGACGCCCTTCCACCCGCGGTCGCCGTACGGGGTGGCAAAGCTCTACGCCCACTGGATCACGGTGAACTACCGCGAGAGCTACGGCCTGCACGCCTCGTGCGGCATCCTCTTCAATCACGAGAGCCCCCGGCGGGGCGAGACCTTCGTGACGCGGAAGATCACCCGGGCCGCCGCTCGGATCAAGCTGGGGCTGCAGAAGAAGCTCTATCTCGGCAACCTCGACGCGCGTCGTGACTGGGGCTTCGCCGGAGACTACGTCGAGGCGATGTGGCTGATGCTCCAGCAGGACACCCCCGACGACTACGTGGTCTCCACGGACGAGACCTACTCCGTGCGCGAGTTCTGCGAACGGACGTTCGGCCGGCTCGACCTCGACTACCGCGACCACGTCGAGATCGACCCGCGATACTTCCGTCCCGCGGAGGTCGACCTGCTCCTGGGCTGCTCGGCCAAGGCGCGGCGGCAGCTCGGCTGGCGTCCGCGGGTCTCCTTCGAGGAACTCGTGGCGATGATGGTCGACGCCGATCTCGAACTGGCGACGAAGGAGCAGGTGCTCATCGCCGCGGGACACGACGGCGGCGTTCCCGGCCGCTAGGGCGAGCCGACGGAGTCCAGGCATGCTCGATTTGGCAACGCAACGGGTCGCGGTCACCGGGGGAGCCGGGTTCCTCGGCCAGGCCGTGTGCCGCGCCCTGCGGGACCGCGGGGTCGCGGAGGTGTTCGTGCCACGGCGGCGCGACTACGACCTCACCGTCGAAGGCGACGTCGAGCGGATGTACGAGGCCGCCCGGCCGGACGTCGTCATCCACCTCGCCGCCGAGGTGGGGGGCATCGGCGCCAACATGGCCCATCCCGGCCGGTTCTTCTACGCGAACATGGCGATGGGTCTGCACCTCGTCGAGCACGCCCGACGGCGCGGAATCCGCAAATTTGTCCACACCGGCACGGTCTGTGCCTACCCCAAGCACTGTCCGGTGCCGTTCCGGGAGGACGACCTCTGGAACGGCTACCCGGAGGAGACGAATGCGCCCTACGGAGTCGCCAAGAAGGCGATCTTCGTCATGCTCGACGGCTACCGCCGTGAGTACGGCCTGGAGAGCGCCGTCGTGGTGCCGGTCAACCTGTACGGCCCGGGCGACAACTTCGATCCCGCCTCCAGCCACGTGATCCCCGCCCTGATCCGTAAGTGCGAGGAGGCCAGGGTCGCCGGGGCCCCCGAAATCGTCTGCTGGGGCACGGGCGCCGCGACGCGGGAGTTCCTGCATGTCGACGACGCGGCCGAGGGCATCGTGAAGGCTGCAGAGGTCATGGACGAGCCGGTTCCGATCAACCTCGGCGGCGGTGAGGAGATCGCGATCCGCGACCTCGTGGTGCGGATCGCCGCGGCCTGCGGGTTTTCCGGCAGGATCGCCTGGGACGCGTCGAAGCCCGACGGTCAGCCGCGGCGCGGCCTCGACATCTCCCGGGCCGGAAACATGCTCGACTGGCGGCCCCGCCGCGACTTCGACGCGGGGCTCGCCGCGACGGTCGCCTGGTGGCGTGCCCACGGCGGAGCCTGACCGGGATCAAGGCGCTGGCTCGATCGCCCCGTGGCCGAGGATGAACTTCCGGGTTCCGGCCGGGCCGTCGAAGATCACGGTTCCGACGGACCGCGGCCCGGTGCCGCTGATGCCCGCGAGTGTGCCTTCGCCGTAGTCGGCGTGCCGTACCCGCTGCCCGGGTTCGAAGGACGGCCGCCGGGGCGGTCCGCCCGCCATGCGTGCGGCGAGATCGGCCGCCCGCTCGATGGCAGGTGGCTGGCGCCGCGGCCGCTCCACCCGGGGGGGCGCCATGTCGTCGTCGAGTTCCAGCACGAGTCCGTCGTTGCGGACCGTCGCCCGCCGAGCCGCGTCGCCAAGACGCTCCTCCTGCGACGCCTCGTCGGCCGCGCCCCGGGCCATGCCGCGTGCGTCGCCAAAGGGGTCGAAAATCACCGCTGATCCGGACGCGGTCGGCGCCTCCGGGCCGGTCACCTCCGTCTCGACGCCGGTCATCTCCGCGAGGAACAGGCTGGGAGCCGAGATGCGGCGGGTGCCGCGGTAGTCGCGGATCCGCGCACAGCTGGCGCAGACCTCCTCGCGGCCTCGGGTGACGCCGACGAACACCAGCCGCCGCTCCTCTTCGAGCTGGTCCGGGTGGTCGAGGCTGCGCTCGTGGGGCAGGATTCCGTCCTCCATCGCCATCAGGTAGACGACGGGAAACTCGAGGCCCTTGGCGGCGTGAAGCGTCATGAGCGCCACCCGGTCGCCGCTGGCGTCCCAGGCGTCGGTGTCGGCCACCAGCGCCGTCGTCTCGAGGAACCCGCCCAGCGGGTCGGCGGCCCCGTCGCCGCCGTCCGCCGCCGCGGTGAAGTCCTCGTCGAACTGCCGGGCGGCCGTGAGGAGCTCCTCGACGTTGGCCAGCCGGTCCTGCCCCTCCTCGTCATCCTCGCCGTCCTCCGCGAGCATGGTCCGGTAGCCGGTGCGTTCGAGCACCGCCTCGAGCAGCGGCGCCACCCGCCCGTCGCGGCCGGCGGTCTCCACCAGCCCGGCATGGAGCCGGGCGAACGACGCCAGGGCGGTGGCGGCCCGCCGCGGGATGCCGGGCACGTCCGGGGCCGCTGCCGCCGCCTCCACGAGCGGACGCCGGAGCTGCTCCGCCCACGCGGAGAGCCGCTCGAGCGACTGCCGCCCGATGCCGCGGGCCGGCACGTTCACGACCCGCAGCATCGCCTCGTCGTCCCGCGGGTTCCTCACGAGCCGGAGCCACGCGACCACGTCGCGGACTTCGCGCCGCTTGAAGAACTCCAGGCCGCGGACGAGCTGGTAGGGGATGCCCCGCGTGCGGAGCGCCACCTCGAGCGATCGCGACAGCGCGTTGGTGCGGAACAGGATGGCGAAGTCCCGCGGCGACCGCCGGCCGTCCGCCACGGCGGCAGCGATCTCCGCGGCGATGCGGTCCGCCTCGTCGTGGCCGGAGGAGTCCAGCACGATCCGCACCGGCGGCCCGGGAGCGGCCTCCGTGACCAGCCGCTTCGGCTTGCGTCGCGTGTTGTGCGCGATCAGCCGGTCGGCCACGCCGAGGATGTTGGCCGTGCTGCGGTAGTTGTGCTCGAGCTTCACGACCTTCGCGGCCGGATAGTCCCGCTCGAATTCCAGGATGTTGCGGATGCTGGCGCCGCGCCAGCCGTAGATCGCCTGGTCGGGGTCGCCGGTGACGGCGAGGTGCGGGTGGTCGATCGAAAGGCCACGGACGATGCAGTACTGGACGGCGTTGGTGTCCTGGTACTCGTCGACGAGGATGAACCGGTGGCGGGCGTCGAGATGGGCCCGCAGCGCCGGCTCGTCCGCCAGCAGCCGCGCGACGTGGACGAGCAGGTCGTCGAAGTCGACCGCGTTGTTGGCCAGCAGCATCTCCTGGTAGGCCGGCCAGACCCGCCGGGCCACCTCGTCCACGGGCCGGCCCCAACGGGGCTCGAAGGTCTCGGGCGTCAGGAGGTCGTTCTTCGCCCGGCTGATCGTCCCGGCCAACCGATCGATCGGCGTGTGGGACAGGGCGAGGCCGAGCTTCTTCGCGGCCCGCTTGAGCAGGGCTGCCGCGTCGTCGGGGTCGAGGATCGAGTAGTCGCTCGTCAGCCCCACGAGCCTCGCGTGCCGCCGCAGCAGCCGCGCCGCGAAGCGGTGGAAGGTGCCCATCTCCACCGGCTGCGGGCCGACGAGTTCGGTCACCCGGCGCCGCATCTCGTCGGCCGCCTTGTTGGTGAACGACAGGGCGACGATCTCCTCCGGCCGGACTCCCGCCGCGATGAGGTGGGCTACCCGGTGGGTGACGACCCGCGTCTTGCCGCTGCCGGGGCCTGCCAGCACCAGGAGCGGTCCCTCGACATGGGCGGCCGCCTCCCGCTGGGCATCGTTGAGTGAGGCGAGGAATGGCGCAGACACGGGAATTTGCGGGTGAAGGCGGGCAATTCGTGCGGGCTCGGTGGCCGGGCCCCGGGCGTCCCCGGTTCGCCGGTCGCGGGCCGTGGTGGCCCGATTGGCATGCGTTCGATTATATTCCTTCGCCGTCACGCTCGGACGCGGTCGTCCGACGGCACGCCGCAAATCCATGTCGCACGGGAGGGACCCCATGCCGCGCATCGCCTACAGGAATCTGACGCAATCCGACGAGATGGCCGAGAAACTCGAGATGAGCACCGCCGAGATCGGGCTTTCGGTGAGGACCACGAACTGCCTGGAGGAACGGGGAATCTTCACGGTCCACGACCTGCTCAACTGCACGCGGTCCGACCTGCTCTCGATCTCCAATTTCGGCGAGAAGACGCTCGAAGAGGTCTACAAGGCGCTGGAGAAAATCGGGTTCTTCCGCTCGCCGCGGGCCGGCGAGGGAGCGGGGCAATCCAAGCAGCCGGAAGCCGTGTCGCAGGCCTCCTGACCATGCCGGGTGACGGCCCCCTCGGGGGGCGTCCCACCGGCGTCGGCCCGGTCGCCGGCTCGGTTCGGGGAGGTCGGCCGTGAGGCTGCCGCGGATATTCGGCAAGAAGCGCGGGCATCGCCGCACGGGATCCCAGGCCTGGGGCTCCTTCGGGGACGGGATGTTCCACGGCGCCCTCCTGGCCGCGGGGCTCGTCTTCGGCGCGGTCTTGATCACGGGCGTCGCCGTGCCCGAGTGGCGGATCAACCATCACTTCATCGAGACCCGGGGTCGGCTGGTGGCGACCGGCCTGGTGAGGCGGAGCGTCGACGGGACCGGGACGGCCTCGGTCACCTGGCGGCCCTGCGTCCGGCTGCGGTATCCGGCAGGCGGCCGCGAACGGGAGTCGTGGAGCATGGCTCCCGCGACGGTGGCAACTCCCGACCGTGATGCCGCCGCTGCGCGGGCCGCCGGATGGCGGATCGGTTCCGAGGTGACCTGCTGGTTCGATCCCGACGAGCCCAACACCGTCGTGCTCGAGCGGGGTTACAACTGGTGGATGTGGCTCCTCACGCTCCTGCTGCCGGGGGCGCTGGTGGGCTTCGGCGGCTCCGGCCTCGTCCGCGCGGTGAGCCGCTGGAGGCGGTCGGAGGAGGCGATCGCGGCGGCCCCCGGCTTCCCCGGCCTGCTCGACCCCATCTCGCCGGCGCTTCGCGATGCCCCTGATCATCCCTCCGTTCCCTCGTGCGAGGATCTCGTCAACTCTCCGGGCACGATCCTGCGGTATCGGCTGCCCATCGAGAGCCCCGAGAACTGGACGCTCCTGGGGCTGGGCCTGTTTGCCCTGCTCTGGAACGCCGTGCTCGTGGTGCTCTTCGTGGGCGCCGGCCTCGTCAGCGACACCGACGGCCGCGACTGGCTGCGGCTGGCGGTGCTCGGTCCGTTCTTCGCCGTCGGTTGTGTGGGCATCGGCCTGTTCATCAGGCGGCTCGTGCTGGCGGCGGCTGTGGGCACGACCCGGGTCGAGGTCTCGGATCATCCGCTGCGCCCGGGTGGACGGTACGACGTGATGCTCGCGCAGGGCGGTTCAGGCACGCTCCGCCGCCTCGAGGTGTCCCTGGAACTGGAGGAACAGGCGACGTTCCGTCAGGGCACCGACACCCGCACGGAACGACTCGTCGTCTGGCGACGGCCGGTGCAGTCGTGGCACGACGTGCAACTCGTGCCCGGCACGAGCTTCGAGGCCCGGGTCGGCGTCGTCGTTCCCCCGGAGGCCATGCACTCGTTCGCGTCCGATCACAACGCGGTCCGTTGGCGGCTCGTCGTGCGGGGAACGCCTACCCGTTGGCCCCCGTTCGTCCGCGTCTTTCCGGTCATCGTCTTTCCGGCGGCGCCCGCCTCCGCGCCGGGAAGGCCCGGCCCCAGCCTCACGGAGGCAGCCAGGTGAACGCCGAGGACAATGGCACCCGGCCGATTGCGGACGGCACTCGATCTTCGCCGGTGGTCGAAGTGCAGTTCGACCGTCCGGACCGCCGCTACACGCCCGGTGACGAGATCGCGCTCCGCTACGCCATCACCGCCCAAGAGGCCTCGATCCGGGCCGTGGAGCACTCGATCGCCTGGTACACCGAGGGCAAGGGGGAGGAGGATCTCGGCGTCCATTTCTTCGAGCGGCTCACCGAACCGCGGCCGCTCGTCGCCGCCGGAACGTTCGCCACCAGGCTCCCGCCGAGTCCGCTCTCGTACGAGGGAATCATCGTCAAGATCCGCTGGTGCGTCCGCGTGCGCGTGTTCTTCGGCGGCGGGCGGGACTTCGTCTCCGAGCACGTCTTCGAGGTGGGACGCATTCCTCCCGCCAGGCTGCCGGCGGCCCCTGCGCATGGGGGCATGCCGTGATGCCGAGCCTCGTCGACGAGACCCCGTCGCGGCCTCTCCGCAACCCGTTCACGACGCGGTACACGCGGCCTGGCCGAGTGCCGCCGCGGGACGGCGGCGGCCTGATCGACCCCGGGAGCCTGCTCGACCGGGTGCGGACGCTCGGGGCGGGGGCCATCGAGGGACCGCACGGTTCCGGCAAGACCACGCTCCTTGTGGCGCTGGCCGCCCGGGCCGGCCGGGCGGAGCTGCTGCGGGCCCGCCGCCGCCGGGATGCGGCGACGGTGCTGCGGGCGATCCGGGCTGCCGGGCGCGGGACCGTCTTCTGCGTCGATTGCTGGGAACGGCTTGGAACGGTCGGCGCGACGGCGGTCAGGGTGTTCGCGCGGCTTCGTCGGTGCCCGCTGGTCGTCACGACCCACCGTGCCAGCGGGCTGCCCGTGCTCGTGCGGACCCGGCCCACGGTCGACATCCTCGCCGCGATCGTGGCCGGCTTGCCGGACCATGGTGGACTCATCGGGACCCGGGACGTCGAGGAGGCCTTCGCTGCCCATGGGGGAAACCTCCGGGAGGCCCTCTACGACCTCTACGACCGGTTCGAGCGGCGGGCCCGCTGACGGCCGCTGGGGTCGGGGGCCGCGCCGGGTGTGACGCCCGTCTTGCCCGCGGCGGCTGAAAGTCCGGGGCGCGAGGGGCCGTCTGTACCGACGAGTCCCGACGTGCGGGTCGTAGGGACGCGTGGCCCGGGATTCATGGAACGCCCCGGCTTTTTTCCACTCGGGCGCGGCTGCGCGCAACCTAGGCTAGGAATGCCGTCGAAGTTCCGGGTGTTCGCCCGCTGACGCGACGCGCGAGTCGGAGACAGTGCCATGACGATCGATCGAATGACGAGGGGCGTGCTGCTGGTGGTCGCCATCGGGATCGCGGCCCCCCATGACGCTCGCGCCCAGTCGCAGTGTGGTCTGGCGAATTGGCTGGGCGGATGCTGCAAGAAGCCCGTCTACGCGGTCGCTCCGGTCATGGCACCCATGGCCGCACCCATCATGGCGCCGGTACCGATTCCCGCGCCCCCTCCTCCCGTGATGGTCCCTGTCCAGCAGACCAGCTACGTTCCCGAGACGACGTACCGCACGCAGTACCAGTGCGTACCCGTGACCTCCTACAAGCCGTCGTGCGAGATCGATCCGTGCACGGGCTGCCCGCGCGAGTGCATGGAGCCGGTCACCCAGTACGTGCAGCAGGCCGTCAACGTACCGGTGACCCAGTACCGGGCCGTGACGACGACCAAGTACGTCCAGATGCAGCCCGGCTACGCCGCTGCGGGCGGGCCGGTCGCCACCCCGATCGCCGCACCGGTGCCCTACCCCGCCCCGCCGGCGGCGGCGGTCCCGGGGGCCAGCCCGTTCGCCGCTCCGGTCCAGACGACTCCGCAGGCCTGGGGTGCCGCCGGGAGCGACGTCCCGAATCAGCTCCTCCAGGGTCAGCCGAGCATCAACGCCCCGGCGCTGCCGCCGACGGGCTATTCCCAGCCGACCTTCCAGCAGCCGATCGTGCCGCAGGCCGGCAGCTACGCGCCGCCGCAGCCGACGGTCGTCCAGCCCCAGCCCGCCACGCCGCCGGCGCTTGCGCCCGCCCCGTCGCTGAAGCCGATTCCCGAGATGCCGCGGGCCGGAGCCGCCACCGATGCGGCCCCCTACCAGGCGAATGGCAATGCCGCCGGGACAGCCGTCCCGCCGCCGAGCCTGCCGCGGGCCACCGCCCCGGCGACGAGCGGTTCGACGAACGGCCTGCTCCCGGTGCAGCCCTCGACGAGCGGCTCGGCCCCCCAAGCCGCGCCGGGCGGCACCGGGATGCCCGTGCTGCCGGGGGGCGGCCCCACGGGCGCCACCGGCGCCTTCCCCAGGCTCCTCGCACCGACCGGCCACACGACGGCCTGGCAGCCGGCCGTGGACGTGCGGCGGGCCCCCTCGTTCGGTCCCCGCTACCCCGCGGCCGCCCTGCCCTCGCAGCTCACGCAGTGAGCGTCGCCGGCAGCGGGCGGCGGTG
>JBIIUP010000274.1:0-3634 GCA_044339885.1 Pirellulales bacterium | reverse complement strand
GAGCTGAAGGCCATTCAGGCGAAGGACGGCAGCTTCGCGGCGTTCGCCGGCCGCGGCGGCTACGGCGGCACGGTCGACACGTCGCTGGCGCTGTTGGCGCTGGCGGTGAATTTCAAATTCCTGCCGATCTACGAGCGGTAGCGGACCGTGGAACACTCCAGCCGGAACAGGATGCGACGCATGCCGAGCGGAGAGACCCTCACCGTTGCCGCCGGTTCGCCGAGTGGCGAACGGTCGGGGAGGCCGTCGCCCGCTGCCCGCCGGCGGGAGGCCTCCCGGCGCGGGGAACCGATCGCAGCGACGGCGGTGGTGTGCGGGCTGGCCCTGGCGGTCGCCGGTGTCGGCCACGGGCAGGGCGTGATCGTGCTCGAGGGAGGCGGCGTCCGCATCGAGGGCGGGGCGCGGGTGACCTTGCAGGATGGGCGGCTGGAGGTGGAGGTCCGGCAGGAGCCGCCCGTCGCGGAGCTCGACGAGCCGGCCGTGGTGGAGCCCGACGCCGCGGAGCAACCGCTCGTCGAACGGCTGCTCGACGGCCTGCGGCAGGCCGTGCCGGCGGTCGTCGCCGACGGCGCCTTCGGCGGCGGACCGGCGGAGATCGCCCGTCGGCAGGCGATCACGGAGCGCACGCGTCAGATCGAGCAGCACCTCATGCCGCTGCTCCACGTCGAACTGGAGCACGTGCGCCGCCACTGCGGCAGCCTCGAGCCCACGGCCCGCCGGGAGGTGCTCGCGGCCGGCCGCCGGGCAGTGCGGGAGATCGCCGCCGCCCACGCCGCCGCCGCCATCGATGACCGGCCGCCGCCGGGCGTGGTGCGGGAGGAGCTCCAGGCCCGGGTCGCCGCCGCCGTCAGGACGCGGGCACCGGCCGCCGAGTTCACCCGCTACGAGCGCGAGACCGACATGCGGCGGGCGCGGCGGGCGGAACGGGCCCGGATTCGGATCGTGGGGATCGTCGACGAGCGGCTCGACCTGACGGCCGCGCAGCGGGCGGCCATGCTCGCCGACCTCCGCGGCCGCTGGCAGCCCGCCTGGGTCCGGCAGCTGGACGTGCCCGACGCGGCCCAGGTCGCGGAATTCCAGCCGGCCCCCGACTTCGCCGACGCCTGCATCTCCCCGCACCTCGACGCGGTGCAGCGGGCGGCCTGGCGGGAGTGGTGCGCCGCCGCGGGCATCGACCAGATCGGCTGGGACACGCTCCCCAGCGTGCAGCACAACGTTCCCCAGCCCGCTGCATGGTGGACTCCATGAGCCCGCTCCGCGCGACCCTGGCGGCGACGGTCGCGGCCGTCTGCCTGGTGCGTCACGTCGCCTGCCCGCCCCGGCTGCCGGCCGCAGACGATGCCGTCCGCGCCGCGGACGCCCCGGAGACGGACGATGCCGACGCGCAGGCCGGACTGGTCGACCTGGCCGCGAACTTCGATGCCAACCTCTTCGACCAGCCCGGCGGCGGCTGGGTCTTCCGCGCCGGGGTGGTGCGGCCGGTGGGTGGTCCCGGCGGCCCCGGGGAGGATCCCGGGATCGACCGCATCCGCCGGGCTGCCCACGAGCGGCTCGACCGCATCGACCGCCTCTGCGGGCTGGCGCCCGAGCAGCGCCGGAAGCTGGAGTTGGCCCTGGAGTCCGACCTCCGGCGGTTCGCCGCGGAGGTGGCCCAGACCCGGAGCCGTTACGAGACCGCGACGGTGAACATGCGCGACCGCGCCGGCCAGGAGCGGTGGCGATTGTTCCAGCAGGACGTGCAACGCTGCCGCCGCCGGATGCAGCGGCTCCTGGACGACGGCTCCCTGTTCGCCGGCGTCCTCGGCTCCGTCCTCGACGAGGGACAGCGGGCGCAGCTCACCGCGGAAAGGGCGGCCCGGCGGACGTTCCGCTGGAGGTGGCTCGTCAGCGGTGAACTGGAGAAGCTCGACGACATTCTCGCGCTCACCCAGGAGCAGCACGACGTCGTCGAGAAGCTGCTCCTGGCCCGGGAGCCGGAGCTGGTGATCGACGCCCCGCCGCGGCCGCGGAATCCCCAGGCGGAACAGATGCTCGTCCGCCTCGTGCTCTCGCAGGTCGACCTCCAGCCGCTCCAGGCGGCGCTCCAGCCCGACCAGCTGCGGAAGCTCCGCACGCTCGCCAACCAGGGGCGTGCCATGCAGTCGTGGCTCGAGGAGCAGGGGCTCGTCGAGCGCCGCGGGCAGTGAGCGGCCCGCCGGCCGCGTCGCGGGCCGCTACCTGGCCAGGGGCGTCGGCAGGAGCTCGGGCGTCGGCTCCGACCGCGTGCCCGGGGCCGCCGGCAGCGTCACCGACTCCGGCTCGGTGCGGGTCGCCGGATCCCGCGGCGGCAGCTGGACGGCCGGGGCGTCGGCGCCGATCGCCGCGAAGTTCTGGGTGATCGCTCCGCGGCTGAAGACGCCGGGCCGCGAGTGGCCGTAGTCGAGATACAGGCTGGCGTCCCGCTGGCGGGCCCGACGGTGGGCGTCGAAGTAGGCCTTGCCGGGCCACGGCCCCTCGGCGAGGAAGACGCCGTTGTATTCCAGCAGCGAACCCTTGCGGTAGTGGAACTGCGAGATCGAGCGGTTGTAGTCGACGAGCGAACGGTAGTAGCCGCTCTCGGCCTCGGCCCGCCGCTTCTGGGCGTCGAGCAGCTGGTCGAGCGTGACGGTGTTGGCGTCGTAGGCGGCCTGCACCGCCTCCACCTGCCGCTCGGCGGCCACCCGGCGGTTGAAGTTGGTCTGGGCGAGGGCGAAGTTCGTGTCCACGTTGCGGGCCGCCTCGACGAGCGCGTGCGAGGCCTCGAGCTCCTCGTCCTGGAGCCGCGCCCGCTCGCGGGCCAGCTGCAGCTGGTGGTGGCGGACCGTGGCCAGCTCCCGCCGGAAGCCCAGCGGCATGAGGAACTGCGCCCCCGCCTGCCACTCCTGGAACTTGCCGGAGAGCAGCGTCGAGTAGGCGTCGGTGCCGTTGAGCGGATCGATGTTGTCGGCGTTGTAGGGATTGTAGTCCTGGTTGAGGAGGTTCTGGCCCATGCCCAGGAAGCGGTAGCGGCCGATGAGGTCGAGCCGCGGGAGGATGAGGTTCTTGGCGGCGGTGAGCTCGAGCTCCCGCTGCTTGATGACCCACTTCTGCTTGCGGAGCTCGGCCGACCGCGAGAGGGCCTCGACGAGCGACTGCTGCCAGTCGAAGGTGATCCGCGCCGTCGTGGGCTCGTCGGAGGGGCGGATGAGCCGGCCGTCGCTGGCGGAGATGCCCATCATGTACCGCAGCCGGTTCTCGCAACGGTAGACGTCGGTGAGGGCCTGTTCGACCTGGCTGCGGAAGAAGAAGTACTGCTCCCGGGCCTGGGCCTCCTTGTCGGCCTCGCCCCCCCGCGACTGCTCGACGTAGAGCGCGTGGACCTTCCGCCAGGCCTCCAGCGAGCTGTCGCGGCCCGCCTTGCGGGACTCGAGGTCGCGGTAGGCGAAGTACAGCTCCCAGTACGACTGCTCGGTGTCGCTGACGAGGTTGCGGACGCCGGCCTCGAAGTCGGCCAGCGAGATGTCGGCATTGATCCGGGCGAGCAGCACGCCGCGGAAGTTCGGCCGGCCGTAGAGGTTGTCGAAGAAGTCGGGGCCGGCGATCCGGTTGTAGGTCGCGCCCGCACCCTGGAGGAGCG
>JBIIUP010000273.1:0-3660 GCA_044339885.1 Pirellulales bacterium | reverse complement strand
CGGTGGAAGCCGCCGACGGCCACGTTGATCGGGTGCACCGCGCGGCCGCCGATCGTCTCCAGGAGCCGGCTGCCGACCGCCTTCAGCCGGAGGCCCCCCTCGACGAGCGCTGGGTGCGTGGCGGCCATCGTGAAGCCGCTCTCGAAGCCGAGGAAGTCGGGGGCGTGGAGCAGGTGCACGTGCAGGGCGTGGCTCTGGATCCACTCCCCGCAATAGAGCAGCCGCCGCATCCGCTCGATCGCCGGGGTGGTGCGGATGCCCAGGGCCTTCTCGAGCGCGTGGCAGCCGCTCATCTGGTAGGCCACCGGGCAGATGCCGCAGATCCGCGCCACCATGTCGGGCACCTCGCGGATCTCGCGGCCCACGAGCAGCTTCTCGAAGAACCGCGGCGGCTCGTAGATGTTGAACTCGGCGATCTCGACCCGGCCGTCGACGACGCGGACGCGGAGCGCGCCCTCTCCCTCGACCCGCGTCAGCGACTTCACGGCCAGGCGGCGGATGCCGCGGATCGCCCGCTCGTCGTTCGTGTCGCTCGTGTCGCTCATGTCGCTGATGGGGCCTGCCCCTCCAGCCGGTCGCCCTCGGCACGGAACTGGGGCGCCCACGCGTTGTAGCTCCGCACGAGCCGCGCCAGGTGGCCGCGGTCCGTCCCCCGCCGCTCGTAGAAGCCGGTGAGGCTCACGAGGTTCGGCTGCTCGGCCGGTCCGTAGCAGCCGAAGCACTCGCGGTCGTGGGCGGGACAGATCGCGCCGCAGCCGGCCTGCGTCACCGGGCCGAGGCAGGGGATGCCGCGGGCCACGGCCACGCAGACGGTGCCGCGGGCCTTGCAGTCGACGCACACCGAGTGCGCCGGCACCTTCGGCCTGCGACCCACGAGGAGGGCCGTGATGAGCTCCACGAGCTGCCCGGTGTCGATCGGGCAGCCGCGGAGCTCGAAGTCGACGGGCACGTGGTCGGAGATCGGGGTGCTCGTGGCGAGCGTGGCGATGTATTCGGGGGCCGCGTAGACCGCGGAGAGGAACCCGTCGACGTCGCCCCAGTTCCGCAGGGCCTGGATGCCGCCGGCGGTCGCGCAGGCGCCGATCGCGACGAGGAACCGGCAGTTCGCCCGGATCTCACGGATCCGGGCCAGGTCGTCGGGCGTCGAGACCGAGCCCTCCACGAGCCCGACGTCGTAGGGGCCCGGGACGACGCGGGAGCGGGCCTCGAGGAAGTGGTCGATGTCGACCGCGGCCGCCAAGTCGAGGAGCCGGTCCTGCGCGTCGAGAACCTGGAGCTGGCAGCCGTCGCAGGAGGCGAACTTGAAGACCGCCAGCCGCGGCCTGCGTGGGGCGACGTCGTCGGCCGCGGTGACGCCCATGGACGATGCCCTCAGAGGTGCGGGACCGCGAGGTACGCCGCGATCGCATCGTAGCGGAACACGGGGCCGTCCTTGCAGATGAACGCCGGCCCGAACTGGCAGAGGCCGCAGAAGCCGGCCGCGCAGGCCATGTTCCGCTCGAGCGACAGGAGGATGTCGGCCGGGCCGACGCCCCGGGACAGGGCCCGGTCGACGACCGCGTCCATCATCCGCTCGGGGCCGCAGCAGAGGACGCTCGTGGCCTCCGGGGCTATGGGCAGCGCGTCGAAGGCGACGGGCACGAATCCCACGCGGCCCGTCCAGCCGGGGTCGGGCGCGTCGACGGTCGTGACGACTTCGATGCCCTCCCTGCGCCAGGCGGCGTAGTCGGCCGTGCAGAGCAGGTCGGCCGGCGTCTTCGCCCCGTGCAGCACCGCGACGCGGCCGTAGCGGCCGCGGTGGGCGGCGATGTGGAGGATCGCCGATCGCAGCGAGGCCAGCCCGACGCCCCCCGCGACGACGACGAGGTCGCGGCCCCGCAGGTCGTCCAGCGGCCACGGTTTCCCGAACGGTCCGCGCAGGATCACCTCCGCGCCGACGTCGAGCCGGGCCAGGGCCTCGGTGACGTTCCCCACGGCCCGGACGGTGTGCCCTACGCCGCGGCCCGCGGCGGCCAGCGGGTCGGAGCTGATGGAGATTGCCGCCTCGCCGATCCCCGGCAGCAGGAGCATGTTGAACTGCCCCGGCAGGAACCGGTAGTCGCCGGGGCCGTCGCGGAACACGAGGTCGTAGGTCCGCACGCCGGGCGCCTCGGCACGGACGGCGGCGATCCTGGTGACGCGGCTCTGCCAGGGCGTGCCGGGCCGGGGCGGGCAGGGGGGGACGGTCATGGAGGACCCTCCGGAGCGGCTCGGGCCCCCGGCGTCGCGCGGATCGCGGCGGCCTCCTCGGTGAGGTCGATCCCCACCGGGCACCAGGTGATGCACCGGCCGCAGCCCGTGCAGCCCGAGGTGCCGAACTGGTCGATCCAGCCGGCGAGCTTGTGGGTCAGCCACTGGCGGTAGCGGGACGCGGTGGTGGGGCGGGCGTTGCCGCCGTGCATCCGCCCGTGGTCGAGCGTGAAGCAACTCGCCCACTGCCGCTCGCGGTCCACGTGGTCGCCGGTGAGGTCGGCGACCTCCGCGACCGAATGGCAGAAGCACGTCGGGCAGACGAGCGTGCAGTTGGTGCAGGAGAGGCAGCGGTCGGCCACCTCCAGCCATCGCGGGTGCTCGAGGTTCCCCAACAGCAGGTCCCGGATGCCCTCGGTCTCGAGTGACCGCGGCCGGGGAGCGCCCGCCACGGCCGTGCGATCGCGCATCCGCTCCTCGAGGTCCCGCGGCACCGCGCGGGCGGCATCGACCTCGGCGTCCGTGCAGGCTGCGAGCGGCGCGCGGGCGGCGACGGCGGCGAGCACCGCCGCGCCGCGGTCGGTTCCGACCTCGACGGAGAACCGGTCGGCGAACTCCGTGAGGGCCAGGTCGAAGCCGGCCTTCGCCGCGGGGCCGGTGCCCATGGAGTGGCAGAAGCAGGTGGCGACGGCCCGCCGGCAGTTCACGGCCACGAGGAAGAGCTTCTCGCGGCGGGCGGCGTAGCCAGAGTCGACGAAGTCGGGGCGGATGAAGACGGCGTCCTGGACGGCGAGCGCCGCCAGGTCACAGCCCCGGACGCCGATCACGGCCAGCGGCCGGTCGTCGGCCTCGGCCACCGGCTGCTCCTGCCAGCCGTCGGCGGTGCGCTGGAACCGCTGGATCGTCTCGCGGGGAGGAAACAGGAAGTTCTTCAGCGAGTGGGGGCCGACGACGTGGTCGAACGTGCCCGCAGCGGCGTCATGACGCAGCCGGTAGAGGCCGCCGTCCTGCTCGTCGAGCCAGCCGTGCGGCAGGGCCGCGGCGTCGGCGAGGTCGCGGAGGACCACGGCGCCATCGGCCACCTGCGGTCCGACGACCCGGTGCCCGCTGGCGGCGAGGGCGTCGACGAGGGCCTGGAGTCCGGCCCGCGGGAGCCAAGCGTGGGAGCCGACGGTGGGACCGGGCATGGGCGGGCATCCCTCTGGCTGCAGGAGCGGATCGGGCACCGTCATGATCCGGAGGGATCGGCCGCCGGGTCAACCGCGCACGAAAAAGCCGCGCCGGTGGTCAGCCGGCGCGGCCTTCGTCGTTCGGTCGTCAATCAACCATCAACCATCCGAATTCGAGCCATCGCACGTCGAGCGTCGGGCATCGGTCGGTTCGAAGGAGGTCACGACGCTCCGGGATTCAGGTCCGTTCAGGTCCGCTCCG
>JBIIUP010000272.1:0-3669 GCA_044339885.1 Pirellulales bacterium | reverse complement strand
GATGATCTCCATGTGGAGCAGGCCGAGGAACCCGCAGCGGAAGCCGAAGCCGAGCGCCTCGGAGCTCTCCGGCTGGTATTCGAAGGAGGGGTCGTTGATCGCCAGCTTCTCCAGCGAGTCCCGCAGCTCCTCGAAGTTCTCTCCCTCGCTCGGATAGAGGCCGCAGTAGACCATCCGCTGCGGCGGCTTGTAGCCGGCGAGGGGCGCCGCCCCGTGTTCGCCCGGGATCGTGACCGTGTCGCCGATGTGGACCTGCTTGACGTCCTTGATGTTGCAGACGAGGTAGCCCACCTGGCCGGCGACCAGCTCCTCGCACGCCCGCCGCTGGGGCACGAACTGCCCCAGTTCGAGCACGTCGTGGGTCACGCCCGTCCGCAGGAAGCGGATCTTCTGCCCCTTCCTGACCGTGCCGTCGCGGAGCCGCACGTAGGTGATCGCCCCGCGGTAGCTGTCGTAGTGGCTGTCGAAGATCATCGCCCGCAGGGTGGCGGCGGGGTCCCCCTGCGGCGGTGGAATTCGCTCCACCACGGCCGCCAGCAGGTCGTCGATACCGATGCCCGTCTTGGCGCTCGCCCGGATCACCTCCGCGGGCTCGATGGCCAGGCTCTGCTCCATCTCCCGGAGGACCTCGTCGACCCGGGCGTGGACGAGGTCGACCTTGTTGATCACCGGCACGATCGCGAGGTCCTGGTTCAGGGCCGCGTAGGCGTTGGCCACCGTCTGGGCCTCGACCCCCTGGAAGGCGTCGACGAGCAGCACCGCCCCCTCGCAGCAGGCCAGGCTGCGGGAGACCTCGTAGTGGAAGTCGACGTGGCCGGGCGTGTCGATGAGGTTGAGCTCGTAGAGCTCGCCCTGGTGGCGGTACTCCATCCGCACGGCCCGGGCTTTGATCGTGATGCCCCGCTGCCGCTCCAGCTCCATGTCGTCGAGCATCTGCTCCTTGAGCTGCCGCTTGTCGACGGTCCCGGTGCGTTCCAGGAGCCGATCCGCCAGCGTGCTCTTGCCGTGGTCGATGTGGGCGATGATCGAGAAGTTGCGGATGTGCTTGCAGTCGATAGGCATGCCGCTAGTCTACCCGCCTTTTCGGTCGGCGAGGCGGGCCAGGCCGGCGGCGCCGATCGATCCGGCGTCGCCGCCGAGGCTCGCGTAGCGGATCACCGTCTCCCGCACGAGCACGGGGAAGGCTCGGTCGCGGACCTCGGCCCGCACCCGCTCGATGAACGCCCGGCCGACGGGTGCCTCCTCGCCGCCGAAGGTCATCGCGCCGCCGATGATGACCGCCTCCGGGTCGATCGTGTGCATGAACGTCACGATGCCGATCCCCAGCCAGCGGGCGGCCTCGAGGATCAACTCCGCGGCGACGGCGTCGCCGGCGGCCATCTCCCGGGCGACGAGGATGGGGGTGAGCACCTCTCCGGCGGCGACCGCGCGGGCCAGGCTCCCGGTCGCCCCGGCCGCGAGCACCTCGCGGGCGCTCGCCACCAGCGCCGTGGCGCTGGCGTAGGCCTCGAGATCGCCGCGGTGGCCGAACGGGCACCGCCGCGCGTCGGGGCCGGTGTCGACGATCACATGCCCGCACTCCGAGCCGTGGCTGTGCGCCCCTTCGACGTTGGTGTCGCCGATGATGATGCCGCCGCCGACGCCGGTGCCGAGCGTGAGGAACACGAGGCTGCCGTAGTCGCGGGCCGAGCCCACCCAGAACTCCCCGTAGGCCGCGGCGTTGGCGTCGTTGGCGAACGTCACGGGCCGGCCGCAATGGGCCGCCACGCGATCCCGGAGCGGAAAGTCGTCCCAGCCGGGGAGGTTGCCCGACCGGACGATCGTCCCCGCGGGGATGTCGAGCGGTCCCGGGGAACCCAGCCCCACGCGGGCTACGTCGGCCGCGGCGAGGCCCACCCGGGCGGCGAGCGAATGCACACACCGCCCGAGACGCGCCGCCGTGTCCTCGGGACCGCGGTCGGCGTGCGTCGGCTCGGTGTGGAAGCCGACCAGGCGGCCCTCGTCGTCGACGAGCGCCGCCTTGATGTTCGTGCCGCCGAGATCGAGTCCGGCGTAGAGCGGCAGCCGCGCGGCGGACAGCGGCGTCAGGTCGTCGCGGTCGGGCATGCCTGGCTCCGGGTCACCCGTCCGCCGGCAGGCGGCTGGTCTCGACGGTGGGCGTCGGGCCGGTGCAGGCCTTCATGAACTCGACGAGGTCCGCCTTGTCCTGGGCGGTCAGGTTGAGCGGCTTGATCTTGTCGCTCAGATGGGGGTTCGGGTGGCCCCCCTTGTCGTACCACTCGACGACCTCCTCGAGCGTGGCCAGCGAGCCGTCGTGCATGTAGGGGGCCGTCAGCGCCACGTTCCGCACCGTCGGCGTCTTGAAGCCGCCCTTGTCCTGCTCGTCGTGGGTGACCACGAACCGGCCGAGGTCGGGCTCCGGCTTGTCCATGCCGATGCCCAGGTTGTGGTACTTCTCGTCGGCGAGGTTGGCCCCGACGTGGCAGGCGGTGCAGTTGCCCTTCTCGGTGAAGAAGATCTCCCGGCCACGCTTGGCCGACTCGGACATCGGGTGGGCCGCGGCGGCCGCCGTCGCCTCCGCGAACCGCTTGGCGAGTTCCGGGTCGTCGGCGAGATCCTCCTCGTCGAGGTCGGCGAACGGCCGCAGCTGCTCGCCGTAGTCGTAGGGGGAAGGGGCCGTGACGAGCACCCGCTCGAAGGCCGCGATCGCCTGGCCGACGCGGTCGATCGTGAGCTCGCCGAAGACCTTCTCGAACTGCCGGCGATAGACCGCGGTCTCCCCGAGCCGCTTGACGACCCCCTCGTGCGTGAAGCCCATCTCGATGGGATTGGCGATCGGGCCCACGGCCTGAGCCTCCAGGGAATCGGCGCGGCCGTCCCAGAACTGCGGGCCCGAGAGGATGCGGTTGAACGAGACCGGCGAGTTGCGGCCCCCGAGCTGGCCGCGGATGCCGACGCCGGTCGCCGTGTGGGCGGTGTAGCCCTCGGCGGGGTTGTGGCAGCTGGCGCAGCTGATCGTCGAATCGGCCGAGAGCCGCGGGTCGAAATAGAGCTGCCGACCGAGCTCGATCTTGGCGCGGGTGAGCGGGTTCTTGTCGAGGCCGGTGATCTGCCCCGCCCCCTGCGAGAGCCCCAGCGGCAGCTCCGGATCCAGCTCGATGAAATTCCTGGGATCGGCGAGCCAGGCGTCGATCTGCCCCAGGGTGATCGGCCCCGCCGGCCCGGGCACGCCCGCCGTGAGGGCGGGATCGCCGAGCGTCACCCGTTCCCGGCCGGTGACGGCGACGGCGGCCGGCGCCGGGTCGGCGTCCCGCGCGGCCTCGTCGATCCGCTTGTCGGCGGCCGCCTTCGACTCGTCGAGTTCCCGCAGCGACGCGGAGACCTTCTCGGTGACGGCGGCCACGCTCCCCGGCGCCGCGGCTGCGGGCACCTCCTCGGTCGCGATCACCTCGATGGTCTCGACGGCGTTGCCCGTCGGGGTGGCGCCCGGGCCGCCGCTCGGGGCACAGCCGGCCAGCCCCGTCACCAGCGCGGTCATCGATGCGATCGCGACGCCAGCCATCCCGCGGCGGAAGGCGGGCGACAGGAGCACGGGCAGGGCGGTGGAAGAGGGCACGGCTGGGACTCCCTGATGGACCGCCGGACCTGCGGCGCAGGGCGGCAGCGGCG
>JBIIUP010000069.1:0-13417 GCA_044339885.1 Pirellulales bacterium | reverse complement strand
CCCGGCGGAGCCGGGCCACCACCTCCGCGTCGTAGGGCGGCCGGTAGCCGGCGAGCATCTTCGACGCGCAGGTCGTAGGGAGGTCGGCCGTGCAGATCGCGTCCTTGACGGCGACGGGCAGGCCTGCGAGCGGCCCGAGCGGCCGGCCGGCCTTGCGGCGGGCGTCGATGTCGGCGGCGCGGGCCAGCGCGCCGTCGCGATCGATCGCCAGGAACGCGTTGACGGCGGCGTTGGTCGCTTCGATCCGCGCGAGGAAGGCCTCCGTGCAGGCCACGGCCGAGACGTCGCCGCGACGCACGGCGGCCACGAGTTCGACGGCGGGGAGCTGGAGCGGCTGCATGAAGGCCCCGGAGTCGGTCAGGCGGCGCCCGAGTCGCCGAGCACGGCCGGCACGAGGAAGCACTCGCCGTCGTGACGCGGCGCCGATCGCAGCGCCTCCGCCGGCGGCAGCGACGGCGACGGGACGTCGTCGCGGAACACGTTCTGCGAGTCCAGCGGGTGGGCCAGGGGCTCGACCGCGGAGGTGTCGACCTCCCCGAGCTGGGAGACGAACCCCACGATCTTCGAGAGCTCGCCCGTCAGGCTGTCGAGCTCGGCCTCGGACAGGGCCAACCGCGAGAGCAGCCCCACCTTGGCGACGTCCTGCCGGGAGAGATCCATGGATCGCGCCCGGGGGCTATGGCCGGGCACGCGGCCCGCTCGGCACGGCCTCTTCCGCGAGCGGCTTCGCCTTCTCGACGGTGGGCAGCCGGAAGGGCTTCTGGCGGACGAGCTTGGTGACGGCGCCCCCCTTGATGCACTGCGTGCAGACCAGGAGCGAGGTGCTGGTGCCCTGCCCCACGGTCACCCGGAGACGCTGGAGGTTCGGCTTGAACTTCCGCTTCGTGATGCCGGTGATCTTGGTGCCGACGCCGCCGAGATACTTGGCCTTGCCGCGGATCGTCACCTGGTTGCCGATCGAGAAACCCTTGCCGCAAACCTGACAGGAACGTGCCACGGGAACACTCGGCGGGAGGCTGGAAATGTCGGGGAAATCGAGCCCCTAAGGATACAGACCGGTGGGTTTCCGGCAAGGGCGGCCTACAATCCTCGGCGATGCCCGTTTTCGACTACCGCTTCACCGTCGCCGCCCCGCTCGCCGCCGTCCGGGATTTTCACCGCGACACCCGGGCGCTGAAGCGACTCACGCCGCCCCCCACGTTCGTGCAGCTGCACTCGATCGAGCCGCTCGCCGAGGGGTCGGTCTCCCGGTTCACGCTCTGGGTGGGGCCGCTGCCGCTCCGCTGGACGGCGGTGCACCGCGACGTCTCGGACCGGGGCTTCACCGACGTCCAGGCGGAGGGCCCGGCGGCGAAGTGGGAGCACACGCACCAGTTCGTGCCGCTGGATGCCGGCACGACCGAGGTTCGCGAGCACATCGAGTTCGAGCACCGGCCCGGCCTCCGCGGCCTCCTGACGAGGATCCTGTTCTCGAGGCCGAACCTGCTCCTCATGTTCACCTACCGGCGGCTGGTGACCCGCCTCTGCCTGCGGTCCTGAAGGGCCGCGGGCCGCGGTCAGGCTCCAGCCGTCAGGATCTCCGACAGCTTCTGGCACAGGGCCCAGCCGCCGATCGCCACGAGTCCGGCGCACGACAGCCACAGCAGCACGTCCGCCGCCGGCGCGGGCACCAGCCGGCTGTCGACGGCCCGGTAGCGAAAGAAGAGCACCGCGACCGCCAGGGCGGCCAGCATGATCGCCTGGGCCGCTCCACTGGCGAGCACCATCGCCACCGGTTCGCGGAACACCAGGGCCATCACGAGCGCCGCCTGTGGCCAGGCGACGGCGAGCCGGCGGGTCCACTTCCGCCGGGAGAGTTCGTCGTCCGGAACCGCACCGGCCAGGACGAGGCCGTCGGCGAGGATCCGGGTGTTGCCGTCGGCGGCGGCGAACAGCGTCGAGTAGAGGACGGCGAACGCTCCCGTGAGGAACAGCCCCTGGGCCCACGCGCCGAAGACCGGCGCGTACATCGCCCCCAGCGACCGGACCATCTCGCCGCCGGCCGGACGGAGGCCGAGCCGGCCGAGCGTGGCGGCACCGAGCAGGTAGAAGGCGATCGTCACCGTCGTGTAGACGGCCATCGACACCCAGGCGTCGAGCGCGAGGACGCGGATCCAGCCCCGGGCCCTCTCGGCCCAGGCGGGCGAGTCGTCCCGCGGCCCCACCGCGCGGCCGTATCCCTTCTCCAGGCACCAGTAGGGATAGAACATGAGCTCCGACGCCCCCACGCCGATGATCCCGCAGGTCGCCAGGGCGGTCTGCAGCGGCAGGCGGCCGCCGGCGACCGGGGGCAGCGAGGGCACCAGGCCGCCGGCCAGTTCGCGCCCCGAAATGGCCCAGGCCGGGTCGGCCTGCAGCAACGCCAGGGCGGTGAGCGTCACGACCGTGAACGTGCCGACGAGCAGGACCGCGACCCACTCGACGACGGCGTAGCGGCCGACTGCCAGGAGGACGGACGTGGCCGCCGCCACGACCACCGCCCAGACCGTGTCGTCGATCGGCGCGGCGAGCCCCGCCGCCTGCTTCTCGAGCTCCGCCAGCCGCCCGTGAAGCTCGGCGGCCTGTGCCGGATCGCCGCCGCGCCGGGCCGTCGCCTCGGCGATCCGCGCCCCGGCGGCCTCGTCGTGGACCCGCTTCCAGACCGCGCCCGCCGGCGTCACGGGCGCCGCGGCGGCGAGCGTCTGGGCGACACCGGCCAGGATGCCCCCCTGCTGGACGACGATGAGCGCCGTCATCACCGCCCAGCACCAGAAGATCCAGCCGCGGCCGGCGAACCGCGGGCCGGGGACGGCGTCGAAGGCGGCCAGCGGCGTGCGGCCCCAGGTGAGGGTGTTCCGGCCGATCTCCACCTGGGCGGCCACCTTGATCGCGCAGCCGAGCACGACGAGCCACAGGAGCGTGAAGCCGGCCTCGGCCCCGACGCTCGTGGTCGCGATCAGCTCGCCGGAGCCGACGATCGAACTGGCGAGGATGATGCCCGGGCCGAGATGGCCCACCGCGGAGCGGAGGGTCCGGGGCGGCTCCGAAACGGTCTGCGTCATGGCGGCGCCGGCCCTGCTCCAGCCGCCGTGTCACGGCCGGCACCACTTCACTGTACCGCACCGCCGCTGCTAGCCTATGCCGGCCGCGGTCCACGAGCCCCCCGGTTTCACCACACGATGCACGCCACCGCCTCCCCGATCGCCGGCATCCTCGTGCCTCACATGGTGCCGCTCGACGCCCGGGGCCGCATCGACGAGGACGAACTGGCCCGCTACGTCTGCTGGCTCGTCGACCACGGCGTCCACGGGCTCTATCCCAACGGCTCGACCGGCGAGTTCACCCGGTTCTCCGTGGAGGAGCGTCGGCGGATCGTTTCCGTGGTCTGCCGGGCCGCCGCGGGCCGGGTGCCCGTCGTCGCCGGAGCCGCCGAGGCGACCGTCGCCGAGACGCTCGCCGCCTGCGAACACTGTCTCGAGGCCGGGGCCCGCGCCGTGGCGATCGTGTCCCCCTTCTACTACCGGCTCTCGCCGGAGAGCGTCTACGCCTACTTCGCCGAGATCGCCCGCCGCAGCCCCATCGACGTCACGCTCTACAACATCCCGATGCTCGCGTCCCCCATCGACGTCGACACGGTGCGGAGGCTGGCGGAGGAGTTCCCGCGGATCGTGGGCATCAAGGACTCCAGCGGCGACATCGCCCACATGGGCCGCCTCATCGCGGCCGTGCGGCCGGTCCG
Source organism: Pirellulales bacterium (assembly GCA_044339885.1). Lineage (GTDB taxonomy): Bacteria > Planctomycetota > Planctomycetia > Pirellulales > UBA1268 > QWPN01. Next base: position 9,660 of record JBIIUP010000069.1, on the reverse strand, counting down.
CCCCGACTTCAGCTTCCTCACCGGCTGGGACGCGGCCCTCGTGCCGATGCTCCTCATCGGCTGCGACGGCGGCACCCATGCGTCGAGCGGCTTCGTGCCGGAACTCCCGCGGAGGATCTTCGACGCCGTCCGCGGGGGCGACCTCGCCACGGCGCTGGCGCTGCAGCGGCAGCTGACCGAGCTGTTCGATCCGACGTTGCGGTGCCCCGACTTTCCCGAGGGCTTCCGCGTGGCCGCGGGCCTGCGGGGATTCGCCATGGGCTCCTCGCGGCAGCCGGCCACCGCGGCCCAGGTGGAGGAGCGCCGGCGGCTGGCCGACAGCCTTCGCGCCGGACTCGCCGCGGCCGGCATCGACGCCGCCGGCTGAGAGGATTGCCCGGCGAGGATCGTCGGGCGCGGGCCGCCGCGACGCTCACCCGGCGTTCACCGCGTCGGCCAGGTGCCGAAGCACCTCGGCGTGGAGCAGGCCGTTCGTCGCCAGCCCGTCCCCCCCGTCGATCCGCTCCCGGCCGTTCCAGTCGCTGAACCGGCCGCCCGCCTCGACCACGACCGTCTCCACCGCCGCGGCGTCCCAGCGGTTCATGAGCGGGTCGATCATGACGTCAGCGCGACCGGTGGCGACGAGCAGGTAGCCGTAGCCGTCCCCCCAGGTGCGGGCGATCCGCGCGGCGGATTCCAGCCGCGTCCGGGCGGCGTCACCGGCGCTGCGACCGCCGGACCAGCGTGCGAACGAGGTGAAGTCGCTGGTGCAGACGAGGCCGTCGGCCAGCCGCGCCCGCGTCGAGACGCGAGCCGGCACCGGCGGGCCGCCCCGCCGCTGGTGCCAGGCGCCGCCGCCGGCCGCCGCGTAGACCATCTCGTCGAGCGCGGGGATCGCGATCACGCCGAGCACCCCGCGGCCGTCGTGGCGGCAGCCGACGAGCGTGGCGTAGAGCGGCACGCCGCGGATGAAGGACTTCGTGCCGTCGATCGGGTCGACGACCCACTCGTAGCCGGAGGTGCCCGCGACCGCTCCCCCCTCCTCCCCGAGGAACGCATCGCTCGGAAACGCGCCGAGGAGTTCCCGGCGGAGGAGGGTCTCCGCGGCGCGGTCGGCCTCCGTGACCGGCGACTGGTCGGCCTTCTCCTCGACGGCGAGGCCGGGGCGGTCGAACCAGCGGAGCGTCTCGGCAGCGGCCAGTCGCACGGCGGCGAGCGCCGACGCCAGGCGGGCCGTCACGTCGGCCGGCATGCGGTCGTCTGCGGGGGCGGGCGTCGTCATCCGCGCGGCGGCTCCGGGAGGGATGGCGCTCGCAGGGCGAGCAGCATGAGGATTCCGGCTCCGACCACCAGCCAGGAGTCGGCGAGGTTGAAGATCGGCCAGTCGATGACGCCGGGCACCGTGACGTGAATCCAGTCGCGGACGGCCAGCACGGGGGAGCCGACGCGTTCCGGCGGAGCATGCCAGCGGAGCCCGGGGAGCCCGACGCGATCGTAGAGGTTGCCCACGATGCCGCCGACGATCAGGCCGAGGGCCAGGACGAGCCAGCGATCCTGGCGGGTCGCCGGCCGCGCCATGAGCCCGAGGATGCCGCCGATCGCCACCAGCGAAACCGCGGCGAACGCCAGGCCCAGCCCCTGCCCCATGCCGAACAGCGCCCCCTCGTTGAGGTTCGTTTCGAGGGCCAGGATGCCCGGCACCAACGGCAGCCCGCCACCGGCTCCCGGCATGCCCAGGTTCCGGAACGCGGCCGACTTCGTGAGCAGGTCGACGGCTGCTGAGACCGCCGCCACGGTGACGAAGGTGATCCAACCCTGGCCTGGTGAAGACATCCGTGTCCGCGGCCGCGCGGCCCCGCGGCCGCTACCGCGGCTGCCGGGGCCGGCCGGCGTGGCCGTGCTCCTGCTGTTCAGCGCACCGGATGCACATCGACGCGAACGGGATCGCCTCCAGCCGCTTCTTGGCGATGACGCCGCCGCATTCCTGGCAGACCCCGTAGGTGCGGGAACGGATCCGCTCCAGTGCCCGCTCGATCTGCTCGAGCGTCCCCTCCTCCGTCGCCATGAGGCTCAGCGTGAACTCCTGCTCGAAGGCGTCGGAGCCGATGTCCGCCATGTGGATCGGCATGCTGGAGAGGTCGCCGCTGGCCTCGGAACGGGTCTTGCGGAGGGCGGCCTCGGCCATCGTCGAAACGTCGCCCCGCAGCCGCGACCGCATCGCCTCGAGCGTGGTCTTGTAGACCTTGAAGTCCGCCGCCTTCATGCTGGTGATCCTCCCGTCCCGAGGCCGCGCGGGCTGTGAATTCCGAATGGAATCCGAGCCGGCGAAGCCAAGTCGTGAAGGCTAGCCACGGCCAGAAGGGCTGTCAAACTGGCAGGTCGGTTGTCCGGCCGTTCCGCCCGGGGCGACCGGAGGCCTGGGAGCCGTCTCCACGCGGGCGAAACGTCGCTTGCTGGCGCCGACAGCGTGGCCTACCTTTGGCTCCGGTGGTTTCACCGGCGTGCCCCTGAGTTCGCCGCACGGAGGACGGACCCCCCGTTCGCCCGGTTCCGCACCGCTCCCGAGGAGCAGTCCCTTGGCCGTCGCAGCCCGCACCGACCTGGCGTTCCAGCAGTGCATCTCCCCGGCCTGCGCCGCCACCTTCTCGGTCGACGAGGTGCTGACCTCCTGCCCGTCCTGCGGCAACCTGCTCGACGTCGAGTACGACTGGGACCGCCTCCGCCCCCCCACGTCGTTCGAGGTCTTCGAACGGAAGTGGATGCGGCGGAGTGACCCGTTGGCCTTCAGCGGCGTGTGGCGGTTCCAGGAGCTGTTGCCGTTCGCCCCGCGCGAGGCGGTCGTCACGATCGGCGAGGGGCAGACGATGTGCCCGCCCTCCGACGGGGTCGCGTCCTACGTGGGCGTCAACGCCGGCCGGCTGTTCCTGCAGTATGAAGGGCTCAACCCCTCGGGGTCCTTCAAGGACAACGGCATGTCCGCCGCGTTCACGCACGCCCGGATGATCGGGGCGCGGCGGGCCGCCTGTGCCTCGACGGGCAACACCAGCGCGTCGCTGGCCGTCTACTGCGCGGTCACCCGCCTCATGCGGGCCATCATCTTCATCGGCTCCGGCAAGATCTCCTACGGGAAGCTCTCGCAGGCGCTCGACTACGGGGCGCTGACGATCCAGATCGCCGGCGACTTCGACGACGCGATGGCGCGGGTCAAGGAGGTCTCGGGCAGGCTCGGCATCTACCTGGTCAACAGCGTGAATCCCTTCCGGCTCGAGGGGCAGAAGACGATCATGTTCCGGGTGCTCGAGTCGCTCGGCTGGGAGGTGCCCGACTGGATCGTGGTGCCGGGGGGCAACCTCGGCAACTCCAGCGCCTTCGGCAAGGCGTTCGCGGAGCTGCGGAAGATCGGGCTCATCGACCGGGTCCCGCGGCTGGCGGTCATCAACGCCGCCGGGGCCAACACGCTCCACGAGCTCTACACCCGCCGCGGCCTCCGCTGGTCGGGTGGCCGGGCCGACCTGGCGCCCGCCTGCCACTACTACGACGAGCTCGACCGGGAACGGAGGCGGGCCGACACGATCGCCAGCGCCATCGAGATCAACCGCCCCGTGAACCTCAACAAGTGCCTGCGGGCGCTCGAGGTCTGCGACGGCGTGGTCCGCGAGGTGAGCGAGCAGGAGATCCTCGACGCCAAGGCCCAGGTGGGGGCCGGCGGCCTGGGCTGCGAGCCGGCCAGCGCCGCCAGCGTGGCGGGGGCCAGGCAGCTCGTGGCCGAGGGGGTGATCGGGCGGGACGAGCGGGTGGTCTGCATCCTCACCGGCCACCAGCTCAAGGACCCCACCGCCACGGTCGCCTACCACACGACCGACCAGAAGCTGTTCAACGAGGTGCTCGGCAGCCGGGGCGTGAACCGCGCGAGCTTCGCCAACCGGGCGGTGAGCGTCAGCAACCGCCTCGACGAGATCGTCCAGGCGATCGACCTCTACGGCTGACCGGCGTCAGTCGCGATACTCGTAGCGATACCGGCCCGGCATCGGCACGGGATACTTTCCCTCGGCGTTGCGCACGACCGGCGGCGGCGAATCGTCGGCGAGCGTGTCGATGCCCGCGGCGAGATCGTCCGCCGAAGCGAGCATCTGCTCGAACGTCGTCGTCCTGCCGGTGTGCGCCGCGAACCGGCCCATGGCGGTCACGAGGCTCGCCTCGGCGCCGCGCCGGGCCTCGTTGTAGGGAACGTCGGCCACGATCGCCGCCAGGAAGTCCTCCCACTCCTGACGGTAGGGATTCTTCTCCGGCTGGGCCGCCGCCCAGACGATCGCGTCGGGGCTGCGTGCCTGCCCCCGATAGATCGTCGAGCGGGCGGGGGCGTGGCCGCGTTCAGAGATGGTGAACGCCCCCTTCGTGCCCTGCCCGAAGACGCCGAACTTGTGTTCGCAGTCCTTCATGGTCCGCCCCGAATAGAAGAACGGGGTGCCGTCGGCGAAGGTGTACTTCACGCCGTAGCTGTCGAAGTTCTGGTCGTTGACCCGCCCCTGGAAATGCCGGCCGCCCACGGCCTCGGCCGACACCGGCCAGGCATTCTTCATCCAGCAGACCTCGTCGATGTGATGGACGTAGAAGTCGCTGAAGACGCCGCCGCTGGCCCAGAGAAATCCATGGAACCGCTTGGCCTGCCAGAGCAGCTCGCTCATGCCCTCCGGCGGACCCGGGTGGAGGTCCATGGGCATGACCGGGCCCTGCTCGCGGAACCCGTGGAACGCCAGCAACTCGCCCGCCTCGCCGTCGTGGAGCCGGGCGAAGAGCTCCTGGCGGGCCGAACTGTGGCGGCACATCAGCCCCACGGCCACCTTGAGGTTCGCGGCGTCGGCGCGGGCCGCCAGGTCGAGCATCCGGCGGGTGCTCGGGCCGTCGATCGAGATCGGCTTCTCCATGAACACGTGCACGCCCTTGGCGATGGCGTGGGCGAAGTGCGGTCCCCGGAACGCCGGCGGTGTCGCGAACACCGCGACGTCGCCGGGACGCAGCGCGTCCACCGCATCGCGGTAGCCGCCGATGCCCACGAAGCACCGCTCGTCCGGGACGTCGACCCGCTCCTTGAACCGCTCGCCGAGGCTGCGGCGGGTGCTCTCGATCCGTTCCTTGAAGATGTCGGCCATGGCGACGATCCGCACCCGGGCTCCGGGGGCGGCCAGCGCGTCCGCCGCGGCGCCGCTGCCGCGTCCGCCGCAGCCGACGAGCGCCACCCGGATCTCGTCGCTGCCGCCGGCGTGGACCGCGGCCGCCGCGGGAAGCCGCGACGCGGCCGCCAGCGAGGCGCCGGAGAGCGTGGCGGCCAGGAAATCACGACGCGATCCCGAGGCCCGGCGGGCGAGGTGCACCGGAGACACGATTGCTACTCCTGGTTCGGCTGTGGCTGGGCGACACGTTCCCTCGCCGGAGGATACTCCAGGCGTTCGGGTCACGTCAGCCGCTGCCCGTGAATAAGGTCGGCCACGCGCCCTGCCGCCCGCGTCCACCGGCCGAAACGCGGCCGATTGACGGCCGGTCCTTGGTCGCCACGCGGCGCGGTGAAATACTGCTCCGCGGAGAAACCCCATGCCGGCAACGTCCCCGCTTCGCCTCGTCGTCCACGGTGCCGCCGGTCGCATGGGGCAGCGTGTCGTCGCCTGCGCCGCCGGCGAGCCGGATCGTTGGCAGCTCGCCGCCGCCATCGAGCGGGCGGGACACCCGCGGGCCGGGGCCGACGCGGGAACGCTCGCCGGGGTCGGCGCGGCGGGCGTGGCCGTGGCCGCCGCCTGGGACTGCCCCGCGGACGTGGTCATCGACTTCTCGCTCCCGGAGGCCGTGGCGGGCATCGTCGCCGCGTGCGTCGCCCGTCGCGTGCCGCTGGTGGTCGCGACGACGGGCCTCGGCGAGGCCGAGCACGCCGCCATCCGGGCCGCCGCGGCGACCATCCCCGTCCTCCAGTCGCCGAGCATGAGCCTGGCCGTCAACATCTCGATGGATCTCGTGGGGCGGGCGGCGGCGCTCCTGCATCGTGTCGGCGGCCGCACCGACGTCGAGATCATCGAATGCCACCACCGGCACAAGGAGGACGCGCCGAGCGGCACCGCGCTGAAGTTCGGCGCGATCGTGCGGGATGCGATGGGGCAGACGACGGCCGCGCACGGCCGCGAGGGGCGGCCCGGCGCCCGGCCGGCCGACGAGATCGGCTACCACGCCGTCCGCGCGGGGGACAATCCGGGCGAGCACACGATCCTCTTCGGCATGGACGGCGAATCGTTCTCCGTGAACGTGCGGGCGACGAACCGCGACTGCTACGCCCGCGGCGCCCTCGCCGCCGCCGCCTTCCTCGCCGGCCGGGACGCCGGGCTGTACTCGATGCGGGACGTGCTGGGACTGGCGTAGCGCGGCCCGCGGTCACCCGGCCCGTCGTCCCGCGGAGACCGAATCACCGGCCCGCGACAGGGCCCACCATCCGACGACGAGCTGCGCCAGCAGGGCGACCAGCGCCGTCCGCGGGCTGCCCGCCGCCGCGTAGATCCCACCGAAGACGAGGCTGGCGAGGCATCCGGCCAGCTTCGTGCCGACCTGGAGGAGGCCGAAGGTGGCGGCCGACCGCCCGGCCGGGGCGAGGTCGGCGACCGTGGCCCGGATCACGCTCTGCACCCCGCCGAGCACCAGCGCCAGCAGCACCGCCAGCGCGTGGAGCTGCAGCGCGGTGCGGACGAACCAGGCGAGCACGAGCACGGCGGCCCAGCCGCCGATGCACGCCGCGATGGCGGCCCCGCGCCCCGCCCGGGAGGAGAACCACCCGACCACCAGCGCCCCGGGGAGCGCGACGGCCTGCACCAAGAGCACGAGCCGGACGAGGGCCGGGCCGTCGAGGCCGAACTCCGCGAGGGCGACGCTCGAGAACTGCGCGATGGCCGTCTGCACCGCGCCAAGGACGAGGACGGCCCCCGCGAGCACGGTCGCCAGCCGCCGCTCGCCGTCGTGGCCCGTGGCCAGCGACCGCGCGAAGGCGAGGAGCTCCCGGCCCGAGGTCGCGGCGTGGGCCGCGCCGCCGCCGGCGCCGAAACGGGTGGCCGCGGCGGGCAGCGAGAAGACGAGCCACCACGCCCCGGTGAACAGGAATGCGGCCCGCAGGCCGCCCGTCGCCGAGAGCCCGAGGCTCTCGTGCGTTGCCACGAGGGTCGTCGCCACCACCAGAGCCAGGGCGCCACCAGCGTAGCCAGCGGCGAACCCGCGGGCCGAAAGCCTGTCGGCCGCGGGGCCGGCGGCGATCGCCGGCAGCAGGCTCCCGGTGAAGACCGCGGCAAGGTCGAAGCCCACCGCGGCCACGACGATCGCGGCGGCGACCGCGACCCGCGCGGTCGGGGGTATAGCGGCTAGCGCGGCGAGGGCCCCGGCCCCGGCGACCACGCTGCCCACCAGCGCCGTGCGGTGGCGCCGGGTGCGGTCGGCCCACGCGGCCAGCCAGGGGGCTGCGATGGCGGCCACGAGCATCGCCGCCGCGAGCGTCCACGCCCAGACGACGCCGGCGTCCACGCCCCAGGCCCTGTCCGCGAAGACGACCCGTTCGCAGTAGGCCACCAGAAGCGTGATCTGCACCGTGGAGAACCCGCTGGCGGCCCAGTCGAGCAGCACCCAGGCCGCAGCCTGGCGACGGCCCGGCGCGACGTCCGGGCACGCGGACGCTCCGCCGGTCATTCGCCGATGTCCTCGGCCCAGAGTTCCGGGCGGTCGCGCATGAAGTCGCGCATCAGCGCGACGCACAGCTCGTCCTGCATGACCTCGGCGGCGACGCCGCGGGATGCCAGCCAGGCCTCCTCGCCGAGGAACGAGCGGTTCTCGCCGACCACGACCCGCGGGATTCCGTAGAGCAGGATGGCGCCGGAGCACATTGCGCAAGGGGACAGCGTCGTGTAGATCGTGCACGCCCGGTAGAACCGCGCCGACCGCCGGCCCGCGTTCTCCAGCGCGTCCATCTCGCCGTGGAGCACGGTGCTGCCCCGCTGCACGCGGCGGTTGTGGCCGCGGCCGACGATCGTGCCGTCGTGCACGAGCACGGAGCCGATCGGGATGCCCCCCTCGGCCAGGCCCTTTTCCGCCTCGTCGATCGCCGCCTGCAGGAATTCTTCCATGGGTGTCGCCTCCCGGTGATGGGCCATCCTACAGCCGCCGCCCCGATCGCACGGAGAACGGTCAGGCCGCCCGGAGCATCCAGGCGGCCAGCGCGGCCCGTGCGGACCAGAGGAGCGTCCGCCCCCAGTTGCCGCGGACCAGTCGGGCGACGATCGGCGGCGCGTGCCCCTCGGCCGCGAGGCGGGCGTGGAGCGGCATCTGCACGCAGGCCGTCGACAGCCAGAGCAGGCCCACGAGTGCCAGCCCGATGAGTGCAGGCAGCCGCCCCACGGTCGCCGGAGGCCGGGCTGCCAGCCAGGCGGCCGTCGCCCCCTCCACGAGCATCCACGGGATGACGACGCGGCCGGTACGCCGCTGGTTCTCCGCCGCGTAGGCGGGGTCGCCGGTCCGCGCGAACAGCGGATAGTGGACGACCTGCACGAACCAGATGATCCCGCACATCGCCGACGAGGCCACGGCCTGGGCGAGGAGCACGATGTCCGTGGTGGTCACGCCGCGGCCTCGTCGCTCGTCCGGCGCAGGGCGTGGTAGAGGATCAGGCCGAAGGGAATCCACCACACAAGATCGTTCGTCGGTAGCGTCACGCCGAAGGCGGCGGGCACCTCCCCGCGCAACAGGCCGACGAGGTATCCCAGAGGACCGAACACCTTGCCGAGAAATCCCACCAGCACGATCGGCCAATGCCGCAGCGGGTCGCCCGCAGCCACGAGGTAGCCGATGCCGTACACACCGACGATCATCCCCACGCACTGCCAGATGAAGGGGTAGTTGGGCTGCTCGAGACCCGTCAGGTCGAACAGCCACGCTGGGTGCAGGACCGTGAGGCCACCCCAGAGCAGGTTGTAGACGCCCGCGACGGCGAGCCAGCGGCCCATCCAGGCAGGGGCCGGTGCGGATCGTTCCATGCGTTCGGGCATCCCTCCTGACCGGACCGACAATGACTCCGGAGAGTACCGCGGTCCGGCGCCGGAGCTAACCGGGGTGCCGCGCGGCCACCGTCGCCGGGGCCGGGTGCGCTCCTGCCCGAACGGCGTCCCGAGCGGTCAATTCGTGGCCCGGAGCGTCTCCAACCAGGCCACGAGATCGACGAGATCCTGGGGCGAGAGCCCGGCGGCCAGATCCGCCGGCATCAGCGAGACGGGCTGCCGGACGAGAGTCTCGATCTCGCCCGCGGGCAGCGTCAGGTCGATCCCGTCCGCCCCCCGGAGCACGACCTGATCGGACGACTGCGAGACGAGCAATCCGGTCGCGGAGCGGCCGTCCTCCAGGACCGCCGTCCAGGTCTCGAAGCTGTGGCTGATCGCGGCGGAAGGCGCGAGAATCGCCTCATAGAGGGCTGGGCGGGACAGCTTGGCGCCGATCCCCGAGAGCGCCGGACCGACGGCGCGGCCGGCGTCGCCGACGACGTGGCACTTCGAACAGGTACCAACGCCGGCGAACAACTCCCTGCCCTTCGCGGCGTCGCCGGAGCGCCGCAGGAGTTCGGCGACCGGCGGGAGCGGCTCGCCCCCTCGCGTCTGCGGCAGCGGGAGCACGCCC
>JBIIUP010000271.1:0-3681 GCA_044339885.1 Pirellulales bacterium | reverse complement strand
AAGCCGATTGGTCGCAAAGGGTCGAGGAACTGCTGGACAGGATTCCGACGGGCCGACGGCAGCCCTCGTTCGGCAGCTACGCCCGGCGCCGGTTCCGTCCCGCCGTGTCCCGGTTCTTCACCAAGGCTGACCGCCGACTCCGCGGCGACGAGGAGGTCCATGCCCTGCGGATCGCCGGGAAGAAGCTGCGGTACGCCCTGGAAATCTTCGCGCCCGTCTTCGCGCCCGCCGCCTGGGCCCGGTGCCAGAGCGCCCTCGAACGGCTCCAGGAAACGCTCGGTGAGTTCACCGACCACGCTTCCGCAGCGGACCGCTTTCGGCGGCTGGCGCGGGACGCGAGCATGTCGGCCGACCGGCGAACGCTGGACGTGCTCCAGCGACACGAGGACACCCTCGCATCCGAGGCCCGCAAGGCCTTCGAGAAGTGGTGGAACCCGGCCCGGCGCCGGGGGCTGCGGCGGGCCTTCGCGCGATCGCTGCGCCGCCAGTGCGCATGAGCCGGCCGCGCGGCACCCTCCGCACAGGCAGCCGCCCACCGGCGATCATCGCCGTGACCGGCGCCGGTATCGCCCTCGCCGCCGTCCTCTGGGGAGCGGGACGCTGGGCGACGTCTCCGCCGCGGTCGACGGCATGGCCGACCATCCAGGAACATGGGCAGTCCACCGCTCCGCCTGGGTTCACCGCGACGGTGCCGGCTGCGGAGACGGCCGACGGACCGGCGCCGCCGGGCATGGTCTGGGTTCCCGGAGGCGAGTTCTCGATGGGCTGCGCCGATCCACGCGGCATGCCGTCCGGCGGCACCGACGCGATGCGTGACGCCCGGCCGATCCACCGCGTGCGGGTCGCGCCGTTCTGGATGGATGCCACCGAGGTCACCAACGCGGAGTTCGCCAGGTTCGTCGAGGCCACCGGCCACGTGACGGTCGCCGAGCGGCCGCCTCGGGCCGAGGACTTCCCGGGCGCCCCGCCGCAGAACCTGGTCGCCGGCTCGATCGTGTTCACGCCTCCCGCGGAGCCGGTGCCGCTCCGTGATGCGACCGGCGCCGCCCACCTCCGCTGGTGGGCCTACGTGCCGGGTGCCTCCTGGAGGCACCCGGAAGGCCCGCGGAGCGACCTTGCCGGGCGGGACCGCGAACCCGTGGTGCACATGGCCTACGAGGACGCGGCGGCCTATGCCGCCTGGGCGGGCAAGCGGATGCCGACGGAGGCGGAGTGGGAATTCGCGGCCCGCGGCGGGCTCACGGGCGTCCCGTACCCGTGGGGCACGGAGTTTTGTCCGGCGGGAACCTGGATGGCCAACACCTGGCAGGGCCGATTTCCCGGCGAGAACACCAAGGCCGACGGCTTCGCCGGCGTCGCCCCGGTGGCCAGCTATGCGGCCAACGGGTACGGCCTCCATGACATGTCGGGCAACGTATGGGAGTGGTGCAGCGACTGGTACCGGGCCGACACCTACGACGTCGACGCCGGGCCGGCCGGCGACCGGGTCACCATCGACCCGCGCGGCCCCGCCGACAGCTTCGATCCCCAGGAACCAGGCCAGCCCAAGCGGATTCACCGCGGCGGTTCGTTCCTCTGCAGCGAGCAGTACTGCGCACGGTACATCGTGGGCACGCGCGGCAAGGGCGAGGTCTCCAGCGCGACAAACCACGTCGGCTTCCGGTGCGCGAGGGATCCGTAGGCGTCGGGACGCCGTTCAACTCACCCCACCGGCTCGAGCCTGACCTACTTCATCAGCTTCTTCAGCCCCGCGAGCGTGCGGGTGTTGGCGACGTCGACGGCCTCGAGGCCCGCGCGGCGGGCTTGGAGGATGCCGCACCGCATCACGTCGAGGCCCTGTGTCGAATGGGCGTCGGTCGAGATCACGAGCTTCACTCCGGCCCGCTTCGCGGCCGCGGCCAGGCGGTCGTCGAGGTCGAGCCGCCAGGGGTTCGCGTTGATCTCGAGGAACGTGCCGGTGCGGGCCGCGGCCTCGATCACGGCCTCGATGTCGACGTCGTAGGCCGGCCGGCGGTTGATGAGCCGGCCGGTTGGATGGCCGATGACGCTCACGTGCGGGTTCTCGATCGCCTGGATGATCCGCGCCGTGATCCGGTCGCGCGGCTGGTTCTGGCCGTAGTGGAGGCTGGCCACGACCCAGTCGGCCTGCTCGAGCACGTCGTCGGGCAGGTCGAGCCCGCCCTTCTCGAGCATGTCGACCTCGATCCCCTTGAGGACGACGATCGGCGGCTTGCCGTCCTCCGCGAGCGACTCGTTGAGCCGGTCGATCTCCTGCCACTGCCGGAGCAGCCGCTTCCGGTCGAGGCCGTGCGCCATCGTGACCCGCTGGCCATGGTCGGTGATCGCCACGTAGGCGAGGCCTCGCTCGATCGCGGCCCGCACCATCTCGCCGAGCGTAGCCTCACCGTCGGTGGCGGTCGTGTGCATGTGGAGGTCGCCGCGGATGTCGGCGAGCGTGACGAGCTCGGGCAGGCGGCCCGCCTCCGCGATGCGGATCTCGTCGCTCCCCTCGCGGAGTTCCGGCGGAATCCACGGCAGGCCCACCGCCTCATAGACGTCCTTCTCCGTCCGCCCGGCCAGGCTCTTGGCAGGGGCCCGCGGCGGCGTTGTCGCGCTCCCGTCGGCCGCGGCGGCGTCGAGTCGCCACACGCCGTACTCGTTGATCGAGAGCCCCCGGTCGCGGGCCAGCGACCGGATCCGCACGTTGTGTTCCTTCGAGCCCGTGAAGTACTGCAGGGCCGCCCCGAAGGAGGCGTGGCCCACCACCCGCAGGTCGATCTGCACGCCCCTCGGCCCGCGGATGCTCGTCTTCGTGTCGCCCCGGAGGAGCACGGCCGAGGTCTCCTTCCAGCGGTGGAGGTGGTCCATGACCGCGGCGGGATCCGCCGACTCGACGACGAGGTCCAGATCGCCCACGGTCTCGCGGCCCCGCCGCCAGCTGCCGGCCCCCTCGACGCGGCGCACCGCGGCACACTCCCGCATCCACTCGAGCAGCGGCTTGACGATCGCGTCGGCCTCGGCCCAGAGGAGCCGGGCGTGCTCCGGGCTCTTGGCGAACGCGATGTTGGCGAGGATCGCCGCCTCGGTCTTGGCCCCGAAACCCTTCACGTCCCGCACCCGGCCGTCGCGGCAGGCCTGCTCGAGCGCTTCGAGCGAGTCGATGCCCAGGCCGTCGACGAGCGCCTTGACCTTCTTGGGACCCAGGCCCGGCACCCGCATGAGCTCGAAGACGGCGGCGGGCACCTCGCGGGCGAGCTCGTCGAGCAGCGGCAGCCTGCCGGTGTCCAGCAGGGAACCGATCTTGCCCGCGAGGTCCGTGCCGATGCCCTCGATGTCGGTGAGCGACCTGGCGGGATCGGCCCGCACGGCAGCCAGCGACTCCACCATCCCGCCGATCGTCCGCGCCGCGTTCCGGTAGGCCCGCACGCGGAACACGTTGCCCCCCTGGTATTCCAGGAGGTCGGCCACGTGGTCGAAGACGGCGGCGATGTCGCTGTTGGTCACGGCGGCCCCGGGGCGGCTGGAGTCGCCGGAAGTGTAGCCTTCCGGGGCGTCACCGCCGCCCGCTGCCGGCGACGCTCACTGCGTGAGCTGCGAGGGCAGGGCGGCCGCGGGGTAGCGGGGACCGAACGAGGGGGCCCGCCGCACGTCCACGGCCGGCTGCCAGGCCGTCGTGTGGCC
>JBIIUP010000068.1:0-13459 GCA_044339885.1 Pirellulales bacterium | reverse complement strand
AAAGCATCCCGCCTACGGTGGAGCGCCGGCTCGGGGGCGGCAAAAGTCGCCACTACGTGGTCCTTCGGATCGTCGCTGTGGGCCGAAGCGGCCCAAGGCTCCTCGACCATTCGCCGACCCCCTGCGCCTCGTCAACCGTTCGCCAGAGCGCCGGCTCGGGGGCGGCAAAAGTCGCCGCTGCGCGGTCCTGCGGATTGTCGCTGTGGGCCGAAGCGGCCCAAGGCTCCTCGAGCATTCGCCGACCCCCTGCGCCTCGTCAACCGATCGCCAGAGCGCCGCCCCGTATATGTGGCAGCCTCTCGCAGTCACCCCGGCGACGCCCGGTGGCCTCGTCAGCGGGTGCGGGAGGGTTCGCCGCCGCGACGGGCCTGGGCGTAGATCGACGTGCGGCCCACGGTCGAGGCCACCGGCCCCTGCGGCGCCGCCGAGGCCACCGGATCGGGGCTCTGCCCCCGGGCGACGCCCGCCCACGCCGCGGGAGCCGCCGGGACCGCGGCCGCCACCGCTGCCGGCGGCGCCGGGCAGCCCTGCTTCACCCAGTCGAGCCACACCGACTGCATCTGCGCGACGCCGGGCACGCCGTAGTGACGCGCGAGGGCCGCCGACCAGTTCTCGGTCGACAGGCCGTCGGCCACGAAGCTCACGTACTTGTGCCGGCCGCCCCGCTCGATGAGGTAGCGGGCGAGGGAGTAGCCCTGCGAGTAGAGCGGCAGCACGTCCTGTGGATACTCCTTCATGGCGAACATGTGCGGGAAGGCGATGCCGCGGCCCGTCGTGAGGAACTCGATGAGGAGGCGATGCTGTCGGGCCCGTTCGACGGGGTGCTCGACCGTGGTGCAGGCGCCCTCGTCGGCCCAACGGGGCAAGGGGCGCCGGAAGTGGCTGGCGAAGATCGTGTGCGTGATCTCGTGGGGCAGCACGGAGTCCAGGATCCGCTCCTCGCTGCCCTGGATCGTCATCGTCCAGTTGAAGACCTCCCCCTTGTCGAACACGAAGCTCGTGGCGCCACCGGCGCCGAGATGCGGGGCCACCTGGGCCTGGATCGGGCAGGGCCGGCTCCACCGCGGCAGCGCCGCGCCGAGCCATTCGACGGCGAGCGTGTGGCGGTACTGTTCGGCGGCATCGCCGATCTTCCGGGCGAGGGCCTCGGTGGGGGCGTCGACGAGGAAGTTCGCCGTCCGGTAGCCGGCCGCCGGGGCCGGCGCCGCCCCGGCCAGCGCCCATGCCGCCGCGAGAAACCAGGCCGCCGCGGCCCTCACCCCCCGGCACCGACCCGCCATGCGTCCGAAGATCATGCCCGTCCAGCCTCCGTGCCAGGCCGGTGACCGAGGACGACATCCATTTCGTCCACCGCGATCCAGGCCTCGAGGGGGCGGACGTTAGCGGCAGCCACCGGGGTGGGCCAGCCCGCTTTCCCCTTGCCTTTCCCGCCCCGCTTTCCTCGGCGGCAGCCGGCGGCCCTTCAGCGGGCGCCGCGACGACGGGACGCGACGCTCCAGGCGATGCCGCCGACCGCGACGAGCGCCGTCGTCGCCAGCGCCCGCGCCGCCGACGTCGGGTCGGGCTGCGTCGCCACGCGGAGCGTGAGGGGCCCCGGAGACGAGAACGCCTGCACGCCCGCGGTGTTCGCGGTCCTGCTCCCCGCCCCGCCCGCCGGCCAGCCCAGGCCCCCCTCCCATTCCGCCTCGCGGGGAGTCGACCCTCCGTCGCGCCGCAATTCGGCGAGCGCCGCCAGCCGGTCCCGCTCCGGGCCCGTCGCGGCCGAGACGGCCGACGCGAACCCCTCCGCGAGCGACTCCCGCGCGACCGCTCGCACCGTCTCCAGCGCGGCGTCGTCCAGCGGCCGGGCCGGCTCGGCGACCCGTATGACGCTCCCGCGCGGGGGTTGGAGGAGCCAGGTCGGCGGCGGGCCGGAGAGGCCTTCGATCACGGGGGCGGCCAGTTGGAGCGGCCCCCCGTCCGTGATCCGGCTCCCCAGGTCGGCGGCGAACAGCGCGACGAGCGACCGCGGCCAGCGGGAGTCGTGCAGCCGGACGTCCCAGGAGTCGGTGCCGCCGGGCTCGGCCACGGCCTCGACGCCGTCGACGAGCAGGTCGTAGAGCCGCATGCCCGGTGGCAGCCGCAACCGCACGACAGGATCGGCCACCGAGACGTCGAACCGCACCCCGCCGTGCAGCCGTCCCCGGCCATCGAAGGCCAGAAAGACTTCCGTGCGATGCACGCGGCTGGAAACCGGATCCTCGGCACGGTCCGCGGGTTTCGCGGCCGCCGGCTCGACGGTCACGCACTCGTACCGCGGGGCCGCACCGCCATCCGGCACCTCGACGATCCCTCCCGGCACGGGCGCTTCCGCGCCGGCCTCCCGGACGTCGACCCGGACGCCCGGCTCGCCGCCCCAGGTGACCACCAGCGGTGCGCCGCCGCCGAGCCGCGCCCGCAGCAGCGGCAGCGACCCGCTCGGTTCGGGCGTCCGCGGCAGCGTGGCGTCGACGGCGAGCCGGAAGCGGCCGGCTCTGGGCTGCTGGACGACGGCCACGATCCGGCCGGCATCGACCCGCGACCAGGCCACGTCGACGGCCTCCGAGCGCCGCGTCGCCGCCGGATCGAGTTCGTCCCCGGCGAGCGCGACCCGGTCGACCACGACGCCGTCTGGAACGTCGACGACGACCCGCGGCAGCGCGAGGCCGCCGGTGTCGATCTGCGCCAACAGTTCCAGGCCGATGCGATCCGCGGCGAACGCGACCCGGAGGTTCTGCACGCCGCGCGGCTCCTGCCGCCGACGCCACGCCGTGACGATGGCGGGGGCCCGACCAGCGATCTCCGCGGCCGGCACTCCGTCGGGTGGCGGCGGGTCGACGTCGACGGCCATGTCGGCCGCGGGCTCGACCCTCACGGTCCGCAGCTCGTCGGGCACGCCGTCGAGCCACGCTCCCGGCAGGTCGAAGACGCCGACCGCGTCGGCCAGCGGCGTTCGGGCGGCCAGCCGCACGCGGATGGGGCCCCGCGCGGGCTCCGCGGGCTCCACGAGCACGGCGCCGTCGCCGAGCGCCTGGAGCCGAGGCGCCCCGGGACCAGGCGGCAGAGGCGTGGGCGGTCCGCACCGCCCGTCGAACCGCACGACGAACGACCGGAGGATGTCGGGCCCCGGGTCGACGTCGAAGGCGGCCTCCAGGCGGCAGTCATCGGGCCCCCAGACGATCTCGTTGGTGCTCGATGCCGCGCGGATGCCGGCCGCGAAAGATGCCCGCGGATCGACCGGCCGCGCGAGCCGCACCGCGGCGGCTCCGGCCACGTCGAAAGTGATCCGCCCGTCCTCTCCGCCCAGCGCTTCGGCGGGCCGCGGCAGCCCCGCCGCGTCGACGAGGTCGCAGGCCACGGCACCGGGGCCACGTGCCGCCGCGACGAGCGTCGCCACCGGCGCCACCGGCAGTCGGATCCCGCCGACGTCGACCTCGCCGCGCCGCACGACCGCCGGCACGACCTCGAGTTCGATCCGCTGCCGCCCCGCAGCGGGTGCCGTCAGCCACGCCCGTTCGCCGCCGGCCGGATCGATCCGCACGCCCAGGCCCGTGGCGGCCGGGGACTCACTCGGCAGCCAGCGGGCCCCGGCCGCCTGCTCCAGCACGAGCGTGCCGCCGGCGTCGGCGTCCACGTCGAGGAGCATCCGCCACGCGGCCTCCGAGCCGGGATCGGTCGCGGTGACCCGGCAGGCGAGAATGCGGATCGCCGCGGTGGCGGACGGTTGCGTCGCGGCGAGCACGCGAAACAGCGGCTCCGGCACCAGCGCCATCGCCTCCCCGTCGCCGGGGGTGACGAACACGCGGAGCGGAGCCGCGGCGGACGCCCGCTCGACAGCGGCGCCGAGGCTCGCCAATGCCAGGCAGCCCGCGGCGCCCAGGCGTCCCGCCGCCGCGGCCGACGGGCGAACCAGGCGGAGCACCAGGGGTGTGAACCGTCGGAGGGCGACCGCCGCGGCCGCGGCCAGCCAGGCCGCGCGGGCGATCGCGTCGCCGGGATCGGCGGCCCACAGGGCCAGGACCGCGGCGGCCACGCAGACGAGCACGGCGGCGGCCGGCCGCGGCACCGACCATGTCCAGGCCACGGCCGCGGCGACCGCCGCCGCCAGGATCGCCAGCGACGCGACGAGCCGACGCTGGACGACCACGAAGCCGGCGGTCCGCGGGTCGCCGCCGGGCTCGAACCGTTCCTCCCGGTATCCACCGACGGGCGGCTTCGCGCGACCGGAGTCCGCGGGCCGACCCGGATGGAGCCCGAAGAGCCTCGCGGCCCAGTCCTTGCTCGTTCCCTCGACGGAGAGCGATCCGGGCCATCCGGACGCGACCGCGAGTCGAGGCGGCAGCAGCGCCAGCACCTCCCGCTCGAGGACCGGGGCGTCGATGCTGCAGCCCGACGGCTCGACCCTCCAGGCGCCGAACCGAGGATCGAGCGTGGCGATCGTCCGCACGACGAGCTCCGTGCGCCGCCGCTCCGGCGGCAGCGCGATCCGCACCATCGCCCCGGCCGGCCCCACGTCGCCGCCGGCGATCCGGCTTCCATCGAGGAGGATGGCGTCGACCCGGCGGCCCGCGGGCACCGTCAGCGTCAGCGACTCGCGGCCATGGTTCTCGATCCGGAACCGCGACTCGCTCTCGACCGCGGCCGATTCCTCGCACCGGCAGGTGATCGTCTCGCGCCACGCCCAGGCCCGCGCGTCGCCCCCCGGCTCCGCAGGCACCAGTTCGGCGACGGGGCCGGCCCGGGGCGGTCCGTACGCGAACTCCGTGCTGCGTCCGACCACCGCACCCGGGGCGACGTCGGCGGGCAGTTCGTTCAGCCCGCGATTGCGGATGCGCGGCCGCACCGCACCGGCGTCGCCGACGCTCACGGTGCCTCCCGGCGCGATGGCCCCGTCGACCCACGCCAGTGGAAACGGAACCGCCGTCACGAAGGGGACGGTGCGGACCGCGCGGATCGTCACGGCCGTCTCGACCGCCGGGGTAAGCTCCACCAGCCACGACTCGGCGACGCCGGCGGCGCGGCCGCTGGTCTCGGCGGCGTCGATCCGCTGGGCTGCACAGCCGATGCCGGCGGGCGCGGCCACCGACCACTGGAGGCCGTCCCCCATCGGCTGAGCGAAGTCGATCACGACCGCCTCGACGCCGCCCGCCTCGGACCGGCAGGTGAAGGAGAAGGTCTGCCGCACGACGTCGTCCCGCGGCTCCAGCCGCACCTCTGCGGAGGCGTCCAGGGGCGGCCGGCGACGAACCACCCGGGCCTGACGGGCCGTGGCTCGGCCACCGCCGGCGATCCGACCCCGCAACGGGCCACCTTCGACGAGCGGGGCGACTCGCCCCTCGACGGGAATCCAGCCGACGGGTTCGCCGCCGATCTCGACGAACGACTCCGAGCCGAGCTTGAAGTCGATGAAGGCGGCATCGGCTCCCTCGCCATCGAAACGCAGCATGTCGACGTCGCTCGTCGTGAAGGTGGAGCCGGCCGGCAGCCCGCGGCGGTGGCCGCTGATCCGCAGGCCGAGACCGCGGTCCGGCGTGGCGGCCACGGCCAGTCCGATCCGCAGCACGTTCCCCTCGGCGCCGCGGTCCACCCGCCACTCGCAGCCCCGCTCGCCCGGATCCGACGGCCGCGGCCCGAATCCTTCGGTACCACTTTCGGCATCCGGCCAGACGACCTGCTCGACCGAGTCGACGATCCAGCCAGGGGCCAGCCGCGCCGAGACCTCGAACGCCTCGCCGTGCACCAGGCGCACGTCGCAGGCGGTCCGGCCGAGGACGGTGTTCGGCGTGATCTCGACCGTCGTCACCCGGGCGACGTCGAAGGTCGGAGCGTGGGCCGCGATCGTGACCGCGAAACCGGCGGTTCGTTCCTGGAACTCGACGTGGAATGTCGGCGCGTCCGAGCGGGCACGGCGGACCCCGTCGAGGCCCGGCAGCGGCCAGCGGGCGGTGGCCTCCGGCGCGACGAACCGGCAGGACTCGACGTCGATCGCCACGGCCGCCCATGCCGGATCGATCGTGACCACGCTGCCGCCACCGGCCCAGGCCGCGGCGGTCGTCCGCACGAGTGGCAACCGCCAGGCGGCGACGCCCGCCGCCGGCACGACTCCCCGGACTGTGATCGGCACGAGGCTGCCCTCGAGCCGGGCCGGAACCGTCACGGCGACGCCGCCGCCGTCGGGGAGCGCCGCGAAGTCGAGCGGCTCGCGGCCCCCATCGTGCTCCGCGAAGGCCTGCGTCACCCGCACCGTCGGTGACTTTTCGAGCACGAGCGCCCCGGCATGCCAGGGGGCCGTGGGAACGCACGCCGCGGCGAACTCGGCGTCGCTGCCGCGGATCGCGACCGTGGACCAGACGGCCACCCGCGGAGCCGGACGATCGCGATCCACGATCGACACCACGAGCTCGGCGGCCGGTCCGCTCGTGATCCGCCACGCGGCGGCTTCGCCCGGGGTCGCGAAGACCGCGGTGCCCGACGCCCCGCCGCCGAGCAGCGGCCGGCGATCCGGGGGGAGCGCCAGATCGAAGGTCGTCTCGAGCGCCGGCACCAGCGGCACGCGGTAGACGCGCCCCTGCCCGCCGAGCGGCGGACAGGTGAACTCGCAGGTGTACGTCCCTGCCGCGGGCGTCCGCACGGCGAGGCCGCCCGGCCCCCCGAAGACGACGGCGGCCCGCGGTCCGGCGTCGCCGAGCATCGTGGCCCGCCGCACCTGGAGGCCGCCGAGAGGCAGGCTCCCGGCGTCCGCGGCGGTATCGGCCGGCACGTCGAACGCCACGCTGCCCACGATCCGGCCTTGGGCGTCGATCGAGGCCGTATACCGCGCGGCGGCGGCCATCGGCCAGGGTGCCGCAGCGGCGGCCTCGCGACCGGCGCGGGCCCGCGCCACGGCGGCCTCGAACTCGGCCAGCGGCATCGGCACGTGCCGGCCGGCCTCCAGCGGCACCTCGCCGATGCGGCCGGCCGGCACGTGAACCCGATGGAAGTCGAGGGCCGTGGCGGGATCGTCGTCGGCCCGCCCCGCGCCGACGAGCAGCGGGACGACCGCGACGACCGCGACGACGACACGGCGGCGCGGCATCATGGTCCGCGACGTCCGGTGGACACGGCGCTCTCCTCGCGTCGCCGCAGCGACGAGCCCGCCACGATCAGCGAGGGCTGCGGGAGGACCGCACGGGTCAGGGAGCTGGCCGACACGGTCGCCGCGGGGGACCTCCCGCCGCGTCCGACGTCTCCGTCGAAGTACGCCCGTAGCCCGCAGGCCAGTGCGGCCAGCGCGGCACCGGGCGCCGCCGCCTGGGCGGCCAGCGGGGCCAGCGCGGGGAACGCCGCCGCCGCCAGGGAGAGGACCGCCAGCGCCGGGACGATCACCGCGGGCCGTCGCGCCCCGGGCAGGTAGGCCAGCGCCAGGCCGGCCGCGAGCGTCGTCCCGGAGGCGGCGAGCACCGCGAACCACGTGGGCACGATCCAGATCGTCGCCGGGCCGGGGGGCCCGAGCCCCGAGTACACGGCCCGGCGCTCGACGAGCGGGGGGTCGACGGCCGCAGGGGCGGCGCCGCCGGCCGCGTCACGAACCCAGGCGGCCAGCACGTCGGAGGAGACGATCGGCGACTGCTCCAGGCCCGTCAGCCCTGCCCGCCACCGCTGCTGCGAGGTCCACCGGATCGGCGCGCCGACGAGGTGCTCGTCAGGGCGGGCCGTGATCTCCCAGTAGAACCGCCGCTGCGTCACGCCGGAGGAGAAGATCGGAGGCTCCAGCCGCACCGGCGCGGGCAGACCGAGCCGCGCGATCCAACCGGCGGCGCCGGCCGCCGCGGTGCGGATCTCCAGCAGCCGGCGGCCGGCGGCGGCGCGGGGCAACTCGACCGCGAAGCCACCGTCGGGGTGATTCGTCGTCGGCAGGGCGACTCCGTCGAGCCGGGCCTCGCAGGAGGCGAGCGGATCACCGCCGGCGATCGGCACGACGATGCTCGTCGGCTCGAAGCGGCCCGCCAACGCGTAGGTGGCGATGTCCTCACGGCCCTCCGGCAGCAGGTGCGTCCGCAGCCAGGCGGCTTCGACGACGACCTCGTTGGCGGCGACCCTCGGTCGGGCGGCGATCGCCAGGGGCACCGCGTCCTGGCGGCGGGCGGCGACCCACTCCAGCGGGCCGTCGATCGCCTCGCCGGACCGCCGCCAGGCATCGCCGCGGAGGTCGACCGCGAGCATGTCCGCCGGGTCCACGCGGACCGACTGCCTCTCGATGCGGCCCCCTTCCGGCAGCACGAGGGGCAGGTCCTCGGCCACCGTCGTCTCCGGGGGCAGCGCCGGCGTCGGCAACCGGTACGCGATCTCCAGGCCGCCGCGGCCGAGCAGCGGCGCGGCGAGGATCGCCCGCATGAGCCGCGAGCTCCCGGTCCCGACGTCTTCCTCGCGCTGCGCCGAGGCGACGTCGAACGGGTAGAGCAGGATCCCGTCCTGACGGACTTCGAGGGATTCCGACGCGGCCACCGCCTCGGGCACCCGGAGTTCCAGGTATTCCAGCGGCACGTGCGCGACCTCCAACCGGATGGACTCGGTGACCGCGACCTCGGCCTCGTCGACGACGAGCCGCACGTCGACCGCCGACTCCACGGTCTGGGGCAGGAACCGCCGCGCGGCCGCGAACACGCCGGGCGGCGAGTCGACCCGGTAGGCCAGCGTGATCCCCCCGCCTTCGGTTCGCGGCAGGCCGCCTCCGGTCTGCCGCACCAGCCCGGTGCTCGCTGCGGCGTCCGGCATGAGTTCGATGTCGCTGGCCGACGTGATCGAGACCACGGCGGGCGCCACGAGATCGGCCCGCGGGAGCGGCAGCCTCCACGACAGTTTCTCGGCCTCGCGGTCGATGCGGCGGCTGGCACGCACCTCGACCACGGCCTCGCCGGCCAGCGGCTGCAGGAACGGGATCGTCACGGTGCCGCTGCCGATCGTCACGCCCCCGGTGTCGACGATGCCCGCCGGCCCGACGTCGTCGAGGTTCCACCCGTCGTCCAGGGCGATGGCGATCGACTCCGCCGGCGCGCCGCTGGCGTTGATCCGCAACCGCGACTGCATGCCGATGCGGGTCGCGGCCACCTCGTAGCGATGCTCGGGCTCGATGACCACGCGGCTGCGGCGCGGCCTCACCCGCACCGGCAGCGAGGCGGGCTGGGCGTCGTAGGCGAAGGCGGCCACGAACGCCGGCCGCCGGCCGGCGGCCGGCGGATCGGTCCGCCGCACGCCGGAACCGTCGGACCAGACGGCCTGCAGTTCGCCGCCCACCTCGAGGCTCACGCGTCCCGACTGCCGCCACGGCTCGACCTGCCCGACGGCGAATCCGATGGCGTCGAAGTCCTGGCCACCCGTGGGATCGATCGGCCGTTCACACTCCAGTTCGACGAGGGCTCGACCGGTGGCGTCGCGGTCGATCGAGACGACGGCCGTCGGCTGCTCGTCGGTGCCCCCACGGTCCACGATCGCCGCCGGGGGACGCACGCTCCGCAGCGTCGCTCGCGGCGGCAACGACACCAGCACCCGGGCCGTGTCGGGAGCGAGGTTCTCGAGCCTCACCGCCGCCTCGAAGAACGCGGTGCGACCGTCGACCCGCACGGCGCTCTCGACGAACGCCGCGGGCACGGCCTCCCAGCCGCCGTCGGCCGCCCCGGCCTCGGCGACTCGGATCCGCACCGCGCCCGCCAGGCCCGCGACGGTGACGACGGTCCGGGCGGCATCGAGACGGGTCGCGATCCGCTGCTCTGGAGCGGCGGGCGACACGGTGGCCTCCGCCGCCTGGCGGGAGGTCCGCAGTTCGACCACCGACGTCGTCGCAGCGGGCAGCCGCAGACCCACGGAGTCGTGCGTGGTGGACGTGTCGACCGGCACTCGGCCCCGGAGCACGATCTCGTGCCGAGCCTCGGCTCCCGCCTCGGGCCGGGCGTCGAACCAGGCGCGGTAGCCGCGGTGCGCACGGTCGGCGTCGACGATCATCCGGCCCGGCCCCTCGTGTCGGGGCGGCTCCGTCAACAACAGCCCGTCGAGCTGCAGCGGCAGGTGGACCCAACCGGCCCGCGTCTGGCGGACCTTGCACTCCACCGTCGCCCCGCGCGTGGCGGACGGATCGGGGTCCGGGTCGAGGTCGATCCGCACGAGGAGGTTCTCCAGCACCACCGCCGGAGGCTGGACCGCGGCCGGCAGCCCCTGCTGGAGCCGGAACAGGTCGACGAAGTCCCGGTAGCTGAAGCCCGGCACGGGAACGAGCCGGCCGGCGTCGTCCTCCAAATAGAAGATTTCGGGACCGACCTCGCCGACGGCCGGGGTCGGACCGGCCAGCGGCCCCGGTGGCTGGTCCGGTGGCTGGTCCGGCTGCCGAGCCGGCACCGCTCCGGCGGCCAAGGCGACCGCGACGGCAGCGGCCGCCCAACGCCACGACGGCGCCGACCTGGGACGAAGGAATCCGGGGGCTCGTGGCATCGGCATGAACACCCGCTCGTCCGCGACAAGGGCACCTTCCGAAGACTACCCCGAATCCCCGCCCAGAGCCCGCAGTCGCGGCATTTTCGGCAGCCGTCACGACCGTCACAACCGGCCTCGTACGCGGCGGCCTCCCGGGCCGTCAGCCGCGGGCCGGCGGCGGTCCGGCGAGCATGGCCCCCACCGCCGCGAGGAGCTCGGGGGTGCTGGCCGCGAGGAATGCCGGGTCGTCGAGGCGAATCCCGCCCCGTGTGCCGTCGGCGGCGGCGGTGGGAAACGGTCCGACCGCCCCACCCGCCTCGCGCACGATGAGCAGCCCGGCCGCCGCGTCCCAGCAGGCGATCTGTCGGGCCCAGAACACGTGCATCCGTCCGCAGGCGAGGTAGGCGAGATTGAGCGCCGTCGATCCGGTCCGCCGGATGGCGTGAACATGGGGCATGACCGCGAGGAAGTCGGCCACGCTCGGCGATTCGGACGTCACGTGAGGTGGAAAACTGACGGCCGCGATGGCATCCCCCGGGGCGGTGATCCGGGGCGTGCGGAGCGGCTTTCCGTCGAGCCATGCGCCGCGGCCCTTCGCCGCCGTGAAGCACTCGTCGCGAACCGGATCGTAGATCGCACCGGCCAGCAGGTCGTCGCCATCCGCCAGCGCCACAGACACGCAGTACGCCGGGAAGCCGTGGACGTAGTTGGTCGTGCCGTCGAGCGGGTCCACGATCCACCGCCGGCCGGACCCCGCGTGGCCCGGCTGGCCCGACGGGGGCTGGCCCACCCCCAGGTCGGCCTCTTCGCCCACGAAGCCGTCGGCAGGAAACGCGGCGGCGAGCAGTCGGCGGACCTCGCGCTGCGAGGCGTAGTCGGCCTCGGTCACGAAGTCGCGGGCGCTCTTGAGATTGACCGCGAACCGCCCGAGCCAGTCGCGGAGCACGGCACCGCCGGCGCGGGCCGCGGCCTCACCGACGGCGAGCGGATCGGGATTCGGGAGATCGACCATGCGTGTCCAGTCGGCGTTCGGGGCCGTCCTGCCCATGTCGTCGCCGGAGTGTAGCCGATCGCCGCGTGGCCGCCGGCCGGCGACGTCGGGGCACCTGCTATGATTCCGCCCCGCATGACCACGAACTCCCCGCGACCGAATGCCCCGCCCGTCACGGCGTCGCCCGTGGCGAACCCGTGGACGATCGCCGACCGCGGCTACGCACTGCGGCTCGGGGGGATGGCGGCCACGCTCGAACTGGCGACCGACACGCCCGGACTGTTCCTCGCGGGCGACGGAAGCCGCGGCGACCTGCTGCTCGGCATCGACCTCCAGGCGGCCGCCACCCCCGTCGAGCACTGGCTCCGCGGCGGCGACGTGACCGCGGTCTACGAGCCGGCCGATGCCCGGCGGTTGCGGGCCACGGCGATGTGGCGGGCCACCGGCGGCCTGCCGACGCCCCGCGACGTCGCCGCGTGCGAACTCGTCTTCTCGGCGCAGACGTCGGTCGTCGAGAGCGATGCGTCGCTCGCCGTGATCGCCGAGATCGACGCAGCGGAGTGCCTCTGGTCGTCGTCCGGCATCGGCCCGTCCCCCTGGACCCGCGTCACTGCGTCGGGGCCGCTGCCCCCCGCGGCCTGCTGCCTGCTCGTCCACCGCCGCGCCGCCGGGACGAGCACGACCGTGCTCGTCGCCGTCCATCCGGGCGACCCACGGCGAATCGCCGTCCGGCCGAGCGGCGCCGGCCGCACCCGCGTGGAATGCCGACTGTTCTCCAGCGTCATCGAGAAAGGGGTCCTGCTGCGGAGCCGGGTCCTGGCCGCGGTCGGTCCGGCGGATTCCGCCCCGGCCTGGGCCGACGATCTCGTGGCCGCTTTCGCCGCGTCACCCCCCATGCTCGATGCGTGAGCGGACGGGTGTTTGACCCGCTTTTTTGCGCTGGCGGCAATCGGCCGGGTGCCGTTACATTGCCCCCATCTTTCCTGCGTTCCCCTTCGCCATGGACTGGCTCGGGGCCCCGGTCGCACGCCGCGGGGTTCGGGCCGGCGACGGCGGCCCGCAGGCCATGGAGCGAGGCCCGTTCCCCCACTGTTTCCGTTCCAGACGAGGTGAGCCTGTGGCAGATCTCGTGTTCGCCTTCGACGCCGCCATCGACCGCCCGGTCCCGGCCCCAGAGGACGCCCCGCCGGCGGTCGCCGAGGCGATCTCCGCCGCGGTCGCGGAGTCGCTCGGCGCGGCGGCCGCCGTGGCGCGCCGGAATCGGGCGGCGGCGCTGGTGCTCGTGGGCCGCGTGCTCGACCCGCTGCGGGC
Source organism: Pirellulales bacterium (assembly GCA_044339885.1). Classification (GTDB taxonomy): domain Bacteria; phylum Planctomycetota; class Planctomycetia; order Pirellulales; family UBA1268; genus QWPN01. The sequence continues at coordinate 696 of JBIIUP010000068.1, read as the reverse complement.
CAGTCCGGCGCAGGCCGCCGCCGTGCGGACCATGATCGCCGGCCTGGCGGCGGAGAACTGCCGGACGGTCGTCGTCGCCGAGGCCACCACCGCCTGCCACGACCTGGCGCGGATGCTCGGCGAGCCGTCCGGCCTGTCGTTCGTCACTCCGCTGGCCGCGTTCGAACTCGACATCCGCGGGATTCGCGTCGAGATCGTCTCGGCACATGGACCGCTCGCCGGCGGCCCGATCGGTGGCGACGCGGCCTTCGCGGACCGGTCGGCCGCGGCCCTGCACCGCCGCATCGTCGTCGGCTGTGACGCCGACGATGTGTCGGCGGCCGGCTTCGAGGCCGCCGCCGCGGCCTGGGCTCATCCCGGCACCTTCTGGGTCTGGGGCACGCGACGGCGGCAGCCGCTGCCGAGTGGCGTCCACGCGCTGCCGCCGCTCCAGGCGCGGTCGGCGGAGGAGCCTGCAGCGGGCAGTTGTGCGACCCTCGCGCTCGTCGACCGTTCGACCGAGGCCGCCGACCCGCGCGCCGTCGGTTCGGTGTCCGCGCCCCGCGCCGACTGGCGGGGCAGCTGGCAGGAGATCCCCACGCACGCCGTCGTCTGGCGGATGATCTCGATCGAGTCGCCCGCCGGCGGGGACGAGGAGCTGGCCACCGCGATCTGGGCGGCGCTGGAGGGGATCGCCCCGCGGGGCGACGCGGCGGT